>NZ_JAQDKN010000006.1:0-214783 GCF_027662015.1 Coprococcus sp. AM100_B19A
GTTAGATATAGCAAAAACGGCCTTTCAAAAACAGTTAACTTCTAAATCAACTGTTTTTTTTCTCTCTTTATTACATTTTTTCTATATAAAGAAATTCCCAGAATACTTACTGCTATCACAATAAGGAATTTTCCGAACCCTGATATTGTATATTCTAACCCTCTCCCATAAATAATCTGGCTTATCGGTTGAAACATATTGGTTATCATAGATACAAATCCCATAATTCTCCCCATATATTCTTCTTTTGTTTTTCTCATAATATCAGATAAACATACTATTGAAAAAATATTAATATTAAACTGAATTATGCTACATAGCACCAAAATAGTAATAAATATTACATTCCTTGTTTGACACATCCACAAAATAATTCCCGTTATCATAACGCACCCGCCTATTCCAATAACAAGATTATTTGTTTTATTACTATCCCACTTTCTTCTTGTAAAAGAATAATAAAAAGTTGCACCGATTGCAGCTATTCCCAGGCTTCCTTCTGCATATCCATAGACTGTTGTACTATACTGTAACGTATTTCTTATGATATATGGAAATGCAATTGTAAGCAGCCCTGTTATTTCACAGGAAATTACGCCTGCATACAACACTAATTTAAGAATTTCTTTTTCTTCCACAAACAAATACTTTATTCCCTGTTTTATTCCCAATATCGCACTATCCCTTATGCATTGTTCATTTTTCATTTTTATTAAACTTTCCAAAAAAGCGGTAATCCCAAAACCAATTATAGAAAAAATAATAATCTTATTTATGGAAAATGTATTATATATAACTCCACCTAGAATTGGTGCTAATATTGCTGAAATAGACGATATCTGTGCTATTTCTGTATTAGTTTTATTTAAATCATCTGTAATTAGTGGTACTGCCGCCTGAGTAGCTGGTGTTTCTAACGTCCCTAATATCCCTAATATAAATAAAATGATGCAAATTGCTATTACTTTATTAGATAAAAGGAAAAACAAGCTAAGTATTATGCCTGATGTAAAGTCTAACATAACTATTAATTTTTTCTTTTTCACATAATCACAGATCCAGCCAGCAATTGGACTAAAGAAAATTATTGGTAGCATAGAAAATGCTATGATATTCGAATATATAACTGATGAACCTGTATTATCTAAAATGTACATATATAACGCAAATTTTAGCATTTGATTAATTACCAGCGAGTTTGCCTGTCCTATTAAATATAAATAATATGTATTCATTTTTTTCTCCTTTACATACCGATGGTATGTTATGTTCAAAAAATAAAATGGGGAAATTCCCATTTTATTCACAATATTCCATAAAGACGTGTTTCAATTTCTCTTTTAATTCTTTATCTAAAAAATCTACTCCCATATTTTTTGTCCATTCTGAAATAAATTCTATTTTTCCTGTTAATTCTTTCTCTGTAATATCAGAAATCGCGAGTAACAAACCTATATTTATTTGTAATAATATCTGTTCCGAAATCTCCATCGGATATTTTGTATCTACAGATCCATCCTTAATACCCTTTTCTACTATTTTGCATAAATCAGGTGCCAAAATATTTTTATTAATTTCAATCATTTTTGCAATCATCTTAGGACTTTGAATCTTTTCACTTTGGCGCCAAATTTTCATACTTATTTTGTTATAATATTGCTGCTCTTGATCTTCTATTCCTAACAAAAAAGCCTTTTTTATCAACTCAATACCTGTTAATTCAGAATATACTAATACCTTTTTAAACGGATTATTCTCTACTAATAGTTTATCCTCTATAGCATCCAATATATCATCTTTTGATGAAAAGTGATGATACACCGCTCCCTTAGTTAATCCATCCAAATTATTTACAATATCCTGCAAAGATGTGTTTTCATATCCTTTTTCAAAAAATAACTTACTTGAAACTTCTAATATTTTTTCATATGTTTTTTCTGGATCTCTTCTCATATTTTCCATCCTTTCTTACATACCTTTGGTATGTTCATTATACTTGTTATATTTGAAAAAAGCAATCTCTTTAATGTACCCGATGGCTACTCAACTGAGCAGCCATCTTTTCGATTTTCCAGACACCGTCTGGAATTTTTAATATGCCGGAATACCGTATCCATAAATATTGCTACTTCCGACTGTGTACTGTCTTTGCTTGCAGGCATCGCTTGAGTTACCCTCTACGGTATAAACTGTGCCATTCTCGCATTTCTCTACGATACCAACGTGGTCTGTTGTACCGTTGCCCTCCCGATAATATCTCCCGTCTTTGGTTCATAAGTGCGGCTTTGCCATTTCCCGTTTGACTTAAACCAGTTTGCACCGTCCACGCAAGGGTGTTCCATTCTCTGCCACAATCCTTACACTTCCACCAAGCCTTTCGATTGGCAAAGACCATAACCTGAGTTGGAAGTAACGGATAATTTCTGTCCGACCACTGCTTTTCCAGTAGCGGCTCTAATGTTGCCAAATCATTAATCCCTGCAATCACTCTCGCACCGGAACATATCGGGCATTTCTCTCCATTGGAACGAGCCTTAACGCTTGTCTTCCATTCGTGACCACAAGCACCTTTCCACCATACTTTTTTATTTGAACCGAAAGTAATGTCATCAGGTGTAAGCGGTAAGTTCTTCTCCGACCACTCCGAAACAAGCTCCGGGTGTACTTCTGCTAAACTGTTACTCATATCAAAACCTCCACTTCCTCTGTGATTAGAGTATATGAAGTTTTAGCTTTATCTTGTAGTTTGCGAATATCTGTATAAATAGAAAAAGCCCTTTGAGAAAAGGATTTCTCCTCTCTCAAAGGGCAAGTTGGCAAACTGGAATTTGGAACGTGCTTTATAAATTTTTTCCGATCCCCTCAAGTTCGTTCATGGAATCCTTGTTTTTTTCAAGTTCATCTTTGGCTGTTGCGTAATATGATTTTTTGAAAAGCATATCCCATGAAAGATATTATGCCATACAGTCAAACTGCTTATCAATCAGCTCATACTGGATACTGTCTATGGGAGAACCGCCTACAACAATCGTGCCAACTTTTTTATTTTTTAACCGTAATGAGTACAGACATGATCTTCATACAGAAACTTACGATCAAAGTTTCCAATGCCAATATCACAAGTTCCCCGATCTCCATGCTTTCCAATGTAGTAGATAAATCTGTGATCGCAGAGCTGATATCAATGGATGTATCTCCAGAAACCAGCCCTGCCGCCGAGTTTACGACGCTTTGTCCTACATCAAAGACTGCCATCGTGATGGTAAACGTATTGCTTACCAGATAAACGGCGATCCACATTTTTACAAAATACTTAAAGAACATCCATGTATCAATATCATGCATATTATTTCGCTCTGTCAGCATGGAGATCAATTCATAACACAGTACAAATGTTATGATGATACCTGCAATCGGCATGATAACTGAATTTGACAGTCCTTCGATCATACTAAAGATACTGCCATTCCATCCTTGTGGTGTCTGTCCAACCTGGCCCGCAATCTCGCTTGTCTTCTGATTGACATCCGTAAACATACGGTCCAGGTTAGAACTGATCATACCTGTTAGAAGTTCCCTCATCCATTCCTCAATCGCATCAAAAATTTGATTGAACATGGATCTCTACTCCTTTCTTTTAACCAAATAATCCACTCAAAAGCGGAATCAACTGTGTACCGATCAGGATCACACCACCGCCACTCATAAGCTGCTTAATTCCCTGTGATTTAGCACCCGGATTATCATTTCCGTAACCTTCCATCAGGTTGATGACTCCCCAGACACCAAGACCTGCACCAATCGCTACGACTAATGTCTGTAAGATTGTAATTGCACTTCCGAAAAATCCCATATTCTTTTCTGAATAAACGCTGTTTCTATGGTCTGTCAGCGTTTCCTCTCTCCTTCCCCTATTATTCAGACCTCTTTTTTTACTGGTTTTATTTGCAAGGTGATCTTATTTTTATCTTCACTTTCCTCTCCTTTCTGCCTGATCATCAGGGCTTTTCTTAAAAAAACGCAAAAAAAGAGCACATAGACGGATATCTACATGCTCTAACGCTTTTTATTTAATTTTTAATACTACACTTCAATTTGACAAACTGAAATTTGACAATCCATGTGAATAATAGTTTCCACATTCAAGAAAAAATTGCCTTGAAAATAGCACTATAATTATGAGTTCCTATTTTTAAATTTGCTGATAATTGTAGTTATACCAACTGTAATAAAAGAAATCAAACCACTAAACACGCATAAAAATCCAATTGGGACAAGAAAGAAATTCTCATGCAGCACCCCTTGTGCATCAATATACTCTACCGACAGTCCCTTCACAAAAAGCAGTATAATTCCGATTAAAATCAAGAAACTGCCTATAATCGAGCACACCATATTATACTTGGCTCTTCTGGTTTCACTTCCATCTTTGATTACTTTTTCTGTCATGTTGTTCATTTCGTTTTCTCCTTTAATCAAATAATCCAGAGATATTTGAAACACATCAGACATCAAAATAAGCATTCCTATATCTGGAAGATTTTTGTTATTCTCCCAGTTTGAAACAGCTTGTCTACTCACATTCAGTTTCATAGCAAATTGTTCTTGTGTCAATTTTTCTTTTTGACGAATGTTTTTAATTTGTTCTCCAAAATCCATGTATTTCACCTCCGTGTTTCCAGTCTATAATTCAACCAAGTTTTTTTCAAGAAAGTGCCTCTTGCATATCAAAAAAACAGACGCAAGAACCTCTTGCATTCCTATATTGAGGCTAATATTCCCTTCTCCAACATTTAAATTTCCCGTTTTATCTATTTCCTTTTTTTTACTGATATATCTTCCAGCAAAACTATAAAAGCACAAAACATTATTAACCAAAAATTAGGGTACATTGCCATTTCACCTTCACAACTTGAAATTTAGTTCAATTCAAATTTGTTTTTATAAAAGAATATCACATTTCTA
Source organism: Coprococcus sp. AM100_B19A (assembly GCF_027662015.1). Classification (NCBI taxonomy): domain Bacteria; kingdom Bacillati; phylum Bacillota; class Clostridia; order Lachnospirales; family Lachnospiraceae; genus Coprococcus; species Coprococcus sp. AM100_B19A. Next base: position 4,966 of record NZ_JAQDKN010000006.1, read on the forward strand.
ACCCAAAAGATACTCTTTTTAGTTTACTTCTTCCTCTATCACTTCTTTCACATCCTCTTCTGTTACATTTACTTCATACATCTCAAACTCTGTATTCTGAGAAAAGACCAGTTTATGCTCCAGATATTTTTCCACATCAAACGCATTCCTTTTATCCGCATCCGACAATTCCTTATATCTCTTATGCTTTGTGATATCATATTTGTTACTAAGAAATGGCCGTACGCCTCGAAGCTGTAAGATACATTTATTTCCATCCATTACAGCCAGTTCATCCCGGCTCATCAATTCTTTCCCTGTCTTCTGATAATTCAAACCATAGGACTGACTTGTTCCTCTGGTATCAGAGGTATTGTAAAGATCGATGGTCTCTTTTCCCAGCGTTTCCGAGATTTCCTTTAACGTGGAACTTTCTTTTCCTCCAAGAAATAATACGGTATCGCAATTCCCCGTGATGGTTTCAGCAGCATCCTTATAAATGGTTTTCAACTGACTCTGCGACTGTAAAATAATAGAGGCGGAGATCTCACGGCTTCGAATCGTTGCGATCAGTTTATCAAATTTCGGGATCTGACCAATATTACTGAACTCATCCAGCAGTAATCGCACATGGTACGGAAGTCTTCCACCATGCTCATCATCTGCTTTATCACAGAGCAGATTAAAAAGCTGTGTGTACATGATTGCCACCACAAAGTTGAAAGTATCATCAGTATCACTGATAATGACAAACATTGCTGTCTTCTGATCTCCGATCATATCCAACTCCATCTCATCATAGGACATGATTTCCCGAAGCTCCTGGATATCAAAAGGAGCTAATCTGGCTCCACAGGAAATAAGGATCGACTTCGCTGTTTTTCCGGCGGCCAGCTTATATTTTCGATATTGTCTGACTGCAAAGTGTTCCGGATTCTCTGCTTCCAATTCTTCAAACAGTTCATCTACCGCATTCTTAAATTCTTCATCATCTTCTCTCGTTTCACTGGCATTGATGAATTCCAAAAGAGTAGAAAAGTTCTGCTCTTCTTCCGGTGCTTCATACCAGATATAACCGATCAGGGCAGAATACAGAAGACGTTCCGCTTTTACCCAGAAATCCTCCGTAGATTTTTCTCCTTCCCCTTTCGTATTTGCTATGATGGTATTCACCAGTTTTAAGATATCCTTTTCACTACGGATGTAATGGAATGGATTATAGTGCATGGACTTTTTAAAATTGATCGTATTCAGCACCTTGATCCGATAGCCGCCATTTACCAGCATCTTGCCACATTCCACAATGATGGTTCCCTTTGGATCAGTACAGACATAACTGACATTTGGAGTCATCTGCATAAGCTGAGGTTTCAAATAGAACCTTGTTTTTCCAGAACCTGAACTTCCGATCACAATCACATTTTTATTCCTGGCATACTTCGGCTGTTTTGGTCTGCTATTCAGCGTAAGCCGTTCTGTTTCGGTCAGAATAATGTTATTTTCAAATATCGGATCTACAAACGGTTCAATATCCTTCCGGTTGCCCCATCTGGCCGATCCATACTCTTCTCCATGCCGGAACTTCTTCGCATTCTTCGCTTTATAATACAAGATCAACCGAAAGATAAGCGCGGTCACCAATCCTCCTAACAGATCTTGCATATGAAAGCTTGGAAGCCAGTTGGTAAATGCCAGTTGGAAATTCATCAGCATCACACCGATTTTTTCAATCATACTGTCACCAATGCAATGGCGGTATAGCCAAAAGCATTTATCTGCAAGATAGAAGATGATCAGATACGGAATGCTTAATATCACCACTCTCTTCATCTGGATATTCTGCATCTTTTCCCGGATCATCGTTCCTGCCCTCTGACTTTCTGCCTCGTCTTCACTCTCTGACGTTGTTTTGCTTTCCTCTCCTGTGTCTTCTGTAGTTTCTTTCGGACAGAAGGCTTTTTCTTTTTAGACTGATCCAGCTCTACGCCTGCATATTCTTTAAAAGCAGCCGTCATCACGTCCACATCTTTCGATTTAAAAAATACCAGATACAACGGCGGTTCCATATGGGAATCCTTTTTCAGACTATAATCGATCCCATATTTACGGGCTACCCGGTCAAATGACTTGATATTTTGATCCGTGATCTGAATATTTGTAAGCTGTGCTCCCTGTGCGATCAGTTGTTTTATCGTCTGCTTTCCATGAGGCTTTTTCATCTCCTGTCGTTTTCTTTCTTTTTCTCTGCCCTTTTCCTGTGCTTTTCCTGTTTTGACAGCCTGTTTTACCTGTACCCGTTTCTGTTTCTGTCTGCTCATTCCATCCAGAAATTTTCTCATAGATGCCTTTAGCACACCGGTACTCATCCGGGTTGTCTGGACACACAGAGCTATGATTTTTTCATTCACTTCATCCTGCAATTAACCACTCCCTTTCTTCCCTTGATCCTTTTGGGGAAGCAAATAATAGCACTGCTTCTCAATGCAGCCCTTTTTTCTACCTTCCCACCAGTAACAATATTTACAAGACCAGGGTTTTTCTTCACTGTATTTTCTCCCCGGCATTGTTGCATTTGGTTCCACGATCAGGTTCTTATCTCTTCTCCTGTCCATCCTCATGTTCCTCCTAACAAAAAAGCGTTCACAGATTCCCTCAGGTTTCCATGAACGCTTTTTCTTACCTTATTTCTTCTTTATTTTTCTTCCAAGGACTACCACTCCACTTAAGCTCATTCCAAGCACAATCAGCCATAACAGCAAGTTGGTGTTATCCCCAGTCTTCGGTGCATCTTTAGAAGGTTTTCCCCCTTCCGGAGTACTTTCTTTTGGTTTTTCCTCATCAATCATAACAACCTTCTGCACTTCGGCGGTATCTTTTACTTCAAATTCCACATCCTTTGCAACCAGATAACCTTCCGGTGCCGTTTCTTCCCTGAGCGTGTACTTTCCGATCGGAAGCCTCTCTATATAATGTGCCTCTTCTGTAGATGTCCAGCTTTCTACCACTTTTCCACCTTCATCTAAGATCGTAAGTTTTGCACCTGGCAACTCTTTTCCTGCGATATCCTGTTTCGAGATCAACACCTTTGTCACATCATCTTTCATCTCCTGTTTCTGGATTTCTGCAGTATTTTCTACTGTAAAGGTAATGCTCTCAGCAGTTACATATCCATCTGCCGGTTTTGTTTCTGTCATCCTGTCTTGAACAGACTGAAACATAAGATCACCGTATATGCCATTACGCCAAATAATGAGGAACTCAGATTATCTGAAAACTGGATGCCTGCCACTAATACTGCATAAATCGCAACACATACCATCATCAGAAATGCCTGGAATGCCAGGGCAAAGAGTCCTCTGAAATAATTCGTTCCGATCTGTCCCCACTCTCTGTTGCTCATCGTTGCGAATGGGATCGGTGCAACTGAGGTATAAAGGTAAATTTCTATCATACGGACATACAAGATAATCATTCCAAATCGTTCACTTAAAAATAAAGCTACCGGAATCTCCCATAACTCAGAAACCGTCAGAAACAATACTGCAATCAACGCTCCTCCAACTGGAACATGTGTCGTTAGAAGAAAGCCTCCAAGCGTTGCTCCTGCAAACACAATCACATTAGAAAACAAAATCATGTACCCAATATAAATAATTTTCCCCAGCAACAATTTTCTTCTGTCTGTGGGAATAGTCATTAAATGATAGTATTTTATCTTTTTCTCCTGCGCCACAGAAAGATAACAAAATAGAGCAATCATCCCCGGCAGCAAAAGTGTATACCACCAGTTCCAAACACTTTCTGCATAAGCATTTGTCATCCCAAGAGTAAATATAAATGCCATGACAAATGTAAGAAGAGGAAATCCCCAGATAAACTTTTTTCGCATGGTTCTTTTGGCTTTTTGATGTTCTGCTTTTATAATATTAACCATGGATTTCACCTGCTTTCTGGTTTTTTCTTACCACATTCATAAACAAATCTTCAAGATTATCTCCCTGCTTTAATGCTCCTTCGTATCCTAAGATTCCACCTGAAATAATCCCGACTTTATCTGCAAGTAACTGTACCTCTGAGAGAATATGACTGGAGAGAATTACAGTGATTCCCTGTTCCGGAAAAGACCGGATCAGCTCTCGTAATTCCTCGATGCCTATTGGATCTAATCCATTCGTAGGTTCATCCAATATCAAAAGTTCCGGTTCTCCAAGCAATGCCATTGCAATGCCTAGTCTTTGCTTCATCCCCAAAGAAAACTGTCCTGCTTTCTTCTTTCCGGTGTTTGTAAGTGATACAATCTGCAAGACCTCATCAATTCTGTTTTCATCTGTACCAAGCAATAATTGTCTTACCTTCAAATTCTCTCTGGCGGAAAGATTTTCATAAATAGGCGGATTTTCAATTAACGCTCCTATTTTTGATAAATCTTTCCTATCCAAAAGTTTTCCATCAAAGTAAATCTTTCCTGCAGTTGGTTTCATCATACCGGTCAGCATTTTCAATGTGGTAGATTTACCAGCGCCATTCGGTCCAAGCAGTCCATAAATCTGTCCCTTTTCGATATTAAGTGAAACATTATTTACCGCTTTCTGTTTTCTAAAATATTTACATAGATTTTGTGTCTGTAACATCATTTCCATCTTTACTATCCTTCCTTCTATATTTCATTTCTTACTGAAATATAACCTAACAGAAAAAAATAAAGATTTGATGAAGATTTATTCCCGTATGGAATAAACCATCAATTGAATATCATTATCAGAACTCGGCTTTCCACTGAAATCAGCAAAGCTGTTACAAATACGAAGTCCTAATTTACAGAATATCTCCGTGATTTCATCCAAACTATATAACCTTATAGGATTTCCTTCTTTCATTTCAGGCTTATAAAGTGCTTCTCCATACATATAGTCTACCTGCCCATATATCAGCGTTTTTCTATCCTTCTCCCATTCAAAAGCAGATAATGTAAGTCCCTTTTCTCCTGCATCCCATAACTTGCAAGGGAAATGTGTTTGGGCATAGCTTCCATTCATGATAGCCATACTGTAAAATACGACCAACGAAAAGACGGATTTCATCTCCGGAAATAACCCCATTGGCTGCAAGGTTATTAAAATAATTTTCGTCATACTTATTCATTGTCTGACCGACCTTGAGCGAAATTCCCGGCTCAATACAATAAGCAACATTACCTGAGTATGAGCCAATAGCCTTAAGATTGGTAAAATTGGAACGTCCGGTATCTATCATATTTATCTGCATGAACAAAGCGGACAAGTCCGCTTCAAACTCCCTGAATCCCTCAGTCTTTGAGGGACTTGTTACGCTTTGCGCGCCAGATGCAGTCTGCTTTAGCAGACATATTCCACATGCATCTGGTCGCATCCTCGCGGAGCGTTTTTGCTTTATTGGAACATTACGGAGTAATTTCCTATAAAGCAAAAAAGGACAATTTATCTGAATTTCAGATAAGCTGTCCCTTTTCTATCTACATGTTTTATATTTTTGCTATAATACTTTCGCAAGAAAACTTTTTGTTCTCTCATGTTCCGGCTGTTCAAACAGCTCTTTCGGCGGTCTGTCTTCCACAATCGTTCCATGATCCATAAATATAACACGGTTACTTACATTTTTGGCAAATCCCATCTCATGCGTTACAACAATCATTGTCATTCCCTCTTTTGCAAGAGAACGCATAACTTCCAACACTTCTCCTACCATTTCCGGATCCAAAGCAGAGGTTGGCTCATCAAATAACATCACTTCCGGATTCATTGCCAATGCACGCGCAATTGCCACGCGCTGTTTCTGTCCACCAGATAATTTATTCGGATAGGTATCCGCCTTATCCTCCAGTCCTACCCTTTTCAAAAGCTCTACTGCTTTTTTATCCGCTTCCTCTTTTGTCCATTTCTGGAGACGTACTGGTGCAAGCTTGATATTTTCTTTCACTGTCATGTTCGGAAATAAATTAAAATGCTGAAATACCATGCCAAGATTCGCCCGAAACGCATCTAAATCTAACCCTGGTTTCAATATATCCTTTCCGTTAATAAGAATCTCTCCTGCATCAGGCTGTTCCAGTAAATTAATACACCTCAAAAATGTAGATTTTCCGGAGCCAGAAGGTCCAATGACACAAACACATTCGCCTCTTGTTATTTCAATATTTACACCGTTTAATACATGGTTATTTCCGAACGATTTTTCCAAATTATGAATCTTAATCACTTTCCTTCAGCCTCCTCTCAAATTTTCCAAGCAGAATCGACAATACTTTTACAATCAGATAATACACGATACCTGCTGCCAATAAAGGGATAAACATCTGATAAGTACGTGATGATACATAACTTGCCGCTTTTGTAAGATCAACAATTCCCACATAACCCAAAATGGATGTTTCTTTGATCAACTGGATAAATTCATTTCCCATGGCAGGAAGAATATTTTTTACTGCCTGCGGAATCACAACAAAACGCATTGTATCATTATAACTAAGACCCAGGGAACGTCCCGCCTCAGACTGTCCTTTATCTATTGCCTGAATGCCACCGCGAATCACTTCAGAAACATAAGCACCACTGTTAATTCCAAAACTTACCACTGCAGCAATATATCCCAAACGACTATGGAAAACTGCAAAATATACAATCATCAGCTGTAGTACTGATGGCGTTCCTCGAATCACATCTACATAGAAAGCCGCAACAGAAGAAGCAAGCGTTCTTTTTCCTCTATTGTCGGCATTGATACGTATAATTGCAACCAGCAATCCAAGAATCACACCTATCAATACGGAAAGCAACGATACGATTAATGTCGTACCAAGACCATTTGCATAGTATTTCCATCGATTATCCTGTACAAAAATAAACTTCAGAGTTCCGATAAAGCCATCCTCTTCCTGTGTAGCAATAATCTGTTCGCTCTTTTCTCCTGAAAAATACTTTGCATACAAAGTATCATAGGTTCCATTTTCTTTTACCTTGGCAAGACCATCATTAATCAACTCTGTTATTTCGGTGTTACCTTTTTCAATACAAAATACAGTATCTTCTTCGGTTCCCTTCACCGGGACTGCTTCAATCCCATCGGTCTGTTTGCAAAAAATCTCTGCGATGATCGTATCAATGATCACAGCATCTGCGCCTTTATTCTTTAGTTCCATAATTGCACTGGAGGCATTTTTAAAACGCTTTACTGTCGCATCCTCTACTACACCATAGTCTGTATTTTCACCCGATGCGATCATATCACTTTGGGATCCTTCCAATACAGCAATCGTCCTTCCTTTTATGTCTGAAAAATCAGTATATTTCTCATCTGTCCTATATACAAGGCTCTGGGATCCCGAATAGTATACATCTGAAAAATCTACGCTCTTTGCTCTTTCTTCCGTAGGTGCAATTGAAGCCGCGATCGCCTCAATATCTCCTGCTTCAATAGACCCAAGCAATGAATCAAAAGGTAGATCTACCCACTTCACTTCAAATCCAGCCTCTTTGGCAATAGCATTCATCAGTTCAATATCAAATCCTGTAAGATTTCCGTTGCTGTCAAGATACTCAAATGGTGCATATTCTGCATTTGTTCCGATTGCAACCATTCTCTTTTCGTCTGCATAAGCATTACTGGCTGCTGTACTACTCCTTCCTCTCGCCGCAGCAGCTCAAAAATGTTGAGGAAATCATCGAGACCCTACGACCGCATATTCGTGACATCAGTTTCAGAACCTACTACCGCAAACGCCGGGAAGCTATTGAAGCCCTCAGTTCCGTCCTTTGGGGCTATACCTCCAAGGACAGTTTTGATGACATTGATGGCGCTATCCGAAGCGGGTACTTTCTCAAAGAGGGCCTTGCCAACAACGAGGACTTCTACTACTTGAATCTGCTGATTACCATTACTGCCTCCAACGAGGAAGACTTGGAATGGAAGGTCAGTGAAATGAAAAAGCTCCTGCTCTCACAGGACATGAACGCCTGCACCTGCCATTTTCGGGAGGAACAGGCGTTTTTATCTGCCCTGCCATTGGTGGCAATGGAAAAGAAACTGTATGAGCGGGGTAAGCGCAACCTGCTGACAGGCGGTGCGGCAAGCTGTTATCCCTTTACATCCTATGAGATGTGTGATGATAACGGTATCCTGCTGGGTGTCAACAAGTACAACAGTTCCCTTATTATCGTGGACATCTTCAATTCTGCGGTCTATAAGAACGCCAATATGTCGATCCTTGGCACGAGCGGAGCCGGCAAAACCTTTACCATGCAGTTGATGGCGCTGCGAATGAGGCGGAAAAATATCCCCATTTTCATTGTTGCGCCCCTAAAAGGCCATGAATTCCATCGCGCCTGCTCCAATGTGGGCGGCTCCTTTATCCAGATTTCACCGGCCAGTCCCCACTGCATCAATGTCATGGAGATTCGGCGGGTAGACCGCTCGGTGAATGAACTTCTGGACGGTCCAGGCATCCAGTTATCTGAACTTGCAGCAAAGATCCAGCAGCTCCACATATTTTTCAGTCTGCTGATCCCCGATATGTCTCACGAGGAACGACAGCTTTTGGACGAAGCCCTTGTTCGTACCTATAACACAAAAGGCATCACTCATGATAACGCCTCTTTGGAAGACCCTGCACAGCCCGGCCAGTACCGTGAGATGCCGGTGCTTGGTGACCTGTACGAAATTTTGAAAACCTCCAAGGAAACGATGCGCATGGCCCACATCCTAAACCGTCTGGTAAACGGAAGCGCCAGCACCTTCAATAAGCAGACCAATGTTCGGCTCGACAACAAGTACACTGTTTTGGATATTTCCTCCCTCACCGGAGACCTGCTCACCGTAGGTATGTTTGTGGCGCTGGACTTTGTTTGGGACAGAGCCAAAGCCGACCGTACAGAAGAAAAAGCCATCTTCATTGATGAGTGTTGGCAGCTTCTATCCGGTGCCGGTGCTGCTGGTGTAAGATTGGCCGGCGATTTTCTTTTGGAAATTGCCAAAACCATACGCGGTTACGGCGGCGCCTCGATTTTTGCAAGCCAGGATCTTGCCGATTTCTTTGACCTTGACGGCGGCAGATTTGGTAAGGGCATCATCAACAACTCCAAGACCAAGATCATTCTGAATCTGGAGGACGACGAAGCCCAGCGGGTACAGGAAGCCCTGCACCTGTCCGATGCTGAAACAATGGAGATCACTCACTTTGAAAGAGGTCACGGTCTGATTTCTACCAATAACAACAATATTATGGTAGAGTTCAAAGCCAGCCCTCTGGAAAAGGATCTGATCACTACCGACCGCCGCGAGCTGCGTGAAATCGTAGAGCGAAAACGCCGTGAACAATCCACATCTGCCGAACAGCAGATATAACAATTTGAAAGGCGAGGTGATTCCCATGTGCAACTTTCCTGCCAGACGCCGCTATGCGTCTGCTTTGCGTCTGTATTACGCCTAAAAGCCAGTTTTGCCAGCCAGATCATCTTTTGGGCTTACACTGACTGGCTTTCCTTCCTATTTAATGCGTCTTGAATACGCCTATATTACGCCATTGGAGGTGATACCCATGAAGACCAGGGCTGAAATCTATGGAAATGAAGCTGCGGCTCTGCTGCGGATCGTCACGATGTATCCCGGTCTCAATATGCAGCAGCTTCTTTGCTTTCACCCTGGCAAAGAAGAAATCATCAAGACCCTGCTCTCCCATCTGCAAAAGCAGGGCCGTATTTTTCAAACTGATACAGGCGGTTACTTTCCGTCTGGTTGGGCAGCAAAATCGGACAGCTCCCTGATACGGGCTGCCTGGGTACTCTTGGATTTTATCGGGCAGGTGGAATACCATGCTCCCGGTGATTTTCCGGTCAAGCTTATCTTCTTTGCAAACGGTGAACTATACGAAATCGTCTACGCAGCTTCCGGCCAGGAGGCCCTGATCAACCATGCGCTTCGGGATGACCGCAGCGGTGGACGCCGCATCATTTTGGTCGATAATCCGGAAGACATTCGCCGCATTGACTGCCCTGGCATTTCCGGTTTCTGCACCGTGGATGCAGCGGGCCAGGTGCATTACTTTAAAAAAACAGGAGGAACTTGATTGGAACGAAAAATCATCTCACACCGGATTGGAAGCATTCTTGATGATATATCCCGTTTGAGCAATGCTCTTTACGCGATGGATACCACGGATATTCAGCGCTATCCGGACAACTATGAAGTCTTATCCACTGATGCCGCCCTGCGGGCAGAGAAAATTGCCTGCAGGCTGCGGCATTTGATATATTCCAGCACCACCATCCGCAAAGGCGATTACCTGACATCCGCCGGTATTGTACACGGAATTGAGGTTGTCTATGAGGACGGTGTACTGGAGGTCACCCTGCCTGGCCTGCTCCCAAAACGCAAGCAGAGGCAAAACACTGAGTTTCTGCTCGACCCGTTCTACTTCTCATTGGAGCAATACGCCAAAGAGCATCCCATGCCCCACTTCAGCGATTGTGTGGTGTGCTTTACGCAGGTTTATGACCAGTGCCTTCCCACCCGGCGTATCCGTGACTACGACAATCTGGAAGAAAAGCAGCTTCTGGATGTCCTCTCCACCTTCGTCATGGCTGACGATACCGGCCTGCTCTGCGATGCCTACAACACCGCTGCGCTGGGCGAAAAGGACTGTACCAGAATCAGTGTCATGGAAAAAAAGCGGTTTCCCGCCTGGCTTGCTGAGCATGAAAACACCCTAAAATCCATCTCGGATTTTTGAGCATTTTCAGCCATTGCTTGTCCGACCTGCCGCAACATCGTATTTCGCCCCGGATTTCGGGGCTTTTTTCTGTCGTTACACCACGGATTTTTACCGAAGTTCCTTGCAGTCTCGGTAAAAGCCACACACCACAAGGAGGTGATCACTTGGGAAATTCCCACAGCCAGACACGATGGCGTACAGGCTTCTCTCTCTGACTGCCATCTCCGGCGAGTTCCCCACAGACCAGCTTAACAGACTTCCCGGCAGTCCGTATTATCTGGAGTCTGTTATCACTGCACTGAAAAAAGACGGGCTGCTGCGTACCTATTACCGGGATAAACTGCGCGGCTACCGTCTGGGGCCGCGAGCCAAAGCCACCCTGCTGGAAAGCCGGCCGGACAGGTTTGCCAGCTACCTGACAGGAAATACCGACACCAACCGTTTGAAATGCGAAATTGACCGAAGACTCCGGCTACACCGCCTGGCAGAAACCTATGTGACCATGGATAATGCGGGTGTATGTGTGTATCGGGATGAAAAACCGGCAATTTTTGCGCCGGAGGGTTACGCTGGCGGCAGGATTGTCTATCCTGCTTTTTTCAGTTCCAGAGAAGTGAAAGAAATGGGGATCGACACCACGAAGATCCGCAGTTCCCGCTCCACTGGAATACTCCTTGCGCCCTCCGGCATCTTCGTGACCTACAACAGCAGCAGCGCCCTGATGAAGTGGCGCTACAAATCGGAAATGCGGGTCAAGGCATTGATTTGGAGCGTAATCTGCCAACAGCGCCTGTCCCCACAGTTTCGCCACGAGGATGTTCATGGACTGATTCTGGGCAACAGCATGGATCTGGCTTACCAGATTTTGACCAGCACCGGAGGACGCAAACATGATTTTTTCATGCTGGATGGCAGCTATGAGCATTTTCTTTATCTTACCAACGACCATCAGGGGGAGGTGATACTTGCACTGCTGTGCGACCCTGGGAAAACTGCGGAGCTGGATCGCATTCTGCTCCAAGGTCTTACTGCGAGGCAGCCCGGACTGGCTATTGAGCATGACGGCATTTCACCGGATGGCTCACCAGTCCTATTTGGCTATTTCTGCGATCTGCCCCGTATCGCACGCTTTAACACCTCTCTCGAACTATCCGAGCACCCGGGCACACTGATCTGCTTTGACTTCCAGGCAGAGGTACTTCGCAGCTACTGCGGTTCTCAGGTGCGCTTCCAGACTATTGACTTCACAAAATTCGAGGGGAGGTTGTTCCCATAAACAAGAAAAAACTGATCGTGAGCCTGATTGCAGCGCCCTTTGCCATTCTTGCAATCCTATACGCAGGCGGCTTTCTGGCACAGCTTTTGGGTAACTATGCAACCTGGAAACAGGGCGGCGGTATTCCCGGCGATGGTACTTCACCGCTGGCCGCTTCGCCCGACTTCCTTCTCTGCCTTTCCTCTGTGCTCCGACCGCCTTATGGCGTGTATGGCATTTTGATCTGCATTGGCTTGTTAGCAGTGTTGCTCATCATGGTCATGCGCATGGGATATGGTGATGCCGGCGAGTATGATGAAGACCGTAATTTCTCCTACTCCGCCAAAGGCACTTATGGCACCTCCGGCTGGATGTCCCGCAAAGAAATGTCCGGCGTACTGGATCTGGTGCCCGATCTGCGCAAACACAAGGGTGTTGTACTGGGTATGCTGGATGGCAAAGCAGTCTGCATACCGGAAGATACCAGAATCAACAGTAATCTGGCAGTCTACGGCGCCAGTGGTTCCATGAAAACCCGTTCGTTTTGTATGAACCGTATCCTTCAGGCCACTGTCCGAGGCGAAAATGGCGCCGGAGAATCGTTGATCATCTGCGATCCCAAATCGGAATTGTACGAGAAGTCAAGCGAATTTCTCCGCAGCCGGGGCTATTGTGTCAAGGTATTCAACCTCGTTTCGCCTGAAAACTCAGATTCCTGGTGTTGCCTTGCCGAAGTTGAGGGACAGGAACTAATGGCCCAGCTTTTTGTAGATGTCATCATCAAGAACACCACGAACAACGGCAAGAGCGACCATTTCTGGGATGCCTGCGAGATGAATCTGCTCAAGGCCTTGGTACTGTATGTGGATCAAGGCTATGCGGAAGAAAACCGCAACATTGGCGAAGTCTACCGGCTGCTGACTCTCAATGGGGAATCCCAACTTGACACATTGTTCGAGGCGCTTCCTTCCACGCACCCTGCCAAAGCACCCTACAGCCTGTTCAAGCAGGCCAGCGACACAGTGCGAAGCGGCGTGATTATCGGTCTGGGCAGCCGCCTGCAGGTATTCCAGTCTGAGCTGATCAAAAAAATTACCGCTAAGAATGAGATCGATCTGGAGCTTCCGGGTCAGCAGCCCTGTGCCTACTTCCTCGTTACCAGCGACCAGGACAGCACCTTTGATTTTCTGGCCTCGCTGTTTCTATCTTTCTGCTTCATCAAACTGGTGCGATATGCAGACCACAACTGCGAGGGCGGCAAACTGCCTGTGCCTGTCCATATCCTTGGGGAAGAACTGACAGCGTGCGGCACGATCCCCGACCTCTCCCGCCGGCTCAGCGTAATACGCTCCCGGAATATCTCCATGTCCTGTGTGTTCCAAAATCTCGCAGGATTGCAGAACAGATACCCGCAGAATTTGTGGCAGGAAATCATTGGAAACTGTGACGCGCAGTTGTTTTTAGGCTGTACAGACCAGCTTACTGCCGAATTTATTTCTGCCAGGACAGGGCTTGCCTCTGTAGCAGTATCCAGTAAATCCAAACAGCTGGGCACCTGGCGTATCTCCAACTATACACCGGAGTTTCGTGAGACCTCCGGTGTTGGAAAACGCCCTGTACTTACTCCTGATGAAGTCCTGCGGCTCCCGCTAGATCAGGCGCTCATCATCATCCGTGGCAAGAAGGTTCTGCAGGTAGACAAAATGGATTACTCAAAACACCCGGAAGCCAAGTACCTGCGTTCCTGCAAAGCATCTGCCCATGTGCCGGAATGGCGTCGCTTGGAAGAAGAAGCCGCCAAAACACCGCAGCCCACGCCGAAACCGGCTCCTGCAGCAAAGAAACCGGCAAAGCGCAAAGCCACCAAGCCGGCATCCCCCACGGATAAATCACCCAAAGAGGCTCCGGCCCCTAAATCTGCCGGTACGCCGGAAGGCATTATCACCACAGACAAGGATTCCATCCTGTCTTGAACAAAACTATCAAATTCATAGGAGGTTTTAATCTATGGCAACCAAGAAAAAAGAACTTCTGGAACAGGACGCTCCTGTTACCGAAACCGTTATGTCGGAAGGCGAAACTCTGCTGGCCGATACCGCTCAACCTGAATCCCTTCCTGCTGACGCTGGCGATGGTCTGGATTTGAACGAACTGCTGGGGCAGATGGATCAGCCCCAGGAGGACACCTCTGCCGAAGATATGGCTGAAGATCCCCTTCCTGAACTCACCGAGGAGGAAATGTTCGGGGATACGCCTGCTGAAACAGACGATCAAAGCACTGCTCCCACTGATATGCCGGAAGACTCTGATGTGCAGCCGCCTGATGTTTACGAAAATAACGCCGACGCTGTGCAGGAAGCCCCTGCACCTCCCAAGCCCAAGCGTACCAGCCGAAAGAAGAAAGAAGCCGCTGCTCCTGAAAAAACTGTCACAGAGGAAGTTCCTGCCGAAACAACAGAGTCGGCGGATACAGCCGACACTATTCTTGATACGGAGGAACCTGCTGTGGAGCCTGATGTTCCTGTCGTGGAGGAAGCTGCCGCTCCTGCCCCCACTCCTTCTCCTCCCCGGCGTCAGCCCCGCCCCCAGCGCAGCGAGGTCCCCGTCCTTACCATCCGCAGCCGGGATGATGTCGAGACTGCCGAAGACCGTGATGATGTAATCTGGCATGAAATCCATAATGCCTACCGCACCCGCAAGATCATCACCGGCAAGCTGGGCGGCATTGAACAGCTGGACAACCGCAAGACGGTGGCAGTTGTGGATTACAAGGGGTTCCGTGTTATTATCCCTATCAAGGAAATGATGATCAATCTGGGCCGCAGCCCTTCCGGTCAGGAATATGCCGACCTTATGCTGCGCCAAAATAAGATTCTTGGCAACATGCTCGGCGCTGACATTGACTTCATCGTGCGTGGTATCGACTCCAAAACCCGCAGCGTAGTTGCCAGCCGCAAGGAGGCCATGCTGCGCAAACGCCAGATTTTCTATCTGGATACGGATGCTGCCGGTATGTACCGTGTCTATGAGGGCCGCATCGTCCAGGCGCGTGTGATTGCTGTGGCCGAAAAGGTTGTGCGCGTGGAAGTTTTCGGCGTTGAAACCTCCATCCTTGCCCGTGACCTTGCCTGGGACTGGATCGGTGACGCCCATGAGCGTTTTTCCGTAGGCGATGAGGTGCTGGTCCGGATTCTCAGCGTGCGGCGCAACAGTCTGGAGGACTTGGGCATCAAGGCTGACATCAAGAGTATTTCCGAGAACACCGACAGGGACAACCTGCAGAAGTGCCGTATCCAGGGCAAGTATGCCGGTCGTGTCACAGATGTCCACAAGGGCGTTGTCTATGTGCGCCTCTCCAACGGCGTCAATGCGGTAGCCCACTCCTGCTATGACTACCGGATGCCCGGCAAAAAGGACGATGTATCTTTTGCCGTCACTCGTCTGGATATGGAGCGGGGTGTGGCCGTAGGTATTATCACTCGGATCATCCGTCAGAACCTGTAAGCAAAGTGCCTGGGAAGCAGCGGCGAACTGTTTCCCAGGCTTGCTTTTTATCATTACCGAAACTCCCGCCGCATATCCTCTCCACACGGCTGTTCTCTTAAATCCTCTATATAGATTTTTATTTTTCGTTTGCGTTGATTTTTCACAAAAATGCGGATATAATATATTATAGCAAGGATTTAGGAGGTTGTTTTATGCTGATTCAATTTAGTGTAGAGAACTTTCTCTCTATCAAAGATAATGTCGTGTTATCCCTGCTTGCCAGTAAGGATAACGAACATCCGGAGCACCTGATTGTGGACGGAAACAAAAAGCATTTAAAGTCTGCCGTGATTTACGGCGCCAATGCTTCCGGAAAGTCCAATGTCTTGAATGCGTTTTGGTTCATGGTAAATTATGTGCTGACTTCGCATAACCAGCAGCTCCACAAAACCATTGAGCGTTCGCCGTTCAAGTTTGACCGGGAAACACCCTCTCGCCCCAGCAGCTTTGAGGTCATCTTCACCACAAATGGCATCCGATATGCGTATGGCTTTTCTGTAACAGACAAGGCTGTTATTGAAGAATATCTGTATTACTATCCCAATGGCAGGCAGGCACTCATTTTTGAGCGAAAAGACACAAAAGATTTTCGCTTTACCGTTGATGTCGATGAACAAAACACTCTCAAGGATCGCACTTCGGCCAACAAGCTCTATCTGTCTGTCGCATCAAACTGGAGCTATTCCAAAGTGATTCCGGTTCTGGAATGGTTTGCTTCCTGCCAGATCATCACGAAAAATTCTGTTGCAGATGCCTACGGCCTTGAAGCAGAACAACTCAAAGATGATGACTACCGGCATGTGATCGCCTCTATGCTGCGTGTTGCAGATTTTGGCATACAGTCCCTTCAGATGCGTGATGCAGAACCCGCTCCTTCTCAGCGTAATGATATCTTTACCAATATTGAGGCCATTCACACGGTACAGGATACAGAGGGAAATACTTCTTCCTACGCGCTGAACATGGCAGAGGAATCTGATGGCACCAACAGTTATTTCAAACTGATCGGTGTTGTAAAAAAGGTGCTGGATGAAGGAACGCTTCTTGTCGCTGACGAGATGGACGCTCATCTGCATCCTCTTCTGACAAAGCACCTGGTCTCGCTTTTTAACAGCGTGGAGTTCAATCCAAATGGAGCCCAGTTGATTTTCACATCACACAACACCAATCTTCTTGACTTGGATGTACTGAGGAGAGATCAGATTTGGTTTACCGAAAAAGACGAGCAAACAGCGGCTACCGATCTGTTCTCCCTTTACGATTTTTCCATCCGCAAGGATGCCAAGGTAGAGAAGGGCTATCTGATTGGCCGTTATGGTGCGATCCCCTTTATCAAGGGAGGGCTGTAAAATGGCACGTGGAAAAATTGAAAAGCGTGGACAGCGACGCAGAAAAATAAAGCCTGTCATTCTGATTGTGACGGAGGGCTCTCAAACTGAGCCTAAGTATTTTGAACACTACCGCAACCGTCAGACAAACATTGATATTCGTGTGGTCGGCAGCCGCACCAGCGGAGGTGAAACTGATTACCTCAGCCTGATCCGGAAAGCCGTGGAATATCAGAACAAAAATCAGATTTCCGTATCAGAGGGAGACTCTGTATGGGTAGTTGCAGACGGCGATGTGAACTACAACAACCCTGACCCCATCACTGCAAAGGACAATCTGCTCTCCAAGGCAAGGAAAATGGCAGATGCGAAGGGGATTCAGATTGCACTCTCTAATCCCTGCTTTGAATTTTGGTATCTGTTGCATTTCCAGTACACCACCAAATTTTTCAAAGACTACCCCGCAGTGAAAAACGCATTGACCACTTATCTCCCTGATTATGAGAAAGCTGGCGATGTATATACCCAGTTAGCAGAACATACAGCCATTGCGATTCAGAACGCCAAACGTGTAGAGCAATACCATCTTCAAAATGACAGCAGCAAACCGTTTGGAATTGCTGTCAATCCATTTACCGACATCTATAAGCTGGTGGAATCACTGCTGTAATGTCTCAAAGAAACATGGTTGGCACAAAATTGTCTCTACATTGGCACAGTTCTGCCCTTTCGCCGTAAATCCATATCTGTTATACTTGGTACAGTCAAAACTTTGCATAGCAGCCGCTCCGGTTTGGAGCGGCTGTTTTCAATTTCAGTAAAGGTGGTGGTTTCTATTCTCTTTCAAAAAGCCCGGAAGGTGCTGAACAACGAGCGGGGCGAAGCCAACTATTTCAGTACGGTGGTCTTTATCTTCATCGCTGTCCTGCTGCTGGCCTTCATTATTGACCTGTTCAGCATCATTTCCACCAAGCAGGAACTTGACCATGCTGCCGATCAGATGGTCAAACAGATTCAGCTTTCCGGCGGCGTCAACAACGAGACCGATGAGCTGTTTGAATTTTTGAGTTCTCAGATCGAAGGAGCCGAAAATATTTCCTACTCCATTGACGCTACCTACACATCACCCAGGCCATCCGGTATGACAAATGCCATCCAGTTGGGCACCCCCTTCTTCATTACCATCGAGGGAGATGCCAAACTGGGCGGGTTCTGGAATTTTGACCTGGTAAACATCACAGTGGTTGCCCGTGGCAGCGGCGTCAGTGAGCACTACTGGAAGTGAGGTGACCTATGAAACGCATATTCCTGCGGCTGAAACAGCCGCTGCGAAACGAACGGGGCGAGATCACCTTTTTCGCCTGCTTTTTTGTGGTAGGTATCGTGATGCTGATTTCCTTCCTGCTCCTGTACGCTTCCATCCGGATCACCTGCATCAACATCCGCAATGGCGCTAAAATGGAGTTAAATAACCTCAGCGGCACTATTTATGCAGACACCTACCGCTCCCAGCGTGAAACCAACTTTGAAGAGTACCTAAATACCCTTTACTCCAGCAATGATTATACCGACATGCTGGAGGCTACAGTGGCAGGCGGCCTGGACTCCAAGATTCCGCTTTCAACGGAGGATTACAAGGTTTCCGACATCAGTCTGGAGTTCAATGTAGAGGATGGACGGGTTGAGTACATCTTTTACTGTGACGTGGAGTTCTATGTGCGGATGTTCGGCCACAGTTATCCGGCTATCACCCAACGGGTGGAGCTGACAGGCTACCACAACACAAAATTCTAACAATACTGTTGAAAGCCCGGCACATTCTACCGTATAGGCTTTATATAACAGCAAAAAAGGAGTGTATGTAAAATATGAAGAAGTTTTTCCAATCCAAAGGCTTTATTGTTTCCTCGCTGGCTCTCCTCTGCGTCACTATTCTGGGTGTCTGCTGGTTCGTAAGCCGCGACCGTACCGGAGATTTTAGACCGGATGAATCCCCACCCAGCAGCGTCACCGGCGATTGGTCAGATGGTGGCACACAGACAGATGGTGATAATGGAGCAGATGCTTATGCTCCCGGCCAGTCCACAGATTCCGAAGAAGAATATCCCAAAGTAACCTCCCAAACGGAGGATGAGGTTGTGATCGACTTCACCGATACTGAAAAGCTTGAAGAAACGCCTCCTCCGGTGCCGGAAGGTAAGACCGAAATCAAAGATCCTGGTCAGGAGCATACCATCAATCCCGACCCGTCAGTTCCAGAGGTTACTGCCCCGCCCGCCGAGCAAGCGCCGCCCAGCAATGAGCCGGTTCCAGGCTCCAGCAACGGAAATGGAGCTGTATATGATCCGGTGTTTGGCTGGGTTGTTCCCGGCAATGTACAGCAGTCCACCGGTGACAGCGATGGAGATCTGAACAAACAGGTCGGCAATATGGGCTGATTTACTACAACTGAATATGGCACTACTTGGTCGTCACAGGATTGTGGCGGCCTTCCTATTTTCCAAAGGAATGGAGCGTGATGTATTTGAAACGACTTCTCGCCTTCCTATGCTGCTTTACCCTTGTTTTCTGTCTATTCCCCTCCTCTGCCTTTGCAACGGGCGGAAATGGAAACATAGATGGCGGCGGTGGCAGCATGGGTCACGGCACAAGCAGCAACTTCTGGAACTCAGGCAACGATGGCGTCCGCATTACTGTTGTTGACGCATCCAGCGGAACTGCCGTATCTTCTCCGCTAGACTTTTCAAACCGGACGCAGAAGACCAGTCTTCTCCATTTTGGGAAAGTCAACAAACTGCAATACCTGGGCGGCGCCGGCCTATCCCTCCAGTCCGGCGTTGCCTATTCCTGCATTAGACCTACGCAATCTATGCCCACAATCGTCAGCAGCAAGGGGCAGAGCAACATCGAAGCCATCAAACGGTATTTCTGTTCTGAATATGCGTGCATGATGGTCGCTCAGGCAGCCGGAGTCGATTATGAGCGGATGATTGCCGGCGAGTACAAGCTGCTGATCGAGCCCATTGCCTATTTCACGCACAACGGCCAGTATTACTGTATGACAGCTACTGAAGCCGGCCTGTATGATCAGATGTCCGGCGGCAACCTGCGGAAAACCATGACCTCGCTTACCCATAAAAATCTGCCGCTGTCAATGTTCCTGGAATTCAGCGACCTTGGCATCTCCGCCTGGACAGGCAGCACCACTGGAAAGCAGAACAATTCCGACATCATCAGCACCCTTGGCGTTGGTATCGTCTGGTTTGATGAAGCTCCGCCGGAAGGAGAAATTGAGGCCCCTGATGTCGAATACCGAGTAGATACGGATGTGATCACCGCCGTCACACTGCGGACAGATCAGGATCTGACGCCGGATAATCCGGCATCGGTTACCTTCCATATTCTCGGCACCACCTACTGGGTCAATGATATAGTGATCCCAGCCGGTGACAGTCAGGTAGTCTGGATCAAATGGCATACCCCCTCCACCCCACAGACCGTGACCATTACAGTATCTGTCAGCGGCGCCTATACCGCTCAGGATACCTTTGTTGCAAAGATCGTGGATCTGAATGAGCACATTCCGCCTGACCCTGTGGCAACCGACACGAATCCCGGCTACTCTGTGCCGACCCTGCCCAATGAAACGCAGAAGCTCACTGCCAACTGGGGCGTCTGGAGCTGCTACTGGGTGCCTGTATGGGTATGGTGCGACCACGGTGAAGATGGCGGGCACTGGGTTGATGAAGGATATTGGGAATACGAATATACGGGCTACTCCGCTTCCATCAGCGGCGAGATGTCTCTAATGCCAGATGATATTGTACCCACAGCATCCGGCAAGACGATGAAAAGCGGGTACGGCGTTAAAACCGAAGTGCGGGCAACGCTGTCCACAGATGCCCCGACCAGCCACATTACTTATCCCCAAACTGCTTTTTCCGTATTTCCTGAGTTCCAGTATCAAACCTATCTGCGGCTTCTGCAGCGTTCCGGCGGCCAAAGTGCAAAATTCATCTTCAAGCCCAACGAATTTTCCACCTATGACCGGACAGTGCATTTCACACCGCTGTGGTTCCCCGATGCCACCGACTACACCATCTATACACAGGTGTGGGATACCTGGACTCCTGACGGCATGTTATCCATCAACCTAAATGACTATGTTTCGATCCAAGGGAGCCTTTATGATGACTGGTATACCAATCGAGAATAACCTCTGGACAGCTTACCTGCTTACCATATTTTTTGTGGTGGTCGGCTTTGCTGTCTACGATGTGCTTTACAGACGGGTGCCTGACCGGGCACTCGTCTTTTTTATCCCCTTAGCTTCCCTGGCGCCGGTCCTGCAGGGGTATTTTCTGTTAAATCATGGGCTCCCGCCGCTCTTCCTCTGGCCGGTCGCTACCCATGCCCTGGTAGGCGCCCTGCTCGGCTTTTGTATTCCATTGGCAGCTGCACTGGCAACAAACGGCACCGGTCTGGGCGGCGGGGATATCAAGTTCTGCGGGATATTAGGGCTGGTCTATGGCCCTTCCGGCATGGCGCTGGTCTTTCTGACTGCCGCTGTTACCGCAATGCCTGTGATCTTTCTTCTCAGGCGGCTTTATCGAACTGGGCAGCCCCTTGCTATCCCGTTCCTGCCATTTCTCGCCTGTGGCTGCTGTACAGCGACCCTGGCCCAACTATTTTTAAGATAGGAGACAACGCTTATGAAACTGAATAACCGATTCATCTTCGGTATCCTCTCTCTACTGTTGGCGGCAGTTATCGCCTTTGTGGCACTTCCAACCATCGCCCGTCAGACCAATGGAAAAGAGGAAATCGTCCGTATCACCCAGCCGGTATTGAAAGGCGAGCAAATCTCGTCAGAAAATGCCGAGGTGGTTGAGGTAGGCGGCTATAACCTCCCCTCCAACATCGCCCATCAGCTCTCCGATGTAAATGGTCTTTACGCTACCGCCGACTTGGCTGTGGGTGACTATATCCTTACCAGCAAGATCAGCTCTGTACCGGTTTCGTCCGATGTGGCGCTCAACAGCATCCCTTCCGGTAAGGTTGCTATCTCGCTGACCGTTAAAACACTTGCTTCCGGCCTCTCTGACAAGCTTCAGCCCGGTGACATCATCCGTATTTACCACTTTCTTGATACAGCGGCCGAAGTACCGGAACTGCGTTTTGTCAAAGTATTGTCCGTCACAGACTCAGACGGCATCAATGTGGATAATGCCAAGGAGCCCACGGAGGATGAAGAAAAGCAGCAGTCAGCCACCATCACTGTGCTGGCAAGCCCTGAACAGGCGAAGATCATTACCGGTCTTGAAAATGACGGCGTAGCTCATGTGGCTCTTATCTCCCGCAACAATGACAAACTGGCAGATGAGCTGCTTGCCGAGCAGGATAAGACTCTGCAGGAAATCTACTTCCCCGAAACTTTGATTGAGGAAGAAGCTGCAGATGCGGAAAATTCTGATGTTGAAAGTGAACCCCAGGAAACGGAAACTGCAGAGTCTGCACAATCCACTAATGAAACTGCACCCTCGGCAGAATAATCAAATCAAGGAAGGAGGATCTTCGTTATGGGTAAAGTTATCACCGTCTGGGGAAGCCCCGGCAGCGGCAAATCCATGTTCTGCTGTATTCTGGCCAAAGCCCTGACCCGGGACAAGCGGAAAGCCATCATTATCAATGCCGATATGAATGTCCCTATGCTGCCGGTCTGGCTGCCGGAACAGATCATCCAGACCAATACCTCTATCGGCCAGGTTTTGAGCAGTGTGGAGATTGACACATCTCTGGTTGCCAGTCATGTGACAGTGCTGAAAAACTATCCCTTCATTGGGATGATGGGCTATGCGGCAGGAGAAAATCCGCTGAGCTACCCAGAGGTCAAATATACTATGGTACTGCAGCTCATTCATGCTGCCGCCAAACTGGTAGATTTCGTCATTCTGGACTGCAGCACCAGCATGACCAATGTGTTCACTCCCGCCGCTATTGAAGCCGGCGATGTGGTCATCCGTATCCTCACCCCGGACCTAAAGGGCATCAACTACCTGAAAGCCCATCAACCTCTGCTTGTGGACGAGCGCTTCCGGTTTTCTGAGCATATGACATTCGCCGGTCTGGCACGCCCCTTCCACGCCTTGGATGAAATGGGCTATATCATTGGCGGGTTTGACGGCCTGCTTCCCTACAGTAAGGAGATCGACCGCTGTGCTACCGAAGGCGGTATGTTCAAGGCTATCACCTACTGTAACCCCAAATACACTGCTTCACTGAACAAGGTACTGGAAATTCTGGAGCAAATGGAACTGGCCGAGCAGTCAGAGGATGATGCGGCGTATGAATGTGAGGAGGATGCCGATGAGTAATTTGAATGATATATTCTTCACACCGGCCGCCAATCAGGAGCTGACCTATGACCAGGTACTAGAGGATGTACAGCGGTATTTTGCCGAAAACCATGCCTCCACCATTGCCGAAGCTGGGGAAGGCAATGCAGAGCGTGCCACAAGTCTGCTCAAAGAACTGATGGAACACTACATTGTCAAGCGAAAGTATGCCCTTGACGGGCTCTCTACAAAAGAACTGTGTTCCAAGCTCTATGAAGACATGGCCGGCTACTCCTTTTTGAAGAAATGGATCTATAAGCCCGGTGTTGAGGAGGTCAACATCAACGCCTACAACGACATTGAAGTGATCGAATCCAGTGGGCGTAGCATCAAGATCCCTGATAAATTCAGTTCGCCCCAGCACGCCATCGATGTGATCCGCAGGATGCTCAACGCCTGCGGCATGGTCATTGATGACACCATGCCCAGCATTGTGGGATTTCTGGACAAGAACATCCGTATTTCGGTGGATAAAACTCCCATTGTGGATGCGGATGTAGGCGTCAATGCCTCCATCCGTATTGTCAACCAGCAGACCGTCAGTGAAGAAAAACTGCTGAACTCCGGCAGTGCCACTGCTGAAATGCTTCACTTTCTGACTGCCTGTATCCGATATGGGGTGTCCGTCTGCATTGCCGGCTCCACCGGCTCCGGCAAAACCACGATCATGGCCTGGCTGCTGTCCAATGTGCCCAATAACCGGCGCCTTATTACCATTGAAGAAGGCAGCCGCGAATTTGATCTGGTCAAGCGGGATGCGCAGGGCAATATCCTTAATTCCGTAGTACATCTGCTGACCCGCCCCAGCGAGAACCCTGCGTTGAACATCAATCAGGATTTTCTTCTGGAGCGGGTGCTGCGTAAGCATCCAGATGTCATCGGTGTAGGTGAAATGCGGTCAGCGGCAGAAAGCCTGTCCGCAGCCGAAAGTTCCCGTACCGGCCATACTGTATGTACCACTATCCACTCCAACTCCTGCAACAGTACTTACCGCAGGATGATGACCCTTGCCAAACGCAAGTACAACATGGATGACTCCATCCTCATGCAGATCATGGTAGAGGCGTATCCCATCATCGTCTTTACCAAGCAGCTGGAGGACCGTTCCCGTAAGATCATGGAAATCATCGAGGGCGAGGACTACCAGGACGGGCGGCTGATCGCCCATTCCCTATACAAATATGAAGTGGAAGACAATGTAACTGATGACCGTGGTGAAACCCGTGTGGTGGGGCACCATAAAAAAATCGGCTTGATCTCCGATTCCTTAAAGAAAAGGCTATTGGACAATGGCATTTCCAACAAGGAATTGGACGAATTCATGCAGCCGCCAAAGGAGGTGGGGTAATTGCAATGGATCTATCTTATCTGTTTTATCCTGATCAGTGCTGGGCTTTTGGCTCTGTTTGGTGTGAAGCCGGGTGATTTTATTGATGCCCTCTTCCGCTCCCAGCGAAAATCCGCCACCTTGTCGGATGAACTGAATGTTCTTCTGGGCACACCAGCCAAGGGCTTTTTTAATCAGGATTACGAACTGAAACAGATCTTGAAGGGCACCGGACGGGCGGACCGCTATGAGGCAATAAAACGACTGTCTCTGATCCTGTTCGCTGTGGGGGCTGTACTTGCCCTTTTGATTGGGAATGTGTACATGGTGCCCATTCTGGGTATCGGTTTTTCCCTTATACCGATCTGGTATCTGCGCAGCACTGCCGCCAGCTATAAAAAGCACCTGAATGAAGAACTGGAAACCGCTATTTCCATCATCACGACTTCCTACCTGCGCACCGAGGATCTGATCCGTTCTGTCAAGGAAAACCTGCCCTATATCAATGAGCCGGTAAAAGCCAACTTTGAAGCCTTCGTTTATGAAGCGGAACTGATCAATGCCAACATTACCAGCGCTATCAACAGCCTGAAGATGAAGATTCCCAACCGGGTCTTCCATGAATGGTGCGGCACCCTCATCCAGTGCCAGTCCGACCGCAGTATGAAGAATACCCTTCCTACCATCAACCAGAAATTCTCCGATGTGCGTGTGGTGCAGTCGGAACTGGAGGCAATGATGCAAGGGCCGCGGCGTGAAGCCATCACCATGATATTTCTGGTTATCGCCAATGTGCCGCTGCTCTATTTCTTGAATGAGGATTGGTTCCACACCCTTATCTTCACCACACCGGGCAAAATTGCACTGGCGATCTGTGCAGCCATCATCCTGTTTGCGCTGACCCAGATTATGAAACTGAGCAAGCCCATCGAATATGGAGGTGATAGCGTATGACTTTTCTGGCGCTCATCGCCATCATCTTCTTCGGTTTTGCTGTCTACAACCTGACCTGCGCCTTTGTGGACATCCCGACCAAGAAGACCTCACAAATGATGATGCTCTCCCGCAAACAGCAGGGCACCAAAAACGAAAAGCTGCTTGATGTCTATGTGACAAAAATCGCCGGTTGGATCGCCCCTTATTTGCGGCTGGACCGGCTCAAGCGCAATAAGGTACAACGCGCTCTGGACATTGCAGGTCTGCAGCTTACCCCAGAGGTCTATACGGCCAGAGCCTGGGTAACTGCAGGGGCAGTCGGCCTGTGTGCCATCCCCATGGCATTTCTTATTCCGCTGCTGGTGCCTATTTTGATTGGTCTTGCGGTGGCACTGTGGTTTTCAACCTACTATGCAGCCTTTGATTTTGTTAAAAAGCGCCGCAAGCTGATCGAGGGCGAGATTCCCCGATTTGCTTTGACCGTCGGCCAGAGCCTTGAAAATGACAGGGATGTACTTAAAATTCTGACTTCCTACCGCCGTGTAGCTGGGAAAGACTTCGGCGCCGAACTGGATCAGACCATTGCTGATATGAAGACCGGCAACTATGAAAATGCCCTCATTCGATTTGAAACCCGCATTGGCAGCCCCATGCTGTCCGATGTGATCCGTGGCCTGATTGGTGTCCTGCGCGGTGATGACCAGCGGATGTACTTCAAAATGATTACCTTCGATATGCGTCAGATCGAGCAGAACAATCTGAAAAAGGAAGCTGCCAAACGTCCCAAAAAGATCCAGCGTTACTCTATGATGATGCTGATTTGTATTATGATCATCTACCTGGTGGTGCTCTGTACCGAGGTTATGAGTTCACTCGGGGCGTTCTTTGGCTAATCGGCATCCGCCACGGTACTTCCAGGCGTTTTCATACCTGCTCCTCATATGGAAGACAGATACACAGGGAGGTGAGCGTTTGTACCCAAGCGATTTTCCATAGCGGCAGGCACATCATTTCTTTTCATCTGAACTGAGCCGGACTGTTTCATCAGCCCGGCTTCATTTTTTACAGGAGAATGCCTATGCCCAAAAAGAAATTTTATCCGCCGAATGATACCGGCACCAAAAAACGCCGCTTTCGTTGCTTGCTGTTCCAGCGGCCTAAAGCATATCCGAACCGGCCCCGTTCCAACAAAAACAATCTGATCAAGCCTATCCGCCGCGCTTAACAGACGGTGGACTTGATATACCTATCCACTCAATCATCAAACATATAACAGGAGGTTACCCATGAGAAAATTCACGACCCGTATCTATACCAAAGCCAACTATCTGCTCAACTGCGGCCGTATGGCATTGTCCAATCAGCGCGGCGATTTTTACATTTCGGACGCCGTCAAGATCATTATCGCCGTAGTTTTGGGTGCGCTGCTCCTGTCGGCTCTGACCCTCATCTTCAACGATACGGTCATCCCCCGCATCACTGAGGAGATTGAAAGTCTGTTCTCCTAAGCACCAAATCAGGGGCCAGTTTGCAGAACTTCTGCAGCTGGCCCCCTTTTTATTTTTAGAAATGCAAATGTACTGTAACGGAGGTGAAAGCATGAATCAAAAACCGTGTCAGTTCTATTCCTTTCTGCAGGCAGTCCGGGGTAACTGGCGTAACGCCCTGTTCATCCGCTGCAGCGGTTCACTTTGTCCAATGATCCGGCAGGCATCCTGTGAGGGGTTCCTGATGGCAACAGACGCAGGCTGTCAGCCGATCTTTCTGTCCGTCCAGACAGTGCGGAAGCTGAGTGGAGAAGCAGTAGACCCCGAAGAATGCTCTGCAATTCTGGAGTGCCGCTCGTTCCGGACTGCTTATACCAAGTTTCTGGAATGGCATACCTCTTCGGACCATGTATGTCCATTTTTACAGCTATGCCCAGACCGGGATAACTACTTCGGATGATTCTGCCTGTTAAGACGCAATGCCGCCGTCATCGGCGCGTAATGGAGGTGATTTTATTGAAACAAAAGCAAATCAAATGTCCGTACTGTCATGCGCACGCTTCTCTTCGACCTGCAAGCCTTGTGTATGGATCTACCCCGCAAACCAGAGGGAAGTACCTGTATGTCTGCGACAGATGGCCGGCCTGCAATGCCTATGTCAGTGCTCATGAGCGCACACTGCTCCCAATGGGGACACTGGCGAATGGCGATCTGCGCCACAAACGCATTTTGGCCCATCGTGCCCTAAAAAAACTGCAGCAGGACTGCCATATGGAAAAATGGGAGGTCTATATCTGGCTGCAAGCCAAGCTGGGGCTGGATGCGCGCCAGACTCACATCGGCCAGTTTTCCGAATATATGTGTGAGCAAGTCATTTCCCTCTGTCAGCAGGCTCCGGCGTACACATCCGGGCGTGCTGCCTGAACGGAGGTGAAGCCTGATGAAGCAAAACTTTAAGCTTACCAAAGACCAGCAGACTCTGGTAGAAAAAAACTTGTCCATCGTTCACTGGGTCATTGTCAACAACATCCATGTAAATCCCGGCATCTGTGGTTTGGAGTATGGAGATCTGTTTCAGGAAGGGTGCCTGTGGCTCTGCAAGGCCGCCTTTACCTACCATGCCGGACAGGCACAGTTTTCAACCTACGCCAAAAAGGTTGTGAAAAATGGACTCCTCTCCTACTGCCGCAAAATATGTAGTCAGGGACGGCACATCAGTCGGCTAATCATCGGAGAACAGGGCGAACTGGCTGCAGATGGAGAACAGATAGACCAGCCCGACGACCATTTTGACTCCCACCTTTCTCGTCTGGAGACCCTTGATCTGCTGGAAGCCAGCAAACAGAACTATCAGGGCGTTGCCAGACTCGGCATCGAAGCGCTAGCACTGAAGGTTCAGGGAATGCGCATTACAGACATCGCCGCCCTCTATCAAGTCCCTCCTTCCCATGTGGGTGCCTGGATTTCCCGCTCACTGGAAAAACTTCGCAACGACCCTGACTTTTTGACCTGCCTGCTTTGATTTGTTGAAAATCAGCATCAATAACAGTAAGGGATATGTATAAAAAGGAGGTATCGAAATATGGCAATCAAAACCCTATACACTGCGGTCGGCCGGTTTGAACGAAGGACAAACGGCTGCAACCGCAGTTGTCCAATCATCCTGTTAGGCGGTCAGGAATACATGGTCGATATGCAGGAAATGGTGATTTGGAGCATGCTCAACTGGAGAATCCTGCGCTGGGATGACATCGCACAAGAATACGAAAAGCTAGCCACCGCATCCGGTTACTGTACCGAGCGTTCTTGGGAAGACTGTACAAACCGACTGCTTACCCGCGGTCTTCTGGTATCCGGCAGCGGTGAAACAGAATACGATGCTCTGTATGACCTGCTTGGTTCGCTCAGCATTATCCCAACCAGCGGACCGTTCTTCCTCCGGCTCGCCTCTTTTGTCAAGCTGACGCTGCTGGCACATGTTCCGGTATCCGCTGCGCGGAAACTGTTCCAGAAAGATAAACGCACCAAATACGAAGCTCTGGTCATGCGCCTTGCCGGACAAGCCCTGCTCTCCACTGCAGAGATCATCAAGTGCATAGATAAAAATATTTCCCGCCTCCCCAATGAATGTGCGCTTTTGGATTCCCTCTACGGAGATGAAACGACCACCAGTGACAACATTGCAAGCATGGTCAAAATCAGCCAGAGCAGCAAGCCGGTAACATTAGCCGTTGCCAATCTTTATCTGCGGCAGCAGATTATCTTTGAGAGGGTATGAGCATGATGAAACAATGGACTCTTTTTCCCACTGTATTGCAGCGAAAGTTTCTGCTCACTCTGCTGGCCGGAATCGCCAGTGCGGGAATCAGCGTCATCATCTGCGTGGCGACTAAAGATCATATCCTGCTGGCATTGGGGATTGTCGTACTCTGCGCCTGTCTTATATCCTGTAGAGGAATCTGGGCGACTGCAGCACATAAGAACTACGAGGTAGTGGAAGGCATCTGCGCCGGTATCAGTACACCTATGCTCCGCCGCTACCGCAAAGTACATCTGATAGACAGCCATGGCATAGAGATCACACTGCTTCTCAGTAAATCGGCCCTGCTTAAAATAGGCGAGCCCTACCGATTTTACTTTCAGAAAGGGTCACGGCCTGTCGTTGGAAATGACTATCTGGACGCAGCACTTTCAACGAACAGCTTTTTGGGCTATGAAGCAATCAGCGAGCCGGAGGAGCATCCCGATCCGTCCTCTGAATCCTAAAAATGCGAGGTGGTTTTGAGCCACCTCGCTTTCTTAAAGGGCATTTTGCAAATCACAATGACCAACGCCTGATTTCCTTATATTTTGCAGAATACATTCCTTCTGTCCCTATTTATTGGGTAGATCAAGGAAAGGAGGGTTTCCTATGTATAAACCCCATACCATTGAACAATATAAAGTCTATCGCTTTCTGGAGGAAAACTTTGCGCTGGAGCATTTCCTGCTCGCCCCTTTGTCACGCTTCGGACTGATACTGGAGGACAAAACCGGTGAGAAAATCGCGTTTGCCTTTCTCAATAACTGTGTGCAGGAAATACCCGTACCGGCTCCAGCTGCTCCGGAAACAGTAACCGCTTTTCTAAAACAATTCCGCAGCCTTACGCCCCGCCCAGTCATCCATGACTTTGAAGCGCTGACCCGCTGGTGGCTGAACAATCCCAACCCGCTTACCTACCAGCAGGCACTTGGTATGTCCGATATTCTTTACCGCCATTTTCTGTCCCATCCTTTGATCAGTGAAGATGAGACCCTTCGGCTGGCACGCAAAGGACTCGTTACCGAATCGGAATATAATGACCTGCAGCTATGGTATTTCAACGGCCATACAATGTCCTGCTGGTTTGGTCCTCTGGGAGTAGATGGTACCGGCAGCCTGTACGGTCTGATCTTTGACTATCAAACGGCATCCCCAACAAAGACTCAGTTCTACCTATTGGATGACTACTACCGTGTTATGAACCATCTTACAGAGTAAAACCTTTTCAACTACTACATATCGTACTTGTCACTGGCTACAAATCTATATATAGCGTTTTACATCTTGACAGGCACAAGATGCAGTGCTATACTGTATCTGTAATTGATTTTTGTGCGTATCCCATTTGGGAATACAGGTCTTTTTGATCTGTACCGTAGGCCAAAAGCCTGCATTGCACACGCTGTTAAGTTTGTATGCAAGTGTCAGTGATTTTTTGCGCCCTTTTAGGGCCGAAAAACTACTGGCACTTTTTTATATAGATAATAATGCCAATGGCAGAAAGGAGTGTTATGGCACAGATTTTTGTGTTCGGGCGCGTCATGAACGACCTTGTACCCAAAGAAAGCCAGTCCAAACAAAGCTATGTATGCTTTGATCTGATGGAACGCACCAAAAACTGGACGCAGTTCTATCAGGTATGGGCCTGGGATGCAGATGTCACCCGGCTCATGCAATTCAAGGTCAAAAAAGGCAGTATGATCTGGCTTGCCGGCTCACAGCGGCTGGTAGATGTTCGCATGAAGGACGGTAAATTGGAAAAGAAGCTGAAGGTCAGTCTAAATGACTTTGGTTTCCTCCCCAAACAGCCCGCCGCAGCGAACAGACAGGAGAATGACCCGGACATTACTGCGGAACCCGCACCGCCTCTCACAGAGGTATTGGACGGCGACCGTGAATCCCTGCCGGAGTAGTTTACTTCGGCGCCCAAGAGGGACCGTATCAAGTTTTTCAGAATGAAACTGAAAGCTTGGTGCGGTCCCTCTTTTTTTGTTCTCCAACAAATTCAGAAAAAAGGATGGTATCAAACATGAATAATGACAGAGGACTTTTGAGCGGTAGCATCACGATCCTGATTGGTGCAGTCATCGCAATTATGGCTCTGGTACGCGGGCCCTGGCAGGTTTGGCTGCTTCTGGGCGTTTTCACTCTCTGGGGACTGTGGGTAGTTTTGATCCTGCTGCTCCCCTATATGCAGCAGGCTAAACGGCGTCGCCAGCGTCAGCAGCGCACCAGACAGCTCCATGCAGAAGGCATCCAGACAAGAAGTTTTGAGATCCCTGATCTGGGTAGCACCAGCTCCGATGACCTGCTGGTTCGCCACACCAACCATCGTATTCTGGCATATCTGCGCTCTGCTTATCCGAAAGCCACCTTCGAGTGGTGTGAAAAGCAGCCGGAGCAGCTGATCCGCAATGGCGGTACCGGCCGCATCCGTGTGTTTGGCATTGACGAGTTTGATCACGCTGATGTGACACTGGATCAGAACGCCAATATCAAATGCGATATGGTCAAGATCATTCCGCTATCCAAGGTCGGCGGAGAAACAAACGAGGATGATGCAACACCTCCGAACAGGCAGCCTGTTGATCCCCGTATCTGGTATGAAACGCAGGGACGCTCTGTACTGGAAGCACTGATCTCCGACCTTAATTCCCGTGGACACAGCAAACTGACGCTTCGGGAAGACGGTGATATCTGCATTGAGCAGGGCGAAGATGCTGTTTCTCAGGAGCATCTGAACAACTTTCCCCAGAAGGTCTACTGGCCCCGTCTGACAGAGGTACTGGAAAGCAATGGTCTGGCGGCTGAAGTCACTGCCCAGGGTATTCAGGTATCCTGGTAATGCTTCTGCTGACAAAGAACACAGAGAAAGGAGTGAACTTGACGAATGAAATCAGGACTTACCATCGTGGAAATGGCACAGCAGATTGAACGCCAATCCAAACTCAAGCAAGACTATTTGCTTGATACCAGGCGACTTCAAGTAGAACCTTTTGGTTCTCAACTTTATCTCCACACCTTTGATGACCACGATGACCCACTGGTGGAGCCATTGGAGATCAACCAGATTGCCCATCGGCAGATCGGCACACATCTGAAGATTCCGGCTGCTTACTATGACCGTATGCTTTCCGATTATCCGGAACTGCTGGCAGAGAATGTGAATTCCTGGTTCCAGCGGGAACCGACCCAGCGTATGGTCCGCACCCTGGATGGCACTGTACGGGCGTTTTTGAGCAACCGCTATCGCCGCATTGACAACCTGGACATTGCAGAAATCGTCCTTCCTGTCATTCAGCAAATGGAGGACGCCTATTTTGAAAGCTGCCAGATCACGGACAGCCGTATGTACATCAAAGTAGTCAACAAGCGGCTTGAAGCCGAAGTTGTACCCGGTGACATTGTGCAGTCCGGCGTTATCATCAGCAATAGTGAGGTTGGACTGGGTTCCGTCAACATCCAGCCTTTGGTCTATCGGCTGGTATGCAGTAACGGCATGGTCGTCAACGATGCCCAGACTCGCCGCACTCACATCGGCCGGGTCAATGAGGCAGATGAAAACTTCCAACTGTTCTCACAGGAGACATTGGCCGCTGATGACCACGCATTTGCCATGAAGATCAAAGATACCGTGATGGCCGCCGTGGATGAAACGCGGTTTACACGGGTAGTTGGCATGATGCGTGAAGCCACAACCGTTCAGATGAATACCACTGATATTCCCGGCGTTGTCCGTCTGGCAAGCAAGGATTTCAATATCACCGAGGAAGAAAGCACCGGCGTTCTGCAGCGTCTGATTGAAGGCAAGGATCTGACCCTCTATGGGCTATCCAATGCCGTAACACGCTTTAGTCAGGATGTGGACAGCTATGACCGCGCCACTGCCCTGGAGGGGATTGGATACAATATCCTGTCCATGCCCCGGCAGCAGTGGAACCGTATCAATCAGATGGTCGCCTGACCATCTGCAACCATCACATTTTTAAGGAGGAACCACTATGTATAATCAGAACAGCGATTTGATGAAACAGGAAAAATTCATGCTCCCCACTATGATCGAAGGCGATTTCAGCGCCGAGGAACTGGCTGAGGACGCCGATGGTCTGCAGATGAGCTTTCAGCGTGTCAAGATTCCCGCCGGCGGCACACTCCAATTTGAGATGCCGTCCGATGATCCGGACAATCCCGACTATGAAAAGACTCTGGTAGGCGTCATTCTGCATAACCACGCCACCTGCGCCTACTGGCCGGCTGGCAGCGAATATGACGACGATACCACGCCGCTTTGTTCTTCTGTGGATGGCAAGGTTGGCATCGGCACTCCCGGAGGCGCCTGTGCTGCCTGCGTGATGAACCGCTTTGGTTCTGCACCTGATGGCAGCAAGGGAAAAGCCTGTAAAAATATGCGTGTGCTCTACCTGCTTCGCAGTGGTGAGTACATGCCTCTGCAGGTAAATCTGCCTCCTACCAGCATCAAGCCCTTCAAGGAATTTCTGAACCGGGCCTTCATGCTCCGCCGCCGCGCCACTTACGGCAGTATCGTGCAGATTGGTCTCAAGCGTGAGAACAACGGCACCAATGACTACAGTGTTGCTACCTTCAAACTGCTGCAGGATTTCCAGGGCGAGGAGCTGGCTCAAATCCGGGCTTACGCCAATAGCTTTAAGGAGCAAATCAAACTCCTGCTCCAGCAGCGTGCCGAGATCACTGAGGAGCAGCGCGACACCGGCTGCGATTATGTAATCGAGCCTGGCGCCATGACCAACGAGCCGGCAGACGGTCACTATACTGTCAGCCAGATCAATGGTGACTGCGAGCAGCTGCCCGCATAAGTATCTTGATGTGACCTGCACCACATGACACATGAACAAAGGGATACCTTCGGT
The DNA here is from genome assembly GCF_027662015.1 of Coprococcus sp. AM100_B19A. Lineage (NCBI taxonomy): Bacteria > Bacillati > Bacillota > Clostridia > Lachnospirales > Lachnospiraceae > Coprococcus > Coprococcus sp. AM100_B19A. The sequence goes on from NZ_JAQDKN010000006.1 coordinate 39,151, forward strand.
TTAACACACCGGAGGTATCCCTCTTTTTTTAAGGAGGAAAACACAATGTTATGTGAAGTACCATTAACCAAAGAACAACAGGCATTTGCCACTGATCATCACGGACTGGTCTACAAGTTCCTGAATGAAAACCATCTGCCGGAAGATGAATTTTATGATGTAATCATTTTTGGCTATCTCCGAGCAGTGTACCGCTATTTCAACGAGCCAAAGCTTCAGAAATATTCCTTCGCCACAATTGGCTGGAAATCAATGCAGGGAGCTTTATCTAATTACAATCGATACCAAAGTCGCCGCAAGCGCAATATGGAGGTTCTCAGTATTCACGTCGGATTATATCCCGATGGTGCGCCTTTAGAAGATACCATTCCTGCCCATGACCCAATCATGCAGCAGTTGGAAATGGATCTTCTGCTCCACGAGCTGGCCGGCAGAGTCTCCAAGCAGCAAATGGATATTGTTCATCTGAAACAGGGCGGCTATGGTCTCCGTGAGATTGCCCGCACCCAGAAGGTTCCCATGCGGCGCATTAAAGAGTTGCTGGCTGAAGTCCACGATGTGCTGCTGGATATTTGCTATGGATGAACCCATTACAGATAAGAAATACCCTTACATCCACATTTTCAAAAAGATTGGAGGTCAAACCGAATGAAGAAAGAAAAGAAACAGATCGTTTTGAATGGCTCTCTGCTGCGTCCGCTGTCTGTTGGGCGTGGTGCGCTTCTGCACGCCGGAGGAAACATCTACCATACTTCGCGTGTGGTGACGATTCTGGAGGAGTCGGAGGATTGCGTCCGTTTTGAAACGCAGAACTCCCACTACCATCTGTCCATGTCCCCTTTTCCGCTGGCGGCTGTCAGTCCGCTCCCTGTGAGATTGGCCGCATGTGCGTGAAGGGACTGTAAATGGTTTGGAACAGCCGGCTCCCGCTGACTATTCCACAAGTTCTGGCCGTGGCGGATACCATTCCGTCACGGCTCTTTTTATGGAGGAACAAAATGAATGAAGAAATCATGAATGAGATCCAACCAGTCCGCCCCAAAGACCAGTTTCCCTTTTCCTGCCGTCAATGCGGGGCATGCTGCCGCAATATTGAAGGCTGTGTAATGGTGGAAAGTCTGGATGCCTACCGTCTGGCTCGCTATCTCCGAACAAAAGGTGAGCTCATCGAAGGAATAGAGGATTTCCTGTTCCGCTACTGCGATCCGGAACCTCTGACCGAAGAAGGCTTCCCTATCTATATGCTCAAGACAAAAGCCCCAAACGGCTCCTGTATCTTCCTTATGGATGGGCGCTGTTCCGTCTACCCTGCCCGTACCCGTACCTGCCGTATCTATCCTCTTACCGTAGGTCCAGGGGAGCGTGGCCGTGATTTTGAATACTGCCTGTGTCTGGACCGGCACCGGAGCCACTTTACCGGCAGCCGGGTATCCGTCAAGGACTGGTTGTATCAGAATTTTAAGAGGGAAGACAAAGAATATGTAAAGCGGGAATATGAGATTGCCACCGAACTGGGCAAACTGATGCGCGCCATTGACCCTGCCATGCGGCAAGGCATTGTATTCAAGGTACTCTACTACCGCTATTACAATTTTGATTTAGACCAGCCTTTTCAGCCTCAGTATGAGCAGAATAACCGACACCTGTTAGCAGACCTGCACCGGATTGCCGGGGAACAGTAAAAGGCAAATGGCTTTTAGAAAGGGGGCCTTATTTTATGAATTTACACGAAACAGCAATGGGGCAAAGATTTTTTAATGTTCAGCTCCCCGCACTGATTAACACACTCAAAGACATTGCGGCGGCGCTTTCCCGCCCTGCACCATCTGCTATATCCTTTCCGGCAGACCCACGCTTTCTCACTTCGCTCTATTACGGCGAATATGAAGCAGATGTGTTCAAGCCCGATAAACGCCTCACACCTTTTAACCAGACAGTACAACAGAAAGAAAAAGCTCTGCTTCCGCTGCTCTCCAGCGAGGCGTCCATCGCTTTTGAACAGTATCAGACTGCGGTACAATGCCGCAATTCTGCTGTATTGGAGCAGGCATACGCCTCTGGTTACCGTACCGCTGTGCAGATGTTTGCGGCAGGCTTAGGCCCACAGCCGCCAATACCGGAACATGAGGAGGATAGCAATGGATGAGAACAGACTGCCCGAACTGCCCCAGGAATCTTTTCGGCCAATGATCGCACAATCAGTCCAACTGGAACAGTTTTTGGGGGAAGAACTGATTTTTTGCTTTCGGGATCTTGATGGCGTCCATACCTTTACTACCTGCCATGGCGATATCTACAAAACAGTCAATGCACTGCGGGACTATGTCCGGCTTTTGGAATCGGTGTGCGATCAGTGGGAGCTGACTGGATTCCATCGTGCTACCTATGAGTACCATGCCGAAAAGCTTCGTAAAATTGCGGATAAGCTGCAAGCTGGTATCGGCTACGACTATGACAAAGCCGTGGAAAGATGCAAAAAGAAACGAGCCAAAAAGTCCCACAGCAGCGATGTCGGGGAAGATGCCCTTCTGCTGACAGTACAGGCTGCCAACAAGTCCGCTGACAATAAAAAGGAGGCTGCGCCTTATGAGGAAGATACCCCTTGGGAACCTGAACTCGAATAACCCTATAAAAACATCTGTTAAAAAGTATCATGCAAGCGTTGCCCGGCAATCTTCCAGAGAACGGAACCGATTGCTGGCCTGCAAGAGCTTTGCGTTTATCCACGCCAATGTGCATAAGCACTGCCGCCACTTCCGGCGCGGATAGCCGCCCGGAAGCTACCCACGGAGGATGCCTATGGAACGAGATGAACTACGCACCACTTTAGTGAACCATCTGGAAACCCTGCGGCGCAATCTGCAGGTCGTATCCATGGAGGTGCTGAAAACCAAGTACAAAAAACCATTTGATGCCCTGCGGCAAGACATCTGTAAAGCCGCTACCGCCTATACCCGCTTTCTGGTATTTGACGGTATGCGGATCAAACACAAATACTTTGATGAGGCTGTACCCTATATCGATACAGCTGTGAAGCAAACCAAGCGGCTCAAACAGATTTCAGATGCTACCTTTCAGCGTCAGGATATTGACGAGATCGAATCACTCGCCCTTGCCCTGCGCAAAGAGATAGAAGCTGCTCTGCAGCCCTTCTATATGGGACATATGTGCCTTTATGTGACGCCGGAATGCTTTGACGACCCGCCCAAGACGCCGGAAGTCTACAATGATGCAACCGCCTGTGTCTGGCGGGATGGTACATGGCAGCTTCTGGAGGATACCAGCAAAGGGTTCCTGCTCTTTGTTCAATCCAAATTCAAGGAGGAAGCTGCCGCATGAAAAAGACATCTCAGCAATATCTAAACAGCGAAGCACACGGTTATCTCATGGAGGCCAAAGCCTGCAAGCTTTTGCTCAAAGACTTGGAGCGCATCCGCGCCAAGCTCAGGCGGCACATCGAAAAGGAAGCCGCAGACCGCGAGGCAGAATTTGAAGCAGCTATGCAATACCATAGCGAAAGTGACATCCAGGAAGCCTACGGCTGGGAATTCATCAGCGAACGGCAGTATGAGCGCTATCTGGAATTGTTCCGTCAGGGCCGCAAGGCACTTGATGAACACAGCCCCACTGTTACAGAGCTGGCTCTCTCCATTCTGAACCGCATCTTTCAGGATATTGATAGAGACTGCCGCCAATGCGAGTTTGAAGCCCTGTCGCCGGAAGAACAGCTTGCCGAGTTGAAGCGTGCTGAAGAATCCAGGCAGGCATGGAAACAGTATATCGCCAGTCTGAAAGAAATGGTCGGCTCTATGACTGGAAAGACCAATGACCACACTGAGTCAAAAAATGTAGCAACTATACACAAGGAGGATGCAAAATGAAAATTCATGAAGATCGTTCTCATATGAATATTGATACCAGATGGTTTGAAAAAGGCTATGCCAAAGAAGACGTCCACTCCCTGCGCCTGCAGTCCCTATGCACCGAAGCAGAGGCAGCAGCCAACAAACAGTTTTATGACAGCCACACCCGCGAAGAATGGGAGCAGTATATCCGTCAGGCAAGTTTTGAGAGCAGCGCAGCAATGAAACCCGTCATGGAAGCCATCGCACAGGACTTTGTCTGCTACCAGTATGACGAAAATATCCCTGTGTCCTATGGCAGCGACCGATGGGATCTGTACTTCTGGTGTAATCCCTTTAACGGCGCCGCAGACGCATCCGAACGGGATTTCTCGTATTTCACGCTGACCTTTAACGAGCGTCAGACGCTGGAGAAACGAAGAAAAGTCTGTCAACAGGTGCTGGAGCTCCTATGCTCACGCTTTCAGGAGCATCCCCATCTCCATGTAGCCGTACAGTGTTCCATATGGTTTGACCATCCGAAGATCCACGATGCGGTGGAGCGCGCAAAGCCCCGTCTGCATGGCCTGCGCTGTATTCAGGACCAAAAAGAAGGAAAGCTGCTCCTGCAGGACGGTACCCTGCTCTTCAGGCCAAAATACGCAAAGAAATATACCCGCACGCTGAGCCAGAGCCAGATTTTGTCCCTTAGTTGGGAACTGGGCGTAGAGGACGGAGAGCCTGATACCGATGCTGCACCTGTTACCTTGCCTTACAAGAAATTTGGTGCCACGCACCCCATCCAGCTGCAGGTGACTTCCTACCTGAATGGAAACCTTGCCATACAAATGGTGACATGGGAAAGCGGTGACCCGGAACCCTGGGCGACTCTCACCGTCAACCTGCCCGGCCAACGGCAAAAAGACCATGCCTTTATCGACACCAATGCCGATTCGGAATTTCCCACCTGGCTCGTCCGACATGGTCTGGCTATCCCAACCGGTCGCACCATGCAGAGTGGGTTCTGCACCTATCCTGAATATCGTTTTCGTGCCAACCGGCTACAGGAGCTGGACCCGGAAGGGTATGCAGGCTACCTGAAAAACTTTGAAAGGCGGTGCAGTGCATGAAATATAAGGCAGTTTATGATGTACTGAATGAAAGGCGGCAGGCTACCCCCGGTTTCTGTTACCATGACCGCAGCGGCTGGCGTGCTTACCCCCAGACCTACATGACCATGCAGTACCCTTTATGGATTATTGCTGAAGATGCTGCCACGGGCAGGCGTCTGTGGATCACCCAGGAGGGCACCCGATTTAGCATTTCCATTCGAAGGATGGATGAACAGAGGCGTAACTATGGCCCTACCTATCGCATTACTTGTGAAAACAGGACAAAGCTGGCTCAGGTTCTGCGCTATCAGTTCGAGTCAAAGACTTTGGCTGTGTAGCTGACGATGACCAGAGAGGAACTGCATTCCTCTCCCTGCTCCGGTTTCCTTGTCCAGAACACACTAAGAAGCACCGGCAATCTGCATTTTTGCAGGCGTCCGGTGCTTCTTTGGAGGAAAACGCTTATGAATACTCTCGCATTTACGCTGGGCGAACACCGAGCCCAGCTTACTTTGAAAATCAGTACATATCCCAACGGCAATCTCGCCATCAAGCTTTATGAAAAGGATCATGGCATCCTGATTTTGTGGGAAACCCTTACCACCAACTTAACCGGAATCCGGCCCGACCACTGCGCTTTCATCAATATAAAAGCCGCAGACGGACTTTTTCCGGCCTGGCTGTCAGACAATCACCTTGCGGAACCCACTGGACAAATTCTTGAATCGGATGGCTGTCTTTACCCTGAATACCTGTTTTATGGCAAAGAACTGGATGCCCTGGATCATGAGGGGCACACCCTCTACATCCGGCATCAGAAAGGCGAACTGGGGTGCCACTTTGAGCGGCTGTATATTGCCCTGCGCAGACTGGCGCGGGAAATCAACGGGTTCAGCTACACCGATTACAGCGGCTGGCGGTGTCTGGATGGGAGTTCCTCCACCCTGCCCCTCTGGATTGAGGCATCTGATCCTTCTCATGGCCGCAAATTCATCTTCACACAGAAAGGTCCCGCACTCCAGACTATCATCCGCTATGCCGATGGTACGGAGAAGCAGTGCATCTATCGGCGCAAAGAGGACATGGCAGGCGATCTGATGACCATGTTCCAGGATGAGCTGCGTGTTTACCCTCCCTGGTCTGAAGACCGAAGGAAACGGTACGAATATTAAACACGATAAAATAGGAGGACATCATCATGAAGATCCGTATCTATCCCAAATCCCTGTTGGAAACCATGTGGCAGCAGGACAAACTGCTGTTTACCCCAGAGGCGGAGCAACCACCCCTGTGTCTTCGGTGTGGTCAGCCGCTGGATTGCAGGCTGGTCATCAACGCCCTGAGCCGCTATGCAGATGTCCATATCTGCGAGGCGTGCGGTATGGATGAAGCCCTGCGTGATGCCAACCGTTGCCCACTCCCTCTAACAGAATGGGCAGCTGTCAAAAACGGTTTGAGCCAGCAGCAGACCGACTTTGAAAATCCGTTGCTGACTACTTCCTGCACCTTTGAAGATCTGTTTCAGCAGGGCTCCCGTCCTGCCAGCGAGATAGCCTATTCCCGTTCTGATTATGACGGATGGAAATGGTGGACCACCTGGCATCAGTGCCAAAAGGATACGCCTGTTCTGGAAGTTGCCCGTGAAATTGATGCTTTCCAGAATGCGCTGTTCCAACTGCCGGAGTTTCTGAATTTGGATACCCTGACACGGTTCTGCCGAGGGTACGCCCAGCCCACCAGCGAGCCCACCGAATTCAATTTGTATTCGGAAACTGCCCACTTTTATATCTGGCTGCGGTTAGTCACCCGGCATCGAGATTATAATGCCTATGTGCATTACTATCTGAAAGGTTAAAAATTTACAACGCACCGGATACAGTATGCCTATCGGCTCTGTATTCGGTGCGTTTTTCTCTCTTTATATACCGCACCATAATCATATCCAAAATATTTATGAAAAATTAGATGCCACAAATTCTATTGAGGGATAAAACAAAGCTATTATTTTAGGATACATTAGCCCCTTACTGTAACCCAGTGATAAAAAACGTCGGCGAAAAGGTGTCAAATCCTCCACATCTGTCTCTCCTTTTTTGTCCGTTTTCCCGCATTTAGAACCTCGTTTTGAGGGGAACAGGATAACTTTATCTAGCCGACCATGCGGAAAAACCTTTGATTTCCGTGGACTTTTACCGTCCTAAATGCGTAGACTTGACTTTTGGGGACTTTCTAACTATAATGATATTCAAGCAGGGGGACTACCTTGTAGTTGAGAAGGTTAAAACCTGACCCTTTGAACCTGTTGGCTAATACCAACGCAGGGAGCTAAAGAATACAGATTCGTATTTTTTGGACATTCTCTGTTTTGGGAATGTCCTTTTTTAATTGAATAAGATATGATATGTGTTTGCGAGGGAACTGAACAAGTTGAAAAAGGTAAGACCTGACCTCTGGACCTGTCGGCTAATACCGGCGTAGGGAAGCAATTTCTTACGCTCGTATTGCGTCTGAAAGAGCTTCTAATTGTTTTAGAGGCTCTATTTTTTTATTTTAGGAGGAACAAACATGGCATTTATGAAAGACATTTTAACCCGCAACATCCCCATTTGGGAAGAATGTGCAGCTACCCCATTTGTGCAGGAAGTGCAAACTGGAAAGCTACCTCTTGAAAAGTTCAAGAGATATATGATTCAGGATAGTATCTATCTGAAAAACTATGCCCGTATATACGGCAAGGCAATTTTTCATGCTGATACATTAAGAGAAATTCAGCTTTACTATTCCATGCTGAATTTTGTAAATGATACGGAATCAGAAGTGCGTCTGGATTATCTAAAGCAGTTTTGCATGACGGATAATGATATTGAACTGATCGCTCCTCTGCCTGAAAATCAAAATTACATTGATTTCATGTTTGAGATTGCGTCACATGGAAAGAATGAAGAAATTTTAATGGCGGTTCTTCCCTGTATGCTAAGTTACAGCTATATATTCCGCAAATTGGCGGCTGTTCCTACAAGCAGACAGTCAAGATATTGGGACTTTATCAAAGATTATGCGGATGAACAATATGCAGAAAGCTGCAAAGAATGGTCTGCTTTTGCAGAGCATAAATGTGCCGGGTTATCAGTAGCAAATAAAAAGTATCTGGCTGATATTTTTGAAAAAGCAAGTTTGTTAGAGCTTGCTTTTTGGAAGATGGCCTATCGGAACGAGAGAATGGAGGAAAATGCAAAATGAAAAAAGTATTGTCCATTGCCGGATCAGATTGCAGCGGAGGTGCAGGTATTCAGGCTGATTTGAAAACTTTTTCTGCTCACGGTGTATTTGGAATGAGTGTTATTGTTTCTGTTGTTGCAGAGAACACCAGCCGTGTTATCGACATCCAAGATATTACCCCGGATATGATTGAAAAACAGATTGACGCCGTATTTGAAGATATTGAAGTGGACGCAGTAAAAATCGGTATGCTTTCTACACCAGAATGTATGAAAGCGGTGGCAAAGAAACTATTACAATATAAGCCCCAAAATGTCGTAATCGACCCGGTTATGTATGCCAAAAATGGCTGCCCATTGATGAATCCTACGGCGGTTTCCACCTTGATAGACACAGTAATTCCACTGGCCGATGTACTTACTCCGAATATTCCAGAGGCAGAGAAAATAGCAGATATGCAGATTTCCACAGTTTCAGATATGGAGGCTGCCGCAAGAAAAATATATGCCATGGGTTGTAAGGCGATTGTTGTCAAGGGTGGACATCATATAGGAAATGCTGTTGATGTCCTATTTAATGGAGAAAATTTCTACCATTTTGAAACATCCCACATTGATACGAAAAATACTCATGGGACAGGCTGTACCTTTTCTTCTGCAATCGCTTCCCAGCTTGCAAAGGGAAAAAGTGTTCCGCTTGCAGTCGAATCTGCAAAGGCATATGTCACAATGGCAATCGAACACTCTCTTGCGATTGGGAAAGGCTGTGGCCCGACGCACCATTTCTACGAATTGTATCAGCATGGTTTATCTAAAGAATAGGCAGGTGCAAAATGAACTTTGATTATACACTTTATCTTGTTACTGATCGTCAACTAATGAGCTGCGATAGCCTGACAGAAGCGGTGGAACAGGCAATTTTAGGAGGCTGCACAATGATACAACTCCGAGAAAAAGAATTGTCCTCATTAGAATTTTACAATCAGGCTGTTGCCGTGAAACAGGTTACGGATAAATACCATATTCCCCTTATCATAAACGACCGGATAGATATTGCAATGGCTGTGCAGGCTACGGGGGTACATATTGGACAGCATGATTTACCTGCGGCTGCCGTCCGCAAAGTAATTGGGGAAAATATGCTGTTGGGAGTATCCGCATCTTCCATTGCAGAAGCAATACAGGCACAACAGGATGGTGCAGATTATTTGGGAGTTGGCGCAATGTTCCCTACTGGAACTAAAACCGACGCTGATTCTGTATCAATGGAAGAATTACAGAAAATCCGCGCAGCCGTTTCTTTGCCGATAGTTGTTATTGGCGGTATCAATAAGGGAAATGCAGGGCGTTTCAAGCCCATGGGAATTGACGGGCTGGCTGTTGTATCTGCCATTATAGCGCAGTCTGATATAAAAGCTGCTGCTGCGGAACTGAAAGATTTATTTTGCGGAAAGGAAAAGAAAAATGGATTTTAATGCGGCAATCTTTGATTTAGATGGAACAATTCTGGATTCAATGGATGTATGGGAGCATATAGATATTCAGTTTTTGAAAAAGAGAAAGCTTCCCGTCCCGGAAAATTATGTAACTGAAATATGTGCAAGGAGTTTTGAGGAAGCCGCACAATACACCATTGATCTTTTTGGATTGCAGGAAACGGTAGAGGGAATTATTGAGGAATGGAATAATATGGCGGTCGAGGAATACAGCAACCATGTCGGTCTGCTGCCCCATGCCCTTGATTATCTTCTGCGCTTAAAAGAACATGGAATAAAACTTGCAGTTGCTACGGGGTTGCCGGAAAAGCTCTATATGCCATGCTTAAAGAACAATTCGATTTTAGAATTATTTGACGCCTTATGTTCAACAGATGAGGTGCAGCGGGGAAAAGAATATTCGGATGTCTTTGAATTGGCTGCAAAAAAATTAGGGGTCGCACCTGAACACTGCATTGTGTTTGATGATGTACTTCCAGCAATTAAAAGCGCAAAGGCAGCCCGTATGTTAGCAGGTGGGATTTATGATAAGTATTCCGCAGATCAGCGTGCAGAGATAGAAAGGATTGCTGATATTTACTTACTTGATTTTCGGCAAGCACCGATCCCACACAAAGAGGCATGAAAATGGAAAAATGGGATTTATATAATGCAAAACGGGAAAAGTCTGGAATAACAGTGTGCCGTGGAGAAATCATACCCAAAGGGCTGTATCATTTATCTGTGAGTGCATGGATCGTCAATCAGCAGGGGCAGTATCTTTTATCACAGCGGCATCCGAAAAAGCAATACCCTCTTTATTGGGAATGTACGGGTGGTTCTGTACTTTCCGGGGAAACCAGCTTGCAAGGAGCAATCCGAGAGGTAAAAGAAGAATTAGGAATACTGCTTACTCCCGGAAGTGAAAAATTGATTTATCAGACCAGACGGGAAAATGTGCAGGATTTTTACGATGTTTGGCTGTTTCATAGGGATATAAAGATTGAAGAAATGCGTTTACAGGAAACAGAAGTTGTAGATGTTCAATGGGTAAGTTCAGATAAGTTATTTGAGATGTTTCGCCTGAAACATCTGCACCCTCTAATTACCTATGTAGATCAGCTAATAGGCTGAAAAACCCTTGATTTCCGTGGACTTTTAACGCCCTAAATGCGTAGACAGGAGGTATCTTTTCCGCTGGCGCTCAGCCTTTTAATTCCGTGTTGCACATGAGGCGGAAATCTTACTGCACCAGACAGCGAAGAATCATTTTGACGAACTGGGAATCAAAAAGCTCCCCTCTGTCAAATCTCTCCGAGAGGAATACACCGATCTTCTGGAACAAAAACGGAAAGCCTATTCTGCCTATAAGCAGGCCAAAAATGATATGAAAGAACTTCATAATGTTCGGGCCAATGTGGAATATCTATTAGAGATTTCTTCCCCACCACAACCGCAGCGCAGCACAGAAAAATCCCGTCAATAAGATTTGTCTGCTTTTGGTTTTCAGCGTTCCAACGGAACGCGCAGCCATTGCCACCGGCAATGATCTCAGGGGTTTGGGGATATGTCACCAACAAGCATTAGCAGGAATTCCGGAAACGGGATTTCTGCTAAATACGCAATCTTACGTAAGATTGCATTGCTTGCCAGTAGTTTACCAGTAGTTTAGCCCCATGTATTGACATCTTATCCTCACTTGTGTTATACTGTTATGCACAACAGCATAACAGTTAAAACACACGGAGGATGCAGCAATGAAACTGATTATTTCAAATGTATCTGGCGTCCCCATATACGAGCAGATTAAACAGCAGATCAAGGCGGCTATTTTATCTGGCGAGCTTCAAGCCGAAGAAACTTTGCCCTCCCTTAGAACACTTGCCAAAGACTTAAAGATCAGCGTCTTAACAGTGACAAAGGCATACACAGAATTAGAGCAAGAGGGCTTTGTTAAAAATGTGCAGGGGCGTGGATGTTTCGTAATGGGGTCTGGTTCAGAACTGATTAAGGAGCAGCTTATTTGCAAAGTAGAAAACAATCTCACCGAAGCAATAAAAGCTGCAAGAATGGCAAATCTATCCACAGAGGAATTACATCGCCTTTTGGACATTTTAACGGAGGTAAAAACAGATGACTAATTATTTAGAGGTAACGAATCTTTCAAAATCTTTTGATTCTTTTCAACTTCATAATATCAGCTTTACTTTGCCAAAGGGATATATTATGGGCTTGATCGGCCCGAATGGTTCTGGCAAAACAACGACAATCAAACTGATTTTGAATATGCTCAAGCGCACCGGCGGTACAGTCAAAGTGATGGGGCTGGATAATATCGCAGAAGAACAAAAAGTAAAATCAGAGCTGGGCGTTGTTTTCGATACAAATTATTTCAGTGATGATTGGAAAGTGTCGCAGGTTGAAAAATCCATTTCGGTATTTTATCCAAATTGGGACAGCCAGAAATTTGCGGATATGTTACGGAAATTTCACATTGCACCAACCAAAAAGGTAAAAGAACTTTCCAAAGGTATGCAGATGAAGTTAATGCTTGCCTGTGCGTTTTCATACGACGCCAAACTGCTGATCCTCGACGAACCGACCAGTGGACTTGACCCGGTTTCCAGAGATGAACTTTTGAAAATTCTTTCAGAGTATATTGAAGATGGTGAGCATAGTGTTTTGTTCTCCACCCATATCACAGGCGATTTGGAGCGTGCAGCCGATTATATTACCTACATCAGTTATGGCGAGCTGTACTTTACTGGCAGCAAAGATGATTTTGTAGATATGTTCCGCATTGTAAAAGGTGGAATTGAGGAACTGTCCGATGATCTGAAAAATAAGGCGGCTGGTATTCGTACATTCCCTACGGGATTTGAGGCGCTGATGAAAACCGAAGATATTAGCGGTTTCCCTAACCTGACCATTGAGCCTGCCACCATTGATGAAATTGTAGTGTTTACAAGCAAGAAAGGTGACGATTATGAGTAATATTTTGAAATCCACAAAATTAGATATTGCATTGGTAAAACCCTATTTTAAGACAATTTGTTTCACCCTGCTTCTGCCGATTGTGTTTGCCGCAATCAATCGTTCTTTGCTGACAGGGGTATCATTTGCTATGTGCTTTATTGCCATGACGACGGGATATACCTTTTCCATCACAGAAAAAAACAGTATGGATCGTCTGTTTGGTATTTTACCTGTTCGTAAAAGTGAGCTTGTGATCGGACGCTATGTTTTCGTCCTTGCAATGGGGCTTCTTTCCTTGATTATTTCTTTGATTGCACAGCCGCTTGTCTTGAAAGTGCTGGGTGAAACAGTTGGCGTATTTGATATTGTAACTGCCGCTATTGCAGGAGTATTCTTATTTGCACTCTATACCGTGTTCCAGATTCCGGGATATTACAAGTACGGCTCAATCAAAGGACGGGTATTTATGTATATTCCAGTGGCCGGTTTTTTGGTGACTTTACTTCTTCTCTCTAAAATGCCAGCTATCGGGAACTCAATTATTTCAGTCGTTGAATCTTCTCCGATACTTCTTGTGTTGCTTGCGGTTTTTGCTATTGTCGTGATGTATGCGGTTTCAATCTTCTTGTCCATTCGGGTTATGAAGAATAAGGAAATGTGAGGTGATTGTATGGATTTCACAATTTTGGCAGTTGTGCTTTTGATTGGTGTTGGCGTTCCTATCCGTAATAAACTCATACGGAAATATCGGGATAAAAAGAAACAAGAAGATAATAAGGATAAGCTAAAATAATATATAAACAGCACCGGGAGGAATATGAAAATATCTTCTTTAGTGCTGCTTTTTAATAGAGCTATATTTTGCTGATAGATTTTTTGAAAAAATCCGTCCGCTGTAACATTTCGCGGACATTTGCCTGTTATACTATCTGAAAAAGATAAGGGGGGATTGATATGGCAGCAGTAAAGACAGTATCTTTAACAAAAGAATATTCTAATGGAGAACACTATTTAAGAGCAGTTGATGATATATCTTTCACAGTTGAAGAAAATGAATTTGTAGCTATTATGGGAAGTTCAGGTTGCGGAAAGACCACGTTGCTCAATTTACTAGGTGGTTTGGAAAATCCCACACACGGATGTGTCTATATCAATGATGTAGATATTACACAGTTATCTATGGAGGAAAGGAGTTCCTTCAGAAGATGGCATATTGGGTTTATTTTTCAAAATTTTAATTTAATCCCAGAGATGAATGTATTTGAAAATATAGTTTTACCTGCCAAACTTATGGAAAGAAATATCAGTAAAAAAGAAGTAATGCGGATAGCTGAAGAACTGGAAATTGAGGAAAAACTATTACAAAATCCTATGACTTTATCTGGTGGACAACAGCAGCGGGTCGCAATCGCCAGAGCTATTTATACACATCCTACCATACTTTTGGGAGACGAGTTGACAGGAAATTTAGATTCTACAACCAGTATATCCGTTATGAAATTTTTGAAAAAGATGTGTAAAAAATATAGCCAGACAATGATTATCGTTACACATGATGAAAGAATAGCAGCTATGGCAGATCGGATTATTCAGATGAAAGATGGGAGGGTTGTATAGGATGGAGAATTACGATTGTAATCAGTCGGCTGAAAGAGTGCTTATGGATGCTTCCAGGAAAAAGAATCAAAACAGAAATCGTCTACTGTTTATCGTAATTACAATTACTGTAGGCGTGATTTTTAGTGTGTTCTCTTTAATCTATGGGAAGATGGAGATTGATATTCAGAAAAATATGAAAGCCGATGGTATGGCTGTATCGACCTATATTGAAAATGGTACAGCGGATATGACACAACAGCTTACACAGCTACCATGCATAGAAAGCATTGGGAAAGAAAAGTTTGCAGGAAAATTATTAGATGATTCCATAAAATATTGTGATTGCGTCATTACAGATGTGACCGGATTTGAAAAAATGATACGTCCTGCATTTACAAATGTGGTAGGGACCTATCCAGAAAAAGAAAATGAAATTATGCTTTCTACGAAAACTCTGCAATATCTTGGAATCAAGAATCCCGAAGTGGGCATGGAAATTGAACTGGATTTTTATTGGAATGACATTTTCAATACCAGTGGAACCGGTATGCAGAACTTTTTACTTTCTGGGTATTTTACAGAGTATCAAAATCAAACCTCCGGTGCTTCTGTGGCTTTTATATCAGAGAAATCAATGGAGAAGAATGGGCTTCAATGGGAGCCATGTAGGATTTTAATAGATCATACAAAGAAATATTCCAGTGGTTCGCAAATAGAACATATGCTGACAAATAACATAAAGTTGAATGAGGGACAGAGAATTGTAAGTATGAACCCAGCAGAATATCGGGCAATAAGTGAAATGATGGGAAGTTATGGATTTGCAGTCTTTTTTTCGGTTATGGTTTTACTTTCTATGTTTTTGTTTATTTACAATATCCTAAATATTTCGCTGGAAAAAGATTTACAACGTTATGGCCTTTTACAAGTAATTGGTGTGGAACAAAAGCAGAATATTAAAGTTATGAATCGTGAGATGCTAAAAATAGGACTTACGGGAAGTATCGCTGGAGCAGTTTTAGGGGGAATGTTTATATGGGGTATTATGCCATTGTTATTAGAAAAAATGTATGCAGAGAATACATGGAAATTAGAAAGAATGGTTTTCTTTCAACCCAAACTTCTTATCCTAGCGATTGTTCTTGTGATTTTCACGTTGGGAGTGGCAGTGGAATGTCTGAAAAGAAAAATGAGAAAATTAAGTCCGTTGGAGTGTATGAAATATACGGAGGCGGTTACTTATCATAAAAGCAGGAAGAAACCGAAGATAAAGAAATTCCGCTGCTGGGGAAAACATCCTGAAATTTATCTTGCAAAGAAATATTTATTTCGGAATAAAAAAACATTTGGGATAACAAGTTTGTCATTATGGCTTGGGTGCGAATTGGCATTATGTTCTGCGGTAATTGTGAACGGAGTGGATTTACAGAATTATTATAGTAAAGAGCCGGACTTCCAAATAGGAATTACAGAGGAAGCTTGCAATTATTTAATTGAATCATCACCGGACACAAAGAATATGAAGTTTTTTCCGAAGTCCCTTATGAATGATATTGAAACGACCATAGGAAACGAACTTCATTCAGTAGAAAACATTAAAGGATTTTATCCGATCGTCGGAAAAAATGGCAAGGAGAATATAAAGATTCTAATCGATGGAGATAAAATATCCACGGTAATTCAGACAGTTAGTATCGGGGAGCAGGAAGAACTAAAAGACTTTATTCAGAAAAATGATAAGCTAGTAAATTGGGAGCAGTTTCAAAATAATCATGGAACAATCGTGCTACATGATCATAGGATGTCAGATTATATAGCAGGAGAAGTGCAGGATTATATAGGAACAGAGATGGAATTTTATGATCTGGTTCCGGTTGGTACGGAAATGAGCAGTTTAGTTCCTGAGAAATTAGTAAATTGTGGTTATCTGGATATAACAGAGGATGATTTCCCAGAGATGAAATTGTGCTGGGATGGTAAAAATATAAATATCCTATTGGTAACAGAGACTACATATGATTGGCTGGTAGAAAAATTAACACCACAAATTTTTGAAATACAATTTAATGTTGACAAAAATCAGGAGTCAGTTATCCGAGAAAGACTGAATCAGATGATTCGCAATTATAATATGGAATTTCAATCAAAATATGGACACGCTGATAAATTGAACTTGTTTTATTTAGATTCTAAATCAGAACGTTTGCTAAAGGAGCAGAACTATATTCAGACAAGTAGATGGCTACTTATGAGTATTAGTGGAATTTTAATATTTATAGGAATTATGAATTTCGCAAATACAAGAATATCGGATATTATGCTTCGGCAATGGGAGTGTAAAATCCTGGAACGTGTAGGGATGACAAAAAAACAAGAATATCGAATGTTTGTAACAGAGGGTCTTTTCTATTGGTTACTGTTATGTGGATTGCTTATGAGTTTTGGAAATTTAGGGATTGGTATCATGCAGTGGTATATGAAAATGCAGATTTCCTATTTCGCTTTCCGCTATCCGGTAAAAGAAATGATTGCGTTGATGGTATTTTTATTATTGTTCAGCATTATTTTTCCAGGAATTATTTATAAAAAACTAAAAAAGAAAAGGAAGTGAGGATATGAAGCAGATTTTAATTGTCGAGGACGACAGTTTTTTGAATAAGATGTTGGCCTATAATCTGACCGCAGACGGCTACGGCGTGACTTCTGCCCTAAATGCCAGAACCGCAGCCGAAGCCATCCGCCAGCGGGAATTTGATTTAGTGTTGCTGGACATCAACCTGCCGGACGGGAATGGTTTTGAACTGTGCAAGCTGATAAAGCCCCGGCACCTGGACACCATCCTAATTTTCCTGACCGCCAACGATCAGGAGAGCAACCAGATACGGGGCTATGAGGTGGGCGCGGTGGACTACATCACAAAGCCTTTTGTGATTGGGGCCTTGCAGCGGAAAATCAAAGCCATGTTCGCCATGCTGGAACACCATAAACCGGCCAAGGACATTTACGACGACGGGCGGCTGTTTCTGGACTTCTCGGAGCAGACCGCTTCCCTGAACGGAAAGCCACTGACCCTATCCCAGATGGAGTACAAAATGTTGAACCTGTTCCGCAAAAATCCCCGGCAAGTGCTGACCCGTGTGCAGCTTTTGGAAAAGCTGTGGGATATAGACGAGAGGTTTGTAGACGAACACACCCTGACAACCTCCATCAGCCGGATTCGCAGCAAGATTGAAGCCGACGGCGGCGCACCCTACATCAAGACCGTTTACGGCATGGGCTATCAATGGACGGGAGGCGAGGCAAAATGAAGTTTCAAAACCTATCGGTAAAGCGGCTGTTTGGCCGGGTGACAATAGGGCTTGTCCTCTCCATGTCCGGGATCACCATAGCCCTGTTTTTTGTGACAAAACAGACGGCGGTGCTGCTGACGGGCGGGGCGCTGCTGCTGTGCGCCCTTGTGGGGATTTTTGTACTGACGCAGGCGTTTGGAAAGCGGCTGTCGCAGTTTACCGCTGACCTGTGCCAGACCTTAGACCACATGATCGCCGGAAATGAAGCACCCCAGCGGCCAGAGGACAGCGAAACCCAGCTTGCCAGAATCGGACACCGGCTGGCAAGGCTTTATCAGATCATGCAGGAGAACCGCCGCCGGGTGGACGAGGAACGGCAGGAGTTACAGACCCTTGTATCGGATATTTCCCATCAGGTAAAGACGCCGGTAAGCAATCTGAAAATGGCGACGGACACCCTGCTGGAAAAGCCCATGACCGAGGCGGAGCGCACCGACTTTATCCGGGGAATCCGCAGCCAGACGGATAAGCTGGACTTTCTCTTTCAGGCCCTTGTGAAAACCTCCCGTCTGGAAACAGGCGTGATCCAGTTGGACAAGAAACCGGGTCGCCTCTTTGATACCGTGGCGCAGGCCATGAGTGGGATCGTGTATGCAGCGGAGAAAAAGGAAATCGCCGTGTCTGTGGACTGCCCGGAGGATTTGACCGTTTCCCATGACAGCAAGTGGACATCCGAAGCTCTCTTTAACTTGCTGGACAATGCGGTGAAGTACACCCCGGCGGGCGGGAAAATCGCTGTGTCGGTGGTGCTGTGGGAAATGTATGTGGAGATCAAAGTGACCGACACCGGCAAGGGCATTTCCGAAAGCAATCAGGCTGCCATCTTCCGGCGCTTCTATCGTGAGGAAGAAGTACACGAACAGCAGGGCGTGGGCATTGGCCTGTATCTGGCTCGCGAGATCGTAACGCGACAGGGCGGCTATATCAAAGTGGTTTCGGAGCCGGGCAAGGGTTCGGAATTTTCTATTATGCTCCCTACAAAATAAAGCACACTTATAACAGGAGAAAACACCATGAAAAAAATCAATTTTTGCAAAGCAACAACAATCATCTTAATAATCAATGTTATTTTATCTATTGTTTTATTTTTCGTTGTTCCTGATAAAATAGCAATTCAATGGGTAGGTACATCCCCCAGCAATGCAGTAGATTCTTACTATGTATTTTGGGTTCCGGTATTGTCAGTGCTTTTTGCTTTTGCGGGAAAACCTATTTTTACAATGTTCCTGTTTAGATTGTGGAATAGAACTAACGAGCATTTAGTGACATACTTAAATTTGTGTCTGCAAGTTGTATTTCTTACTTGTGAAATCTATATCGGATTATATAATCTATGTAATTTTAATGTTGCCATTAGTATAATTCTCATTGTGGAACTTATGATAGATGTGGTGATTGGATTGAAATTATTTCACAATCAATCTATCTAAAAGATTGTGTAGTATGTTTCGGCGGACGGCCATTTCCGGCTGCCCGCCGTAATTTTTTTTGAAATGTCCGAGCGTTGTAACATTTCACCCCGATTTTCAATGAAATTTTTTAGCCGCTGTAACATTTCGCGGACATTTGGGTTTTACAATAGCCTTATCAACAGGCAGAAAGCCTTGAAAGGAGTTTTGAGTATGAGCGTTTTGCAGACGATTGATCTGAAAAAGTATTACGGCACAGAGCCGAACATTACCCGCGCCCTTGATGGTGTAAACTTCTCCGTGAACGATGGCGAATTTGTGGCCGTTGTGGGAACCTCCGGCAGCGGCAAGTCCACTCTGCTTCACATGATGGGCGGGCTGGACACTCCCACCAGCGGAACCGTGATCGTCCGGGGCGAAGAACTGGCAAAGAAGAACGATGAACAGCTCACCATCTTCCGCCGCCGCAACATCGGTTTTATCTTTCAGAACTATAACCTTGTTCCCATCTTGAATGTGTATGAGAACATCGTCCTGCCGGTGGAGCTGGACGGGGACACGGTGGATCAGAAGTTTTTGGACGAGATCGTTCACCTGCTGGGACTGGAAGATAAACTGAAAAATATGCCGAACAATCTTTCCGGCGGCCAGCAGCAGCGTGTGGCTATCGCCCGCGCCTTGATTACCAAACCGGCTATTGTGCTGGCCGACGAGCCGACCGGCAACCTTGACAGCAAGACCAGTGCCGAGGTGCTGGGGCTTATCAAGCGTACCAGTGCGGAGTTCCGGCAAACTGTTGTGATGATTACCCACAATGACGACATAGCCCGCCTTGCAGATCGGATTGTCCGCATTGAGGACGGCAAGATTGTGGAATAAGGAGGTGGTAGGCTATGACATGGCCTTTTGAGAATGATACCAGTGCGATCACGAAAAAAATTGCTAAAAACGATATAGATAAAAACCGAGTTAAAAAAGTTTTCTCGCTTGCTACGATAGTCTTTGCAACAGCACTACTTATGATGTTGGCTATGTTTGAAAGCGGATATGAAACTACAAAAGATAGAATGGCAGAAGGGCAACCACAAGTTGTTTTTTATGATCTTTCCCAGCAGCAAATTGAGTTGTTGTATTCAGAGGAAAATATCGAATCTATCAAAGTAACTGAAACAGAAAATGGATATGACGCTTCAATTACCATTGTTGATGCCACAAAAATGACGCAATATGGTTTTTCTTCTGCGGTCGATAATATATCTTCAAAATATGACATTCATCATGTAAGAAGAAACGACTTATTCATGGATAGTTTGCCCAACGGAGGACTATTAAATCAGAAAAACATGGTTCTTATGGGGGTGGCAATCTTCATTATAATTGTGAGTGCTTTAGTAATTTACAATGTTTTCTATTTATCTGTTGTAAATCAGGTGCGCAATTTGGGCAGCTTCGTACTGTCGGAATGACACAGCAGCAAACAAAGAAAATCATCCGCTACGAAAGAAAATTTTTATGTAGAATTGGGGTTCCGATTGGTCTACTAATTGGTGGCCTTGCTGGATATTTGTTGCAACCTGATGGTTGGGATTGGATCGCTGCGGTAGTCTGGGGGATAATCATTAGTGTTATCATCAATTTCGTTGTAAAAGTATCGTTAAATAGACCTACAAAAATAGCCCTCAGCATTTCCCCGATCCTTTCCAGCAAATATATGATGGAACGCTTTGATTGTAAGGTTACTAACAAAGAAAAACGAAAATTATCTTCTTTGGGGCTGGCAATCATAAGCATAACATCACACTAGAAAAGCATTTTAGTTTCTGTGCTTTCTTTGGGCCTAAGCGGGCTTTTATTTGTCTTAGCTGCAACATATACCGCTTCCATTGATCCCGAATCTATTGTAAAAAAAGATGTCTACCAGTATGGACAATTTGTGATTGATACTACTGGTAAATACAGTGAGAAAGTTTCGGAAATTGAAAACTTCAAACAAAAGATAATGGAGCTTCCAAACATTAGCAATATAAAGCAAGTTGTTGAAACAGATATTAGTTGGGCAGGGAAAAATAGCACAGGCAAAGATCAACTTTCTATTATTACCGATAATGATTTTGCCTCTATTCAGCAATTCAGAGAATCAGGCGATTTGGATTATCAACAGCTTGTTCAATCTAACCAGATCGTTGCTGTAAATGGTGTAGAAGGTATTTCTAAAGGCGATACAGTAGAATTTACATTTGGGGATGGCACCCAAAAAACTTATACGGTGGGAGGCGTATTAGATGGTGATCTGTATTCAAATACAGCAATTTATGGCGGCTGGTTTTTAATGCCTGCTGAATTGATAACAGAAAATTCGGCTTCTTTTGATGTTTCTATCAGGTTGATCGTAAAGGCAAATGATACCGGATTGGAGCACACCATAATATCTTTAGAGAAATTAGTGGATATGTCAGATGGATTAACACTGACGACTATGCAAGAAGCGATTGCTTCAAAAGAAGCTACTATAAGGCAGGTAGGAATATCTATCATAGGCGTAACACTATTCTTGCTGCTTTTTAGTATCATTACTTTCGCAAGTACAATCATTACAAATATAGCAACAAAAAAGCGGGAATACGCTATGTTTCAATCCATCGGTATGACTAGGAAACAAACAGAAAAAATGGCACTATGCGAAAGTTGTGTATTGGCGATAGGGAGCTTGATACTTACTCTGATATTGGGAATTATTTTAGGGCAGATATTGATAAAAGGCTTGATAAGTGCAGGGATTTTCTATTTGTCATATACATTTCCATTAGCATTGTTTTCTGTATATTGCATTGTGGTGGTTCTGATTATTTTGATGATTACTATTTCCGCTTTTTACAGTTTACAAAAAACTCCGTTGGTTGAGAGATTACGGATTGTAGACTAAGGAAGTAGACCCAACTAATATAAAAGTGTCCGAGCGTTGTAACATTTCACCCCGATTTTCAATGGAATTTTTTGGCCACTGTAACATTTCGCGGAGATTTGGGTTTTACAATGACCTTATCAACAAAAGAGCACGCATAACGGAGGCGACGCAATGGAACTGACCCCGACATTGATTTTGAATCTGGTGCTGCTGATCGTCCCACCCGTTGTCCTTGTGCTGGTGTTCCGGCAATGACTGGCCCGGCACATCCGCTGGACGGTTGCCTTGACTGCTCTCTGTGATGTTCTCCTATTTTGGGATGAACTGTTCTACTATGAGAGTTTCGGTCTGTTTGCTGTGCTGCTTCTGGTACTGTTGGCGGCCACTGGCGCAGCAGTTTTCCGCATTTACCCCAAGCAAAGGAGGCGAACAATATGGGCAGAATTTTAATATTATCCGTCACTGACCACGAAGAACATATACTCAATAAAATTATGGAAACTATCGCAAACGAGCCGGAGCTTAACCATATTGCGCCTCCTCTCCCTTGCAACATTCTTTCTTTTACAAATCTGGAAATCCGGCTGAAGGAGCAGACAGTGTCCTGCAGCGGTCAACTTGTTACTCTGACTCACCATGAGTTTGCTGTCCTTACATATCTGGCTCGTCATCCTGGCTGGGTATTCTCAGCCAGCCAGATTTATGAGGCCGTATGGGATAGAGACGGTGAACGCTGCGGCACTGCCGTTGCCAGTATCATCAGTCAGATCCGGCGCAAGTTGACGCCGGATACACCAAAGGGTGGCTATATCCGCACTATACTGGGCAGTGGATATAAATTTAGCAGTTCTCCCTTTTAAGTCAGTAAGAAAGGCTCCGAGGCCGTAATGATCTCGGAGCCTTTCTCATTGACTTAAATCTTAAACAATTTGATCGCCTTCAACAAAATAATGCTCAATTCCTGGTACAGATCCTCATCCAGCACGCCGTCAATAATAGCATACTTGAGCAGCAATGGTCGATACATCTGTAAGATCGCCGTAATGGCATCCTCGTTTCCGTCCTTGGCACTGAGGAGCAGACACTCAAAATTCATCTCTTGTCACCTCCTTCAATGCTCTTTCTGATTTTCTGGATCGTCCTGTAGTAAAGTGCAGCCACCCCTTTGTAGGACAGCCCAAACTTTGCTCCCAGAGTCTCGAAATCTTCTTCCTCCAGCGTTCGAGCCAGAAATATCTGGCGTTCCCGTTCATTGAGTTTCTGCAACGCCTCCAGAAGCGCTCCATTCTCAATGACATCCATAAGCGGTAATCTGTCCAAGACCACTTCCTCTGAGCTGGGTTCAGACTCATAGACCACTTCCACAGTACTCTCTATACTGCTGCGCTTATAAAACTGGATCAAATAATCTTTTCTGCGGCGCTTGACCGCCGAAACTAAATATGCTGTAAACCTGAATTGCAGGTCATCTTCTGCCTGCCCATTGTTCCGTTGCCACATGGCTTTACCTCCAAAAGTCTCAAGAATTCCGATGGATTTCCTGAGCTTCTGGCGGTGACCTGCACCGGACAAAACCTGGCTGTGATAGAGAAAAACAGCCAGCTTTGTACCAATGGACAAAACCAGCTGTTCCTTGAATTGCTGCATCGAGCAGTTCAATAGATACCGTCCGAGCAGGCGGAGGTTTTTCCTTATGTGGAGAGAACTCCCTTGTCCTGCCTCGACGATGCACCCCTATTGAGAGCCGTTCATGAAAAGCCGTGTGTCCTGGAGTTATGAAAGCAATGAACTGCTCGATGTCGTGGAATCCTTTCTCCATAACATCGTTACTCCCTGTCCGCAGTTATGCGGACGGCACACAGGCGGCCTGCATCATCCCCTTTCTTTCGCGATATGGCAGCGCAACGCTGCCGCCCTGCTAATAATTATTAAATTGTGAAATAATACTTTTTTCAAATGCTATTCCAGCTATTCTATTAAATTAAAACAAAAGGCGGCCTCCATCCTTATTGCCAGGATAAAGACCGCCCTCTTCTTCCGATTTTCATTGGGTACTGTACTGATCTCATACCCCCACCTCCACTTATCGAGTTTTCATTGGTTTTGGGATCACTGCCATAATCATAGTGTAACTGACAGTTTTCGGAAACTCTTGGAGTAGCATTGGAATCGCTTTCGAGCAAAAAGAAAATCATTCGACATTATATGACAAAACAAGCTCTAAAACGGACACACTACTTTGCAATCTTTCTTAGTGTTCCGCTTTAGAGCTCTTCCTTTATTTTTTCCATAAAGTTGTATCTTCCATCGCTACCTGTGCCGTATCTGGATGGATATAAATGATTTGGAGTCCTTTCTTCTTGGCGTAGTTGACCGCCTGCTGGGTTCCAGACCGCATATTGTGTGCATTATCATAGACAGCTATCATATATCCGGCCTGCTCCACCATATAGTAATTGCGTTTCTTATAGCTTTCACTTGATGGCGTTTCACACAGTATTAAGACCTTTTCAGCATATCTGCGAATAAAATCCATCCTCTTTCGGTGCCAGTCATCCCAGTCTGAATCGTAACCCTCAAAAGGGAGCGCCAAGCACAATTCCACATCTTGATA
This sequence comes from Coprococcus sp. AM100_B19A, assembly GCF_027662015.1. Classification (NCBI taxonomy): domain Bacteria; kingdom Bacillati; phylum Bacillota; class Clostridia; order Lachnospirales; family Lachnospiraceae; genus Coprococcus; species Coprococcus sp. AM100_B19A. The sequence goes on from NZ_JAQDKN010000006.1 coordinate 63,651, forward strand.
TGTTTGCTGTTCTTTCATGCGCAGCAGTATCTCCGCTGCCCACATATCAGCGCCCATTGCTCCTCCAACCCAAAAGCATCGTACTCCCTGGTTATAAAGTCGTATGAGTTGCTCCTGCAGACACTTTTTAATCCGTTGGCAGCGTTTATCCTTTTCATTATATTTGAACTTAAATCTGGTCGGCCTGTGGCCTGTAATCACACACGAAAAACTGTTCATATGGTTCTCCTTTCCCGTCATACTCCTCTGCATATTATACTTGCCATAGACGAGATAAATCAACCATGACCGCTTAATAATCCATGTCATAGCGGATAAAATGTAACTATAGCATGGAGGTGACGCATGGAAAATCTATTGAAAGATATGGGTAAACGGATCTTCGACCGGAGGAAACAACTGAATATGACCCAAGAAACTCTGGCAGAGCTGGCTCATGTCACACCACAGACCATCTCCACCGCAGAACTGGGGCAAAAGGCTATGCGGCCTGAGACAATCCTCAAAGTCTGTGATGCACTTCACATCAGCACCGAGTATTTGTTGCGAGGCGTCATCACAGAAGCAGATTCTTCTCTTCTTATGAAGAAGATTTCCACACTAACGCCCAAACAATACAGGCATTTTGAAGATATTTTAGACAGTTTTATCGCGGCCATACAGGAAGAGGCATAGGAGCATCACTGGCTCCCATGCCTCTTTTGATTATCCCCTGCTGCGGAACGCAGATAAAGTACTGGCAATCAGGCTGCGTGTCCTATCGTCCATTTCCGGATCATCGTCCACTTCCTGTGCAGTCGAAAGCATCACAGGCGCTGCAGGCTTCTCCACCAATCTGGCTGTGGGAATCTGCTCTTTTGCTTTTTCCTGTCCCATACCTTCCTGCCGCAAAATCTCTTTGACAATAGCCACCACCGCTTCTTTGCTGATGATTGAAGCATTTAGCGGCTGTGGCTCTTGCCCAAAGTGCTCATTATAGTAGACCACTGCATTTGCCACATATTGCGCTTTTGTGCGGGGACTCTGCAATTCCAGTAATCCAATGGCCGTCTCGTGTATGGGATCGCCCTCATTAAAGCGCAGCGTAAACCGTCCTCGTTCTTTTTTCTCGCCCATACCATCACCTGCCTGCTGTTTCAATCCGGTACAGATACTCATAGCCATCCGCATTTGCATTGATTTTCGATACGAAGAATGGTGCTCCCACCTTGCCCGAAGTTTCGATCTGCCGCTTCAAAAGAATGGCACCGCCGCCTACAAATACTACCTTGCAATATTGCAAGTCCAACATTCGCTCCCGCAACGTGCTGAACAGGTCATTGATAAATTCCTGCGCCATCTGTTCTGTCAGCCGTATGGCTGCATCCGGATATTGAGTCTTTTTTCCCATCAGTATGGCATCCACATCTCCTTCATCCAACAACAGATCCAGCTCCGAATTCACCTTTGAACGCACCTTATTGTACAACAGGATCACGCCATTTTCTAACGAATCACAGGAGGTAAGATCAATCTCTCCGTTTTTCATCAGCAGATAGTCAGCAGTAAACCCACCAATATCCAAAATTACCGCCTTTGGCTCTTCAACAAGCGTGTGAAGCATGGTGGCCGCCGCTGCATATGCCTGTGGAAAGCAGGCCACATCTTCAATATAGATGGAATACGGCTTGCCCTGCACCTCAAATTCTACCATTCCCCGCTGCCCAAAGTATTGTATAAACCGCTCCACCTGGGCGCCAAAGTGTGCCGGCGGCAACCCTACTGCCAGTTGGATACGCTGAACCTCCGAGGAATATGCTCCCCTCGCTTCAATCTCACCAGCCAGAGCAAATAGGGTCAGGATAAAGAAGCGATCGTCCTCCGTTTTATCTTTCCGATAAGGAATCCGCTCAGTAGACAGCGTATAGTAGGTATTCTGATACCTCAGCACATTCTGTCCAAAGGGACGGGTGACACTCTGCTTAAGACCGGACACAAAGGGGTTGCAATGAACCGTTTTAATTTGTTTGTTGCCATGATCAACGCCAATAAGCATATGTAATGCCTCCTTTTTGCTTTATACATATCCTTTACGCCTATATGACGCCTATTCTCAACAATCACACACTATTTTTATGAAAACAAAAAGCAGGAGACCCATCATAAAGGTTTCCCGCTTTTGGCTGCTTCATAATGTGCGCAGCTAATATATATTTGATTGTTCTATTCTGCCATACCTTGCGGAACTTCAAATTTGTATCCGCTCCCCAAAACAGTACGGATATAACCCGCTTTCGGCATATCCGGTGTCAGTTTTCTGCGGATCTGACCAATGACGCTGGCAACGGCTGTTCCGCAGTTTTCACCATCCTCACCCCACACTTCTTCATAAATCTGCCCGGCAGAAAATACCCAGGACGGGTGGTTTGCCAAGTATACCAATGTCGCAAATTCCCGATGGGTCATAGAAATTAACTCGCCGTTTCGGTGTACCGTTCTCTCCTTCAGGCGAAGCTCCAATCCCGGAAAAACAAGAGTATTACAAGGGTGAAATGACACAATATGGTCAAATCCTGGCTCGGCTGCAATAATCTCCATAATTCTGCTAAGTATGTATTCTTCATGGTCTGTTACCGACAATACAAAGATTTTTCCCATATGTCCCTCCCTTATTCATAATTAGAATGCTGATACCCTGCAGCCAATATAAAGTTTACTTGTTTATTTCAGTAATAACGACTGTTCCGTTTTTATCCAGCAAAGGGGTAATCCCCGTATCATGGACAAGGTAGTTTACACCTGTTTCGGTGTCTACAACAATACTCAAGGAAGTTCCCTGTGTATAGATTGTTTCAAAGCGCTTTTCTTTGTTTGCCATAGTAATCCACTCCTTTGCATAGTGTAAGGTATCAGCATTTCTAATTTATTACTCTATGATAAAGGCCAAATGTTGCAGAAATCTCCTAACCGCTTTCTTTTTCGGCAAGAAAACAGGCGGAATTGCTTCATTTTTGTAACAATTCAATTTTTATCTCATTTCAGGCCGAAGAATAACCCGTTTGAATAAGAACATTGTTGCACCAAAATAGGTCAGGTAGATTGCACAGAATAGCAGGATCGTCACCAAACCATAAAGAGGCACAAGTCCCTGCTGCAAGATTGCCTCTCCGAAAAAGAACTGTGCCCCTACTATCAGCAAAACCGTCAGCAAAAGAGGGAATAGCAGTGGGATCAAAAAGACTGTGGACAGTTCCCTGCGTATCAGGGAGGCTTGCCTGTGCCCCGGTACACCCAAACGGTCAATGACTGCATAATTCTTCTGGTTTTTGTCTATGGCAGAAAGCTGCTCGAATGCAAGAACCGAGCAGGATAGAATGATGAAAATAATGCTTAAATACAATCCGCAGAACGAAATAGCTGTAAATCCCGTCAGCGAATTGGCAACGCCCCACGCCTTTACTGTAACACCCATCGTTACTTTTTCCGGGAGCTGTTGACCGGACTGCAATTCCAGCTGCCATTTCCCACTGTTCAGGAATTGCTTCAAGTCGCTTTTCAATTCCGGGTATCCGCCATCTTCCAGTTTCATTGCCAGACGGATTTTTCTCCGACTAATTGTGAAGCTGCTTCATCCGGCAGAACAAGTACATATCCCTTCGTTCCGGCCATTTGATACTGCTCCATCGGCTCCGTCAGGATTGGTGTCTCTGCAATAGTCAAGGTTCGACCATTTAATGTGATCTCCGGCTGCTGCTTCAAGCCCTGCCGGATTCCGTCCATATAGTTCCATGTATCACAATGAACCAAAAACTCGTTGTCGCTCATGGAAACAGGAAAAAGCCCCAAAATCTCACGCAGGTGGTTATAGTCGGACAAGGACAAGGCTTCGATCGGTTTTTCAGGAACCGCATACAGATAATAGCTCACAGAATCCTCGACTCCACAATGCTCCTCTGTAAAGGAAACGATGGAATCCATGCTGGATTTTTCCAAAGGTGCATCAATCGCCACGCCTGCATCATAGGGATAATAGGCTTTCATGTTGGCTTTGTAGCCTGCTCCCATTGTAAGCCCCACAAACATGGTTGTCAGGGATATGGTTAAAAGAATCGCCACCACAGCCATTGTCCGGCCAGCAGAATGGATGCGCCGCCCAATCTGCCCCAGGAAGAACAGATTTTCTTCTTTGTACTTATGGCGCAGATTTTGTTTTGCAAATCGGTGCAGCAAAAGCGGAATCTGGCGATGCAGCTCGTAAACACCCACCAGAATGAGCAGGCAGGCTCCGCCAAGGTACAAAAATGCTTCATTGGTTTGTGTCTGAAGCATCCGCCCAAGCAAAATCACGCCTGCAACCATTGCGGCTATTGAAAGCAATACTACCAAAAGACTATGGCGGAATGATTTGAAACGGTATTCTTCATTCTTGCGGTTATCATACAGCAAATCGATTACTTTCTGATGCCGGATAATCTTTGCTGCTCGGAGCATCCCAAAACCATACATCAAGGCAAAAAACAAAAATGTTACTGCCCAGGCCCGGAGAGAAAAGGAAACCTGATAGGTATGCGGCACCTCAAAGATATTTTTTACTACCTGATTCAGCAAACCGGAAAGTCCTGTACCAACCAAAGAACCAAGCAGAAAGGCCCCTGTACCGATGATACTGTTTTCAGCAAGGAACAAATTCCGTACTGTCTTTGCTTCCATGCCAATCAGTTCGTAGGTTGCAAACTCCTTTTTCCGTCGTCCCAGCATAAAGCGGATCGCATAACCGATTACAAACGAGGACATAAAAGCAACCAGAGCTGACATAAGCAAAATTCCAGTAGTCAGCATCGACATATTTTCTGCCATAGCAAGAACATCTGATGAAAAGCCCAATGCCAAAAATGAGTACATCAATGCCGCAGTCAAGGTAAGCGTCACCAAGTAAATGATATAATCCCGCAGGCTTCTGCGGATATTTTGAATTGCTAACTTCCAGTACATATCTTCCTCCCATCACCTTACGCTATCGGAGTTGCTGCGAATCGAACGCTGGAACAGCAGCCATGTACTGAGAAAATAGCAACTCAGCAGCAAAGCGAAAATCCCGACAATGATACCTATTTGCCGCATCAAGGCTCCGTAGCCAATATAAGCTGAGATTTCAGCAGAAACATTTTGAAGAAAATAGCCAATCACAATAATTGCTACAACGATTGCCGCTGTGATCGGCATCCCAAACCAAACACCAAGCTGTTTTAGAACCAAAGTATGCAGGTCCTTCTCTTCCACTCCCATTTTTCGCAGAACCGAAAATCTGTAGTTGTTTTTTTCTGCATCTAGGAGCTGCTGAAGAGCCAGCACGGTAAGACACATCACCATCAGCACAATTGCACCATAGATCAAGGACGCTTTTAGGATAAAGTTAAGGGCGATTATACGGTTCACTTCCGTAGTATGGACAGTTGTACTGTATCCTGCCAGATTGTCTTTATCAGGATCTTCTGGATAAGAACGCCCAAGAAGCTGTTCCAGCATTTCTGCCGTTTTGAAGGGAAGCGGATATTGGGTCATCACAAATCGGTTGCTCTGTACCGGAAGCAAGACTTGCGCTATCTCGTCAGGTATGATATACACCACATCTGTATAAAGATTATAGATGGATTCCCCCACAGGCTCCTGAAACACGGCGTTCTCACTGAGTTTCAGGGTGCCTGCGTCAGTTTCCAGTAAGGTATGCTCAGCGATGTAGTTTTCAATATCCTTGTCCTCTGCCGCACGATGCCAGTGGGTAGCAAATTCATCCGTTTGTAAGATAATAGGTTCATATCCCAACATTTTCCGAACAGCGTTATAATCCTTCAGTGCAATTGCCAAGGGAGGAAAATCGTACTTTACCCGCTGGTGAAAGTCGCTTTTTTGGGGAAGATATTCCGAAAAAGTCAAATCGTCCTTTATCGCTATGTTGTTTTGTTCTATGAACGCAGTAATTTCCCCATAGTCTGTATCCGGAAGATTTTCCACTTCATAAACATCGTTGTAGCGGCTTGAAATTTGAATATCATAGACTGCCCGACTATCCAAATAGCCCAGACTCCATCCTGTCAAAACTGGCGCAATGACAAACAAGCAGATAGAAAAAGTCAGGGTCACACAAATTATCGTCATCGTTTTCGTATTGGTAGCCAGCTTAGAGGAAAGCTGTCCAAACAGAAATAAACTCGTATTGTGATATTTGCAGGACACTTTAGACTCCTTCCAGTATAGGAGCGCCGCATTCGATAAATAAATGACTGCGGAAATGATAAACAAAATATCCGCAACCCCAAACAGCAAATATTGATTCAGAGTTGGGGCGTCAAATCCAAGGAAGTAGGCTTTTTCCAGTTCTGCGATGAAAAAAATCGGGATAGCGGTCAATACAGCACCAGCCAGAAGCCCGCAAAGATATCGGGAAAATCCTATTTTTCTGTGTAAAACAGCACCTGCGATTGCCCAAAGCAGCGTCAGTGCAGGGAATAGGACATTCCCCCAATACATGAGCTTTACAGGAAGCGGATGTCTGGGATCGAAGTAAAAATGATATTTTACAGCACCTACCTCCAGCATCCACAGCAGCATAATGCCATAGAAAATACAGATCATCGGCATCCATCTGCTTTTATGAAGCGGTTTTTCATTCTGACGGTTTGCCGTCATAAGCTCAATAATCCTGCTTTTGTTGAGAATTCTGACATTCCCGACTCCAACCAGAATCTGGCAAATAACAAAGAAGCCCACGGTCAGTAGCACGGTATCTGGAAAAAAAGACCAAGAAAAAGCGTAGGGTTCCCCAAAAGAAGCAAGCAGCATAGCCGTAATGACCTGAGAAACGATCATCCCCAGAAGGATTCCCACCGATACAGAGAATATGAGCAGGAAAAAAGTCTCTCCAAAAAAGAGCAGTCCTATGGTTTTTTGCTCCATTCCCAGGGTTGCCTCAACTGCAAACTCCGATTGTTTTTTTCTCAGCATGAAACGATTGACATAGTGGATCAGGAACAACAAAAGCAGACTAATCCCGCAAATTGCCAGTTTCATACCTCCAGCCAGCAGGGAAATATTATATTCCGCACCAATGGTCGGATGATAATGGGTGCTGCTGATAGACAAAAACGCATAGAACAGGGTGACACAGAGTGTCATGGTCACAATATAAATCAAACAGTCCTTCACAGACCGCTTTGCATTTTTGAAAATGAGTTTAGCGTACATCGCTCATGCCCCCTCCCATCATGGTGAGGACATCCAGGATTTTTTCAAAGAAAGTCCTGCGGGAATCACCACCCTTACGGATTTCCGTGAAGATCGCGCCATCCCTCAAAAAGAGAATGCGATTGGCGTAGCTTGCCGAGAAAGCGTCGTGTGTCACCATCAGGATCGTGGCTCCGAGATCTTCGTTGATACTCTGAATCGTAGAAAGCAGCATCTGGGACGAATGACTATCTAACGCGCCGGTGGGTTCGTCCGCCAAAATCAGCTTAGGCTGGTTGATAATGGCTCTGGCACAGGCGCACCGCTGCTTCTGGCCGCCGGACACCTGATATGGGTACTTATCCAGAATATCCATGATATTCAGCTTTCCGGCCATTTCCCGCACCCGTCCATCGATCTCGCCTGCTGGAACCTTGTTGATGGTCAGCGCCAGGGCTATGTTTTCCGAAATGGTCAGCGTGTCCAGCAGGTTAAAATCCTGGAACACAAATCCAAGATTTTCCCGGCGAAACCGGGCAATCTGTTTTTCATTGATTTCCGTCACATCGGTCCCATCCAGATAGATATGTCCCGCACTGACGGTATCAATGGTGGAAATACAGTTGAGCAGGGTGGTCTTGCCGGAACCGGATGCTCCCATGATTCCTACAAATTCCCCCTCCTGAACGGAAAAGCTGATGTCCTGAATTGCTTTTGTAACATTCCCACTATTGCCATAATATTTTTGGATATGATCCAGTTTCAAAATTTCTTTCATTGTTATCACCTCTGATCTCTATTGTAAAATAAGAGCGGCTTCGTTTGTATCAAGTTTTCTTACAAAGTTCTAACAAAAATGTAAGAAGTGCAGAACGGTTCTCAGCTCTGCACTTCATGAATCAAACAGTTAATATGAAAAGAAAGGGAAATTGCTGTGCCATGTTCCGACGACTCCGCCGTAATGCCAATGCCCAGCTTTTCACAAAGCCGTTTGCATAGGTACAGGCCAATGCCTGTGGACTGCTGGACCATACGACCATTCTGACCGGTAAATCCCTTTTCAAAGATACGGGGCAGATCGGACGCAGCAATCCCGATTCCATTGTCCTCCACGACAAGAACAACCTGATCCTGCCGTTTATGAGTAGAAATGCGGAGAACCGGCTGTTCCGTACGATACTTGACCGCATTGGCAATCAGTTGGTTCAGAATAAAGCGCACCCACTTTTCATCTGAATAAACCGTGTCCTGCATTTCCTCCACTTCCAGACGCATACCACTTTGGAGCAGCAGATATTTATTATCTGCAATCGCCTGATGCACCACTTGGGACAGTGCCATTTCCCGGACAGAATAATCTTTCTCTGTATGCTCACTGCGGGCATAATAAAGAGCCTGTTCGGTAAAGCGATTTGTCTTTTCCAGTTCCAGCAGAAGTTCTTTTGTCCAGTCCATCCGATGGTTTTCACATAGAAGTTTCATGGCAGTAATGGGCGTTTTGATTTCGTGAATCCATTGTTCAATGTATTCCTTGTACTCCAGGCGTTCCCGCTCGACCTCCCCGATCTGCTCCAACATGGATTTTCCAGCCATTTTCAAAAGCTGATAGTAAACCTGATCCTCGGCCTGTTCCGGCAGCTCCATCACTTCGGAAATGAGGTATCTCTCGGAGAGCTGCTCCGCCATATCCAGAAGTTTTTGCATCTGCCGCTTTCGTTTCCAGTAAGTGAGGACAAGTCCCGTCAGCAAAATCAATGCCCATACGATCAGGATCAATACTACTGCGGAAACCGAATTGCCGCACACCAGCAGAAATACAGTGAGCGCAGCCATACAAACAAGGTTCGTCAGCAGAAACGGCAGCCTGTTTTTCCAATATCGTCTGCTGTTCATATCGTGTACCCCTGTCGGTGCTTTGTCTTGATAAAATCCGTCAGGCCGATGCCCGCAAGTTTTTCCCGGATGCGGTTGATATTGACGCTCAAAGCATTGTCATCCACATATAACTGATTGTCCCACAAATACTCAATCATATCTCCACGAGAACAGATTTTTCCTCCGTTCTTGAAAAGGTAATAGAGAATCTTCAATTCGTTTTTGGTAAGTTCTACGCTCTGTCCATTATAGTCCAAACTACTGGATTCCAGATGCAGCACCGCATCTCCATAGACGATCTGCTCCCGTTGCTGTGCGGGATAGGCTTTCTTCAGCAGGGAAGCGATTTTTGCAAGCAGGATCGCTGTGTTATAGGGCTTCGTGATAAAAGCGTCCCCACCCAGCATGATGCTATTTAGTTCGTCCATATCCGTGTTGCAGCTTGTCACAAAAATAATCGGCACCTCGGAAAATGTGCGAACCTCGGTGCAGAGAGAAAAGCCACTGGTTCCCGGTAGCTTGATGTCCAGTAAAATCAAGTGTGGCTGTTCGGCTTTGATCCGATCAATCACATCAGAAAAATCTTCCGGAGCCGCCGCTTCATAGCCATTGCTTTGCAGCAGCGTTTTCAATTCATTCCGTATCAACGGATCATCTTCTATTATCAATATTTTTTCTTTCATATCAGCCTCCGTGAAAAAAATAATATTCTATGATATAGTCGCTCATGCTCCCATTGACATTTGCATCAGGCGAATATAAAAATGCAGCCTTAATGCGTTAGGAACCTTATCCCTCAACAAATGAAAAATGGTAAACTTATATTTCTTCAACATCAATGACATGATATCCTTTTTGTTTTAATGCCTTTGCAAACAAACCCATTCCAGAAACTAACTTTCCAGTGAAGCTACCATCATATATCTGATTAACACCACAGGTAGGGCTTCTGGATTGTAATATAACTAAATCAATCTCTTCATTCTGAATTTTCGATAATGCAACTGCCACTGCCTTATTATATTCTAAACTAACATCATTTCCGTTTTCATCAACTACTCTCCCATTCACAATTTCTGCGCAGGGTCTGGGAGTTTCCATTCCTGCTAATACTTCCGGGCAGATAGAAATCACTTCTTTATCTTTTAAAAAATGGATAGCTGCTGAATTTTTGTTGTTTTTCCCATTATATTTACAGTTCTCTCCCATAATACAGGCACTAACCAATACTTTCATATTTGTCACCTCAAAGCCCAATGGCTTGCTCGAACAGTCCACAATAAAGTCCTTTAACGAATAGTCGAGATTACCAGTCTGTCAACGCACCATAGACGACAGTTCAAAAGCAAACTATGTGTTAAAGCAAACTACCCTTTAACCCTTTTTTGAAAACCAGTACAGCTCTTTCGGTTCCCCAAAAAGACATCGTAACAAGTCGATAGCTTTCCTTTTCCATTTCTTCTATTTTTGCATTGATTTTCTCTGTTACATTTTCCACGGTAATTCCTTCTACTAATTCTGTCCGATACATTATATTTTACCTCCATAAGCACTCAATTCAAAACCAATTCGCTTTTTCTGCTTTGAATTGAGGGGTATCGCCTTCCTGGTATGGATTATAGGTATTGCGATTACACCCAAATTCTTTTAATGCCTTTATTTTATTATCCTCTGTCCATTCAACCAGCGATATTCCATCAAATTCCTCTATACTTCCATTGTTCATTTCATTTTTGAAATACCACTCCACAATCGTTTGATCTTCCTTATGAAAAAATTGCTTGATTTCCCAAATAACCACCTTGCCACGGGTATTCCATTCCTGAAACCAATGCTTTACTGTTTTTCGGTTGTTATACTGGGGACTCCAGCTTTCTGTATAGATCACATCTTCTGTAAAAATATCATCAATCCCCATATCCTGCTGATTGAGCCACATATCAAACCATAATCGGATTGTTTTTTCTCGTTCATCCATGATATAAACACCTCACCATTCTTTTGTCTTACCTTCGCGTTTGTTCTGCATAACCTGGGTTTGATATACGAGAACAGGAATCAGAGAAACCAGGGCAAGCACACCAAAAACTACCGAACATTTTGCAACCGCAAATATTGCGAACATGAGCAATATCAGCAACCACGGATTACGCAGATTTCTGTAATAGTTTTCCTTGTCCTCATAAGAAGTATGAAGTTCAAACGGCTTACCGTCATTATCTTTTTCTACGATCAACAGTTCCCGATTAAAGGTGGTGGCATTTGTTGCTATGCGTCCGCCTTTTTCAGCCCATGGCCGTAGGCGTACTTTACCAACAGAGTAGTTCAGGTTGATGTTTTTATAAAATACTTTGTAACCCATCCCCTCTAAAAACTCATGATAATCGGATGCGTTGGCCTTCGATTTTTGCCCGATAAACTCCACGCAGTATTTTACCTGATCCGGTTTACACTCCTCAAATTCATACAACATTTTTTCCGCCCGAATCAGACGATAGCCCTTTTCAGACATTTTATTCAGCCAATGTTCCTGGGCAGTCAACAAACCGCCAAAGAAACGATAATACTTTTTGCTCATACCGCACCTCCAATAATTCCATTAGCCACGCCTACAAGTTCATTGAGCCTTATCAGCTCCTTTTCTGCAATTTCTTTTCCTTGCGTTGTAATGAGATATTCTTTTTTCCGTCCCGCACTATCTCCAAAAGGTGCAATCCAGCCTTTTTCCTGCAACGAGTTCAACGCACCATATAAAGTACCTGCCCCCAGCGTGAGCCGCCCTTTTGTATTGTCTTCAATAAATTGCATAACAGCATATCCATGTTTCGGGGTATAAAGGGAGAGCAAAATAAAGAATGTCACCTCTGTGAGCGCACCGCCTTTCGCATTGTCTCGCATAACACCTGCCTCCTTATTACGGTTACTGTAATAAATATATCACTAACCGTAATAGAAGTCAATAACGATCCAAAATATAACAGCAAACTTAAAAAGCGGGGCAGCACACGCCGCCCCGCCGATCCTATATGCTTATTCCATCGCTCGCATTTCTTCCACAAGCGATTGATTTTTCTGCCTGCGCATTGTCCAGAAGGACAGAATCACCTCCAGGCCAAACAGTACCAGAACGAACAGCCCCATTTGCAGGAAGGGGAAGGAATATGGCATTGCTACATGGAAAGTCATTTCGCTGAATTTTCGGGCAAATATCACTGCAATCGGGAGGCCGACTGCCAGGGTTGCCAACGCAGCAGAAAACGCATAGCAAATTCCCTCATAGATGGTCATTTGACAGAGCTGTTTTCTGGTCAGACCGATGGCACGAAAGACGCTGTTTTCCCTCTTTCTGGACATCTGATTGGAGAGGGTGGTGTTGATGAGATTAACCACGCCAAAGAGAAATACCAGCCAGGACAGCGCCTGAAACCCTCCAAAAACGACCCGGTTTTCCATTTCCTCATAATCCTTATGTATCCCAATGGTATCCAAGTCAAGATCCGGATTGGAAGAAATGATCGCACTCAGACTGTTTTCAATCTGCTCCGCCTTTTGGGGATCGCTGACAATGCTCCAGGAATAATCAAAACAATCAATCATAGGCATTGCTTCCTGAAACAGCTCTTCGGTTGCAACCATGCAGGTGCTGTCCAATGCCAGAGGACCATGACCATTTTTAAGCCCATCGTTTATGAACAGACCGGAAACAGTGACAGGAATCTCTTGATCCCCTATGGTAAGTTTTATAACTGACCCCACATCTACACCGATCATATCTTCTGCATATTCCATATCGAGTGCAATACTATGGGAATCTTGAGGTAAAGTTCCGGACACAAGCGCCGCTTCCATCTGATCCCTGTTTCGGTCACTCAACAGATCACACATTCCGCCGGAAGAACTCTCCTCATTTTCAAACCGCACATGAACCGCCTGACGATTCTCTATCACATCTGTTACGCCGTCTACGGCCAGCACTTCCTGCCGAAGCGCTTCATTCAAAGGATTTCCTTTTGACATTACCTCATATTCTGTTTTTTCAGAATGGATATAGATTTTATAATCCCCATCCGGGAAATACTGTCTTGCGATCCGCTCCGGCGAACGAACCAAAAGAATAGAAGCTGTCACCAAAAGGATCACCCCGCCCAGACTCAGGGAAGCCACGATACTGATCGTCTTTTTGCGGTCACGCCTGAAATTTGCAATTCCCATGGAGAGGGGATTTAACCGCATATTCTTCTTATGTGTGTGGGTCTTTCCGCTCTGATTGCCGGTAAAGCGGACTGCTTCAATCGGGGAGATACCGGCGGCAATCTTTACCGGTCTGCGGATCGCAATGGATACCATAAACCAGCCAAGCAGTGCAGTCAAAACAATCGCAGCAACATAAAATGGCAGATGAAACCCACGGGGAAACAGCGCAAACCCGGCTGCACATCCCAGCAAAATACCGATACCAATGCCAGCCCATCCTAAGAAACGGCCTTCTTTTTTGACAATACGGCGGATCTGTTTTGGCGTTGTTCCGATAGTCCGCAGTTGTCCATAACTTTGGATTTTGTCATTGATAGAAATTCGGAAGATACTTTGTATCACAACATACCCTCCGATGATGACCAGAACTGCAATTCCGGCAACCAGCGCCAGCATACTGACATTCACAGGCTGCTTATAGAACTTCATATAGCTGAGGTTCATGATCGGCATTTCCAGCTGATATTCCTTGGCAATCTCCCGGCTGCGGGCAGTCAGCTCTGTTTCATCCATTTGCTGCTCATTCTTAAAATGCACATAGGCACGATAATCAGCGGGGTCATAGCCGCTCCATCCTTTCAGGGCTTCTTTGGAAAGAAGGATGGAAGATCCATTTACCTCTTTTTCCTTATAGCCTTCCATAATGCCAGTCACCGTGTATTCTCCGTGAAAGCTCTCGCTGCTTAGCATAACCTTTTCGCCAATCCCGGCGTCTGCACCATAGTTGGAAAGGAAATAACGGCTCACCACCACCTCATCCTCCTTTTGGGGCAGTCGGCCTTCCAGCAGCTTCATCTGGTCACGGGCAATATACATCGTTTCCTCATCACAATAAATATAGGAGGCATTGTATCCCTGCTCCGTAGGTTCCACAGCCAGCATGTAATACTCTCCTACCCTTGAGAAGTCATCCAGCCCCTTCAGGGTGGACACATCTTCTTCGGTAATTCTGGTATAGACCGCCTCATAGGTATCCTCCACATGATTTTTCTCTATCTGCCGGGTAGACAAAGCCATCACAATCGAAAAACAGATCAGACAGGATGCCAGCGCAACGGCGATCACCACCATCAAATTCCGGCGTTTTTCGCTTTTCAAACTCTTTCTTGCCAGTTTCCTGACAATATTTCCTGTATCATTTTCAAATGGTACTGTCATTTTGATCATCTCCTTTAAGTCTTATATTTCTGCTGTCAGCAAAGCGGCGGCTTCACATCGGAAGCCGCCTCTGGTTAGTCCATGGTCTTGATCCGCTCTACAAGGGAAAGCCGTTTAGAGTAACGGACAGCAACCAAAGAGAAGATTCCGGTCACGACCAAAAGTGCCAGAACAAAAACAACCGTTTCCATCAAAGGGAATTGATAGGACAGTTCCCCAAAAATATTAAAGCTGCTGATCACATAGTCAAAAATCCAGCCCAGGATTCCGCCAATGCCAACCGACAAAAATACCGTAACCCCTGCGTACCACAGGCATTCTGCGATCAGCATACGGGAAACCTGCTTTCCGGTCATTCCCACAGACTGCAAAATCCCAAGCTCCTGCTGCCTTGCCAGCAGATTGGTCATCAGGGTGTTGACCAGATTTACCATGGAGAACACAAACAGGAATGCCAGCAGCAGATAAACACCGCGGGTCATCATCTTTAGCTGCGATTCCAGGGATGCCGCATGGTCTGCTCTGGAAAAGACCGTCAGCACCGGATTTTCCAGCAGGCTGAAAATAGACGCCCTGAGCGCATCCGAGTCCTCCGATGTATGGACATTCCAAACAGCCTCTCTGTTCTCAATGTCCGGGTAGAGCTGATCGGCCAGTTCTTCTGTAAGGGTAAACAGGCCCCATGCGCCGGTGCCCGATGTCACTGACGGTTTCGCAATCCCCATGACCGTTACTTCTATGGCCTTACCGTCCATGGATTCAAAGGTCAGCACATCCCCAACAGCAGGCGTATAGCCATAAAACATACTTAAAAGATGATCTTCCGAATCAGTCACGACCACACCGTTGTTTGCGGCAAGCTCCTCATAATCTGCGCTGCCTTGTTCCAGATTTTCCTCTGGCAGCCATTGTTCCATCTGCTCTCTGTCAAATACAGGGAACTTTAACGCAACACTTTCCTGGGGGAATTTCACCGTTGCGGATGTTACTTCATGGCTGGTGATAGATTCCACACCATCTATGGCAAGAAGCTCCTGACGAAGTTCTTCTGTCAGTGGATTTTCCCGCGCGATGGCAGGCAAGCCTTCCGCGCCTCCCGAATCCATCCAGCTGACCTCATAGTTACAGTGATCTCCCATGGCTTCTATCGCCATCTTTTCGGGGCTGATGGAGTTAAGTACCGTAGCGGCTGTTACCAAAAACACACCCGTCAACCCGAGAGATACCAGGGTGATGACCGTCTTTTTCCTGCTCCGCCTAAAGTTCATCTGTGCCATAGAGAACGGCGTAATGCGGTGGTTTTTCTGATCCTTCCGGTCTGTTGCCGTTTCATAACCACTGGAGCGGACCGCTTCGATGGGGGATACCCTCGCCGCCATGCGGACAGGCGCATGAATGGACAGAAATACCGTCAGGGCGCAGGCTGCTGCGGTCGCAGCCAGATAGGGCAGATTGCCCATCCAGCTCCAATGTGCCGGGAAAATAGCAAACCCGATAGCCCCTCCAACCAAAAGCCCCAGCGGGATACCGCAAAGAGATAACAGCAATCCCTCCCGCCGCACGATCCGCCGGATCTGTTTTGGTGTTGTGCCGATCACTTTCAGGCGTCCATATTCCCGCATTTTGCCCTTTACGGAAATGAAAAAGATACTGTAAATGACCACGGCACAGGCAACCAGCAAAAGGATTGCCACGGGAATGTAATATTTCATCACGCCGGACTTAAAGCCCTGCATATCGAAATAGTTGGAACTGTAAAAAATCTGATCCTCTGAGACATCGTTGGCAGAAAGGAATGCTGCAATACCCGCCTTGAGCTGCTCCAGCTCCATATCATCAGCACCGGTATAACGAAGCCGAAATTCAAACAGCGGCTCTCCCTGCGCCATCTCCTCCACAAATGCTTCAGATACATAAAGCTGGAACATACGGGAGTCATTCTCCACATCCATGATACCGCTGACGGTATAGGTCTGCTTTCCGTTTCCAAGATTCACTTCTATGGTCTGCCCGACTTCTGCGGGGATTTCAAAATAATCAAGAAATGCCCGTTCTACCAGAATTTCATTGGCAGCCTGCGGAAGCGTCCCGGTAAAGGAAGGTTTCTTCCCCAATTCCATCCAGTTGGCATCCGCATACTCCACAGTCAGAACGCTGTCACCATAGCGGGCGGAACCGTAATTCTGGGAAAGACCCCAGCGTTCCACTTCCGGGCAGTCTTTCAGTCTTTCAATCGTATCACGGTCACAATTCACCACAACCGCCTGATACTGTCCCCGGAGATCCGCCTCCAGTTTTCTGTCATTTCCCGCTCCTGCGCAGAAAATCGCCGCCATCAAAGCAGCCGCCAGAGCGATCGTTACGATCACAAACAGGTTGCGCCGCTTGTCTGTCTGAATACTCCTTGCCGCCAGTCTTTTAATAACCGGCCCTGTGTCATTTTCAAAAGGCAATGTCATGTCTGCCACCTCCTTTATCCAACGATTTTGCCATCCTCGATCCGTACAATACGGTCTGCAAGCTGGGCAATGGCATCATTATGTGTGATCATCACCAGCGTCTGGTTAAATTCACGGCTTGTTCTCTGCAAAAGCCCCAGCACATCGGCGCTGGTCCTGCTGTCCAGGTTTCCGGTGGGTTCATCGGCAAGGACGATAGCGGGCTTTGACACCAGCGCGCGGGCGATTGCCACACGCTGCTGCTGTCCACCGGAGAGGTTGTTTGGCATATTCTTCAGCTTATCCTCCAGTCCCAGCATGGACACCACATCCGCCATGAATTTCTGATCCACCGTATCCCCATCCAGCTCCACCGGCAGGACGATGTTTTCATACACATTTAGGATTGGCACCAGATTGTAGTTCTGGAAAATAAAGCCGATATTGCGGCGACGGAATATGGTAAGCTGCTCGTCGTTCATCTTCGCCAGCTCCTTATCCCGCACCATCACGCTGCCGGAGGTGGGTGTGTCCAGACCGCCCATCATGTGAAGCAGGGTGGACTTACCGGAGCCGGAAGTGCCGACCACCGCCACAAATTCGCCCTCCTCCACAGAAAAGTTCACGCCATCCAGGGCGCGGGTAATGTTCGGCTCTGTGCCGTAGTATTTTTTAAGATCAGTTGTCTGCAAAATTTTCATAACAGTTACCTGCCTTTCTTAATTTGTTGAGTATAGGGTAAAGGGCAAATGTTGCAGAATTGTCCTAAAGGGTATGAAAATCCATAATGAATTGCTTCAATTTTAGGACAATTCATTTTCGTGTGTCTTTTTTATAAAGCCGGATAGATATAAGCAAAACCATTGCTAACTGAATTACAACAAAAAACAGCGTCAGCCAAACGCTCTCATAATAAAAAATATCTGTCCAGAAGATCACCAGATCTACCAGAGCCACCACACCAGCCGACCATCTAATTTTTCTTGGAAAGAAGTGCCGGAGCAGCAGCACAACAACAACCGGCGGGATCAGCAAGCAAGCTGCATTGATGAGTAATGTCTTTGTGATTTCCATAAGGCCACCTCCAAATTCATGATGTTGCTGTCAGCATAAATCCCAAATGTTGCAGAATTGTCCTAAAATCCATTGTCCTCTAAAAATTTTTCAAAAAAGGCAGCCTGCCAAAACAGACTGCCTCAGAATTATTTTATGGGCAGGAACACGGAAAAAGTTGATCCTTCCCCAACTTTAGACTCGACGGTAATATAGCCCCCCTGCATGGTAATGATCTCTCGGGCAAGGTATAAGCCGATTCCGACCCCATCTATATCATGCACCGCTTCATCCCGATAGAAGCGTTTGAAGATCGTGCCCTGAGAATGCTCCGGGATGCCTCTGCCTGTATCCGTCACATCTATCCTCAAATACATCTCCCAATCCCGTACCCTCACCTGAATGCTGCCACCAGCAGAGGTGTACTTTACCGCATTATCCAGAATGTTAAACAATGCTTCGGAAGTCCAGCGGCTGTCATGGGATATTGTCAAATCAGATGGGCAGTCCACCGACAGGCTGATCTCTTTTTGTTCCATCGGAGCCAAAACACCATTGATGGCGCTCACCAGCGTATCCCCGATCACAGCATCCTGTTTCTCCAGCGTAATGACACCCGTTTCCAAACGGGAGGTTTTCACCATTCCCTGAATGAGAAAATCCAATTTATCCAGCTGCGTGCCTGTGGCCTGCAAAAACTCCTTGCGCTTTTCTTCTGTCAATGGCCGTGTCAGCATGGTATCGTTGATCAGCTTCAAATTTGCGATGGGGGTTTTGGTCTGGTGGGAAATATCTGATACTAGGGATTGCAGTTCTTCCTTTTCTCCCTCTGCCGTATGTCTGGTTTTCTGCATCACATTATAGAGCCGTTCCAGACGATGGCTAATCCGAGACAGCAGTGTTTCCGCTTCATAGTCTACCTGGGGCCGGTCTGTACTGTCCATCATGTGATCCAATGTCTGGCACAAACCATCGGTGAACAGAGAAAGTTTCTTTTGAAAATAGTGCAGAAAAACCATGCCCCAAATGTAAAATGCAGCTGTCAAAATAATGCCGCAGATGACAACACGCACATCTTTCGTCAACAGGAAAAAAATCAACAGCAGCAAAGCGGCAGTGAGCAGAGTCCCCGCCACAATTTTTCTCAAAAATACCCTGACAGATAAATTTTGCAGCTTCATCGTGGCTCACCGCCGATCCACTGGTATCCCATTCCATAAGCTGTCTTAATATATTTCCGCTCATCTGTTTCGATTTTTTTGCGGATACGGCTGATGATCGTCGTTAGAGTATGCTCATCCACAAAGTCTCCATCAATGTCCCACAGCTTCTCTAAAATCTGCCGCTTGGTCAGAATAATCCGGGGGTTCTTTACGAACAGGAACAGGGTGCGGTATTCCTTCGGTGTAAAGTCCAGGGATTCTCCGGCAAGGGACGCACTTTGTTCGGAGAAGTCGATTTTCAGAAAGCCATCGTCAAACAGATCATGCCGAGGTGTCCGCAGCTCCAGATTTGCAAAAACCGCCGCCACTTTTTTACAAAGCACTGTCACAGAAAAGGGCTTAGTCACATAATCCGCGCCGCCGACTTCATATCCCTTGAGCATATCGCTCTCCTTATCATTGGCTGTGATAAAGATGATATAGGTATGCTGACCGCGATTCCGGATTTCTTCACACAGATCCAGTCCGCTGCCATCGGGCAGGTTAATATCCAACAGTGCCACATCAAATTCATTTTCCCGCAGCTTTCTTACCGCGCTGTCAAAATTAAAAACAGAAATGACCTCATATCCATCAGAGGTCAGATTGTATGCCAATGTCCGATTCAAAAGCTGATCGTCCTCTACAATTAGAATCTTCTTCAAGACATTCACTTCCTTCCTTATTTTTCAACTATACTGATAGGATAAACACAAAATGTTACAGAAATGTCCTAATCAGATATTTTTCTTTTTAATTATAGGATAGCCTACTTTTCAGCACAAGAATAAAAATATGAATACATACAATAGTTTCAATGTCATGTTGGACAACAAGAACACCGCCGCAAACTATACGATTGCGGCGGTGTTAACTATGTATAAAATCTTCCTACAGGTTTTTATGTATGTATCCCGTATTTCGCCGTTTGGATGTTCTCTTCACCATGCAGGATTACTCCGCCACAGGTCTTTGTGCCCTGTACCATGTAGCCCTCAAAAAAGAAGCTGTAAGGCAAGTAATCATCTGTCAGGACGATGCGTTCGTAGTTGTACCAGTTAAAATGCTGATCCAGAAATTTCCCCAGTTTGTGCCGCAGGATAGGATTCTCCACTACAGCCTTGAGATTTTTCCGGCTGTGAAACTCCAGCGTTGGTCTGTTCTGTTCCGGAATGGACAACAGCCGCCACCGTGTTCTATCAACGGTTTCTCCCTCACCTGCCGCATATGAACGGAACGGCTCATAAGGCAGTCTTATTCGCTCGGTATAACCGGAAACGCTGTCTCTGCCAGCATCCTTCAGCCATGTGAAGGAAAACTCTAGCACTTTGGCACCGCCTACGGCATCACACAGCCGCAGTTCTGCATAGGAATGGATATCTTTGGTGATCAAATACTTTTTCTCCTCCAGCCGCTGCAATTCCTTTTTCAAAATAATAAAGTACTGCGGCGAACAGCCACTTCTGGAACGGGTCTTGAGGGAAATACTATCCCGATCCACATAAACTGTTGCCATTGTCCTATTATTCATAATCCACCTCGTTTCTGTTATGTGCTCCTGCATGATGCATGGCAGTCTGTATGACCAGGAATGGATGCTCTACATACTCCTCTTTTGCTGAGGTATATGCTGCTCCTCCCAGAGAGTCCAGATACTGCCATCCGTTTTTGGATTTTGAGATGTACACATAGAACGGTGCAAGCACATACTCATCCCGTTCATAGCAGCCCAGATACCGTCTTGCAAGTACTGCCACAACACCCAGCTCTGCCGCTTTCTGTGTCGTTAGGGAAACTGCCAGTTTCATTACTTCCTCTTTTTCAATATCATTGAGTCCGAAAGTATAGATACTCTCCAGGAACAGCACAGGCTTCTCACTGGTAACAGGCTTTCCGATATCCATGTTCTCCTGCGACAGATCAGCAAAAGAAAAATCGACGGCAGGCGGTTTTTGAAATGCACCTTTTGTCAAGCGGAGACAGGCACGAGCCACCACCGCTTCATCCTTTTTCACAAGGACAATCTTCTTATTAGAGTCAAAGGCAGCTAACAGGCACTCCCTCTGGCTTCCAGTACGGTAAGACAAGCAGGTACTATGAGGAAGTTCACCAAGCCGCAGAGTGTGGTAAAAATCATCCACCTCTTCTGCCCAAAATGCACCTCGCGCCAACGAAAGATTTTTCTTCCAGAGGCTCTCCTGCATCTCGCTGACAGGGTAGCGAATCTCACGCTGCAGGTCACCAGCAAAATATTTGAGTTTATAGAACTGGCCCATCAATTCAGCCTGTACGATCCGTCGCAACGCTTCAACAGCCAGCTCCTGCCCGTCCAGTTCCCCATAGAGAGCGCGTACCATAGCCGCGCCGCCCTGCAGTAAAAATTCCGTGACAGTCTCCCGGTTCTGCTCCACAAAATCGTCCGAAAATGCCAGTTTTTCTTTTAGATCCAGCCAGTCTGCATCTGTTGTCAGAATATCTTTCCGCACCTGCTTCCAATCCGTCCTTTCCAAAAGAGCCGTCATATTATTGAGGGTAAATACCGCATCCGACTCTGTAGTGAAATCCGGTATGAATGCCTGCAGCTGCGTATAGTGTTGCAGCAGCCCCATGGCAATCCGCCGGGTCAGCCCACAGATATGTCCAAATGAACCCCGATACCATTCGCTAAACGGCCTTTCCAACAGACATTTTCCAAGCTGCTCCAACTCTGCATCTCCTGTATACTGGCTGACCAGATCCCGTTTTATCAGCTGCCGAAGCGTCAGCAAACGCTGATCTATGGAAAGAGGTGTCAGCATAGTGTATAACCGGACATAAACCTCTTTCTGATGCCAAAGCTGATACATTTCCTCAAAGGTGTACTGCTGCCCTTCTTCCAGAAGCGTAAAGAAGCTGTCGCTGCGGTTCACAGAATCGCTGGCTTTCAAATTCTTCAGCGTCAGGGAATTGATGTTGCAGTGCTCACAAAAGCCCGGCTCAAACAATAGAGAGTATCGCCCCAAGGACAGGAACACTTCACTGTTCTGATCCACCAATTCCAAAAAATGCTTTTTTCTATGTTCCACCGCATAAATGAGAATTGAAAACTGGAATTGCCGGACAGCATTAAAATCCAGATGGAGCCTGCCGGCATACAGAGCATTCAGATAACTCAGTTGGTTGCATAAAATTTCTTCCCTCTGTTCCTTGCTCAAAGGATGTGGCTGGGAGATAAACCAGTTGAGGTCATATTGTCCGGCATGGTTGTCCAGCCAGAGGCCAAAAAAAGCAGACAAATCCTCTGCGTCATATTCAAATACAGCCAACAGCCGGCGGAATTTTCCCACATCGGTCATTTTCATCCACCGGAGATCTTTCAGTCGCTCTACTGACAGAAACAGCCGCACGCCATACCGATAAAGCAAGATGCAGACTCTCTGGAGCGGACAATTCTGTTCCAACAGTTCCAGAGCTTCCCGTTCATTTTGATGCCAGCAAAAAAGATACGAACCAAGAAACGGCTGCCGCATCATATCCCGCTGGTGCTCCGTCAGCATGGAAAGTCCCTTCCACTCCGCAATGGGAAAAGTCTGCAGGTTATCCAATATGACCTGCTCCTCTTCTTCATACATCACAAAGGGAAAATAGTATTTCAGGTATTCAAACCGCAGGGAAGGCAACAGTTCCAATTTCATGACTGCCAGCACCTGCTCTTGGGGATACGCTGTCAGTCTCTCTCCATACCCGTCTGCCGACTCTAAGGCTGAAGCAATTTCTTCATCGCCAATCTCCTGCCTGCACAACGCACCATAGAGCGCTGCAAAGTCCGGCACCCGAACCAGTTCTTCCTGTATCCGCTTTGTCTTTCGGATGTGCAGCCGTTCCTGTAATTGAAGTGTCTCCACCTGTCCACATGCCTGCGCTATGGCATCCTCTGAAAAGCTGCCTGTAAGCGTCGGAAGCAATCCGTCATCTTTCATTCTGGTCAATAGGGTCAGATGTTTTAATGTATTTCTCATGCTGCTTCACCTCCGATCATTGTCAGTACCATATTCAAAATCTCATGCCTTGGCCGGGGTTCAGACTCTACCAGTTCACCACACAGCTCAAAAAAGGCGTGTGCATCTTTGGCATCCATTGTCTGCACACAACCGGCGGGCCATTCCACTAACTTATCAAATGCCATATCCAGTACCTCTTTCTTCTCATCCCTGTAATAATATCCCCCTATGAATTTCACAAGAGATTCGGCGCTGCCGTTATAAAGTTGCTGCAGCTTTTCCCGTTTCTGTATGGTCCGTTTTTCCTGCTCCAGTCGTTTTTCCTGCTCCTTTCTCTCAGCTTCGGCTCTGTGCTCATCCTCCAACTCTTCCTTGGAATAGAATGTTTCCTTCAGCCGGTTGATTTCATAGCCGTTATACTCCCTGTGGAGCAAAAACTGCCGCAACACCGCTGCCAGCGCTTTTTTATCATAAAGGCGTTGGATCTCCGGTGCTTTTAAGGCACTTAAAACGAAGTCCTCATATTTTTCCGGCTCAGTCTGGAAAACTGAACGCTCCACCCAGTCATAGAGCTGTCGATGCTGCTCTGCAGATAGGAATGGACGGCTGATGTATGTTTTATATTCCCTTCTGCTGTAATACCCCTCACTCCTGACAAAGCATTCGTGAAAGTAAAACCGCTTGCCAAATATCGTTTGAAGTTGGGAAAAAGTGTACTCAGCCAGTAGCCTCTCTACAAACCGGAAACACCTCCAACTTGAAATTCTCAGGGCATACTCCCGCAGCAGTTTCAGTTGTGGCGCATCTTCACCATCTTGCCGATGCTGCTTGAAAAACTCCCATAGATTGATTTCCTTCTTTTCCGCCAGAAAGGCAAATGCCCGCCTACCGTTCGTATGCCAACTTCTGAAATATTCTCCATAGTCAGCTCCGGTCAGTTCCTGATATCTGGAAAGCCACTGTTTCAAAGGGATCGTCTGTCTGGAATGCAGCATCTGCAGGGTAAACAACTCCATGTAGTTATCCCGCTCCAGTTCCTTCGCCAGATTATCGTACTGAGGATCAAACACATCAAATCGGTACGGAAAATCCTTCTGTATCGTTTGATTCATCCATAACAGTGTTTTCGGTGCTGTGGGGTTCAAACCATATTGAACCGCTTCCCAGAGTCCCTGAAATCCTTCGTACTTGACCGTAAAGCTGTTATAGAACTGAAACAGCCAGCCAAGATACTCGTAAAATTCTTCCGAAAGATCCTTTGGAGCATTCAGAAGCATCCGCCCACACGCTGTTGCGATTTTCTCGGCAGTGATGCTCTTGGAACTCAACCGGTCCGGCAGCCTGTCCGCCCATACAGCGAGAGAGTTTGCCAAAATGATTTCATCGCAGCGATACCCTGCTTTAGTCAAAACCGAAAATTCGCGGCTGTCGGGCTTCATATTCATATATGGCAGTTTCATCAGCGTGCGCAGCACCAGGTCGGCTTTCCCGCGGTATTTCTTTGCCTGCTCTTCATAGAACCGGATGAACCATTCCAGCACACCAAAATCATATACCAGTGAAAGTGTCCGATTTTGTGTGAATAGATGACTGAGTTGGGTATGCATCACCTCATAGCCATGTTCCCTATCATCAAATAACGACAGTACAAACAGGGCTTCTTCCGTTCTCGTACACTCTCTTTCTGCCAGTTTCTCCAACAGGGCATGGCGCTGTGCCGCATCTGTTTCCAAAAGATACAGAGCGCCCTGCAGGTACACATCTTCTCCGGCAGATCGCCGCAATTTCTGGAGGAATGCTCCCCGCTGATTGCCCACAAACATATTGTCAGACTGGATCGCACAGGTATTTCCCAGCGCCAGGGCCAGAGCGCGGAGAACTCGGACATCATTGCCCAGTTTTTCCTCAAACCGCTCCAACACCTCGCCAGGATAACGCAGATGATATGGTTCAAAATAGCCGGACACATCCGTTTCCACCTGCCATATCTGCATCGCCCTTGTTTGTCGGTAAGTCCTTCTCGCCGTATCGTCCTGAGAAGTCTGTACTACCAATTCGGCAAAGGCATGGTAAAGCTCCAAATCAATAGCCCTCTGATATACCCGGTAAACCGGTATCCTGTCGATATGCATTAAAATCCCTCCTACCTGAAATCTTCCATAAAAGATATGGGGAGAGAGCCGCAGCATGGCTCTCTCCCCATTGATCAACTGACAGCATACCGATGGTATGCTATATTTTCTTACTCAGCGCCGGCCATGCTGAAGAACTCCGCAGGTGACAGTACCGTAACGCCCAAATCCCTGGCCTTGGACAACTTGCTGCCGGCATTTTCGCCGCAGACCAGATAATCCGTCTTCTTGGACACCGAGCTGCCGGCATGGGCTCCCAGTGATTCGATCAGGTCATTGATTCCGTCCCGGGTGTAGGGTTCCACCTTGCCGGTAACTACGATAGTCTTTCCTACAAAGGGATTATCCTGCACCCTGTCTTCGCTGTGTTCTGCCACAGCAGGCTTTTGAATACTCATCATAGTCTGTAACTCCTCCCAAATACAAAAATTATCTTCCACGCAGAACCAGTCGTGGATATTGTTATGCAATGTCTCCCCGAAATCCGGAAGCTGCCGGAAATCATAGCCGCCATAGACCGCATCCCGAAACTCATCCAAATCATAGTGGAACACACGACCCAATACCTTGCTGGCAGTATTGCCGATCATAGGAATGTCCATAGAAATCAGATACCGCTCAAAGGTGGTGTTTCGGCTCTGCTGGATAGCGTCCCAAAGGCGCTGCCAGGACTTTTCACCAAACCCATCCATGCGGACGATTTCAGCCCGGTAACGATCCAGACGGTAAATATCCAGATAACTATGGATAAATCCCTGACCGATGAATTTTTCCAATGTAGCCTCCGACAGCCCTTCAATGTCCATTGCCTTCTGGCTGACAAAATGGACGAACTTTTTCAGCCGACGTGTCTCGCAGTCAGGGTTATCACAGTACAGCGTCTTGATGATGCGATCCTCGCCATTTTCGCCCTTTCCACTTGATTCATGGATGCGGGTAGGCTGTCCACAGCAGGGACAAACATGGGGAATCGTATCCACCATAGAGAAGCCGCCTCTGTCCAGATTTTCCTCCACGTGGGGGATGATCATGTTTCGTTTGCTTACCAGAATCCGGTTTCCAGCCATCAGTTCCAGATCCTCAATAAAGGACAGGTTGTGCAGACTGGCCCTGCTGACCTCACAGCCATCGATTTCCACCGGCGTAAATACTGCTACCGGAGCAATCTCTCCGGTTCTGCCCGGCGTCCATTCGATGTACTGCAGCAGGCTCTCATGCAGGTCATCTTCAAACTTATAGGCCAGACCGTCCTTATAGTGATGTCCGGTGCGGCCGCAGCTCTGGGCATAGGCGATGTCGTTAAACGAAACCACGATACCGTCAATGGGGATATCTTTGTCAGTGGCATATTGCCGCAGCTGATAGATACCGGCTTCCACATTTTCCAGCGTCAGTTTCTGCTTTGTGACCAGATACTTACAGGGCTGGAACCCCAACGCGCGCAGTTCCCGTAGCTTATCTGATTTCCGGGTCAGGTGCGGAAAGCCCTCCAGCACACCAAACGGCATGAAAACCAGCCGACGCTCCTGGCATATCTTGGCATCCATCAGACGGATGGAACCGGCAGCCAGATTGCGGCCGTTTTTATAGGGCTTACCGCTGCTGTCCTGTAGGCTGGTCTTCAGTTCCTCAAAATCACTGGGTCTGATAAAGCCCTCGCCCGTCACAACCAGTCTCTCTTTGTAGGTGATGTGGGAAGGGATACCGCTGATGGCTCGGGTGTTATGGGTAATGATCTCCCCTTCGTCACCATCGCCACGGGTAGCCGCCTCCAGAAGTTCTCCATTCTCATAGGTCAGCTTTACAGTCAAGCCATCCAGTTTGAGCATCAGCATCACCTGCTGCTCACCCATGAAATTCAGAAGATCCATACTGCTCTTAGTCTTATCCAAAGACAGCAGCGGGATCTCATGTCTGGTTTTCTCCAGCCTGCTCACCGCAGGATAGCCTACTGTCTGGGTTGGCGAATTTGCCATTTGGATTCCCGTTTCCTGTTCCAGCTCTTTCAACTCGTCAAAGAGTCTGTCATAGACCTCATCTGACACACTGGGAGCGTTGTGGTTATAATACTCATCCCGATAACGGTTGAGCCGGTCATTCAAGTCTCTCTGCTTTTCAAAAATATTCCGTTCCATTATGCTGCCTCCTTTTCAAGTACCCGGAAGGACATAACCAGTTCTTCTTCCGTATGCTTCTGTTCACTGTCGAAAACACTGCAAACACCGTCTGCAAACTGCCAGTGGGCGGCTCTGCCCCACCAAAGGATCGGGCCGCGGCCGCCGTTGCCTCTGTTGGCAGACGCATCTGGCTGATTCGCTACGGTACTATAAAAGCCCTGCGTGTTTACCAGCGTAATGTTCCGTATCTGCCCAATACATTCCGGCCGACAGTGATCCAATATCTCCAACTGCGTCCCTTCCCGAAGTGTCCTGCGCAGCTGATTCAGGTTTTTGATCATGCAATTTTCTCCTTTCCCCGCCCCACAGGGCAATCCTGCTGTGCGGTATGCAGCCCATTTCTGCCGGCTGCATATCTGCCAAAATTCAATTCATGGACAATACGCTGAATGGCGTCATCATCGTCCCACGCTGCGTGAAGCGTATTCCGCTCTGGCCCGGCTCCCACATGGACACATACCTTTTCACTGCCAACCTGCAGCAGCACATCCTGTCGCCTGGCGCAAACCACTGCCAGATTTCCAATTTGTTTCATGCTCTGCTCCTTCCTTCTTCATCAATGACCGGACGCCCTCAAGGACGCCCGGCCATTCTCATTTTGTCACGCTGCAGCAGCCAATGCCGGAGACTGGATGCTATCCGTGTTTTCCATCAGGTCAGCCATCAGCACATCCGCCAAAAGCCTTCCTGCCAAATGGCCGGTATGAATGATGACCCGATCCTTCTTCAACTGGATAAACTCCTTCTCACGAAGAATCCTGCTTTCCGCAGCCAGCGCCTTGTCGCTTTCTGTCAGCCTGGCAGTAATCACCCGCTGCCACTTCTGCAGAAACTCGGTCGCCTGCTCAATGTCCTTCTTCTGCCGGTCATATTCCGTCCGTTTCTGCCGCACTGTTCCATCTGGCTCCACTTCCAGCGTGTAATAGGCATGGAAAGGATCAGCCGTTTTACGCAGAAACATCACAAAGCTTTCTCGCCGCTCAATCCGGTCCCAGTAGCGGTCACTGCTGCCTGCACAGTGATGGAGCGCACGCCCCTCGGTAATAATGTCCAGAATACCGTCTGGCACCACTACCATGTAATCCGCATCGGCGTACTCATATTTCGCTTTGATTTCCTGACAGATAGCATTAACATGGGGGAATTTCTCCTCCATCTCCTCGGCCTGCAGTTCAATATCCTTCTCCTGGCATTTGAGCACCAGATCATCGTGGCGCCGCCGCAGTTTTCTGGTGCGATATACGATCTCATCATATACATCCATGTGCAATTTCTTTGCCATGGAAAGATAATCCTCCCAGGTACGCAATACCTCATGGCTGTTTCTCCGGAAGGATGGCATCTGACGCCGTACATAGTTATAGACCTGCACCATGCTCATGCGGTCAGCAATGAACTGGACATCCCTGGGGCTAATGTTCTGCTGACACATCCACAAAAGGACATTATCTGGGATTTCCCTGTCGGTGCCCTTTTCATATTGCAGCCACCGCAGCAGATCACAGCCTCCATTATGGAGCCGAAGTCGCTGAAACCTCCTGCTGTCAAGGCCCAGAGCTTTAATCAGACTCCCGGCACTATGGTTTTTGATTAGTTCACTGACTGTTCCGCAGGAACTGAAACATTCCTTGGTAAGCTTCGGCAGGTTCACCTTGCTGATCTGCTCCATTTGCGGTATCCGTTCAAGCACTGCCAGATATTTTTCCGGGTCAACACTTTTCTGCTTCCGAATCCAGTTGACCAGCCCTGTGCATCGAAGTTCCTTCTGTTCCAGAGTTGGCAGCGTTTTTCCATAGACCCGTCCATCATGTGAACCAGACCAACTATAAGAACAGGGGCTTCCGGAAATCCAGCGCATATTTCGCTGTTTATACAGACCCCAATAGTAGGTTCTTGGTTTTCTTTCCCGGTCATAAATCGTGCGCCGGATTTCCTGACAATAAAGCTTGGAGTTTGGAAGGCTTTCTTTCCCATATGTCCGGTCAGCCTGAAATTCACGAACTACAAAACCGTCTTTGCATCGCTGGATTAGGTAGGCAAAATGTTTTTCTGTCTGCATATACCCCGCTCGTCCATAGGCTTTGAATACCACCGGATGTCGGCAGCAGCTACAGCGGCCTTGTTGATTGTGATGGGGATGCACCTTGATCGGCACTTCCTTTTCGCAGTAGGTACAGTAACCTGTTTTGGCGCCGCCCTTTTTGTAGTGGTAGTAAATGTAATTTTGCCGGATGGCAACCTTATCCACCCAGCGGTTCCAGTCCTTGGGAAGCTCCGGCACCTGTTCCATATCCTTATCCCATGGATCAGTTTCCCGCCGGTGCCGCTGTTCGAGCTGTTCCTCACGCACATTCCGCTGAAACTGCCGGATTGCCTCTACCGCTTTTTTATTGATGTTCAGATATGCCTGTATAGATGTCTCATCTTCCTCGCTGACCCAGTAGGCTTTGATATACCAGTATCGGCGCTTCCAGTCCAATCTGTCCAGTTTGGCCTCACACCATTTCTGGTTCAGGCTATTATAAGTAATAAATTGCCGCTTTTCTTTATCCAGATACACTTCGTAAGCTGGGCTATTCCCGTCTATGCGAAGATGCTCTGGGAAAAAGAAAGCCACCTTCAATATCCCATCCTGCGTGATGCATCTCAGGTAAACATAATACTCACAAACCTCCTGAACATATCCGTAGGCGATTTTTTCTTTTCTTGGCAAGTCTGACGCCGCGATCTGCTTCATCTCATCCGTCGCTGTCAGCTTGGGAAGTGCCATCAGGGCTCTTTTTTTCATCTCAATTCACCGTCCTTCTTGTCAAATCCACGCCATACCACACATCCGGCAGTAATGTGACACCATCAATTTGTCCTACAGCAACCTGTACGATACTTTCCGAATCCGGCGCTTCCTTCGCAAAAGCAAGGATGTCTCCCAGTCTGCCGGTGGCAACGGGGTCTTTCCCCCGTACCACCGCATAACCGCAGTTCGCCATTGCCCGGTTGGCTGCCACATGGGAACTCCACACCCTGCGCGGGTGATCTACCATGTAGGCCAAACCATGTAAAAACAGCTCCTCTTTGGTTAGCCGCTTAATCACAGTCAACTCCGTACAGGCGATTTTGGAGTCATGCTCATCTTCATCGATGTCGCCGCCGGCGTTGACAATATAATATTCCGAATGCTCCAGGCTGGAATAATAGCTAAGGCAGTCGAGCGGATTTTCCGCACAGTGAAATCCATTTTCCCTGCAATTTGCTTTTTCAGTCGTATTGAGCCCCATCACAAACTGATAGCCACGGCATATCAGCCCGGGGCGAAAACCCTTATAAGCAATCATTCTGCATTTTTCCTCCTTTGCCGGCTCAGCCTGCCTTTGCCATCCCAAAATCCAGCAGCGACATCTGCCCATCCTGAGAAGGCTTTTTTTCCTCCTGCTTGGGTGCCGCCTTGGGTTCCGTCTTTTTCTTCTCTGCCGCCTTCTTGGGTTTGCTCTTTGCAGAGGACTTCCCAGCATACGGCTTGGGAACAAACTTCTCCTCATCCTCATGGTCTTCCTTGGCATCAGGGTCACGGAAATAATCTTCCGCCCACTGATAGCACATATCATCCGGCACATCGCAGCCATATGTCTGCTGTCCGGGACCAGGGCGGGTTCCGCTTGCTTTTAGTTCATCCTGCACATAATCCCATGCCTTTCGGTTGATGTACTGGAAACAGCGGATCATGTTCTTTTTCGGATGCATCGTCAGACGGGCAAACGCCGTATCTTCCATACAGAGCATCTGGATATGCTCGGACACACATTCCTTCATATTTCGCCGTGTCAGTTTTTCTACATCGGTACTCACCCTCTGGGTAGAGGCCGCGATTACTTCTTCATCACTCATCGCTTCCAGACGGGCGATTTGCTCCTGCTCCGCGGCTTTCTTCGCCTGCTGTTTGGCGTCAAATTCCGCTTTGCGCTGGGCTTCAGCCGCCTCATGCTCCGCACGCTTTTTTTCTTCATCTTCTGCGGCGGGCGGTTGTGCCGAATTCCCCTCCTCAGCAGACTTCTCTTCCCCAGCAGGCGCTACTTCATCCGCAGGTTCCTCCTCTGCATCAGCCAAAGCAGTCTCACCGGCAGAAACCGAAGCCGCCGATACTGGGACAGTGTCTGTACCTACAGGCGGCACAGGCAAAGATTCCATCTCCTCCAGCTCAAAGGCTTCATCATCCTCAAAGGCTGCAGACGAATCGAACATACTGTTTTGCTGCTCCATTGCTATTTCTGAAAAAACACCCATTGTAAAATCTCCTTTCGCAAAAAATGGCATGGAGTAGGCCGTTATGACCCTTTCCATGCCATTGTGTGTTGCTCACAGCACATATAAAAGTGTGCTGAAGCTGTCAAAACAGTAGCAGACCACGCCAGTATACTGCCTTGACCATTCCTTGATTTTGTCCTGCACCTCCTGCGCAGTCTTTTGATTGCTCATGTTCCAGGGTGGAGGTACCGTTACGGTAAAGTAGCCATTCTCCAGACAACTTCTGACATCTGCCGGAAGATTGGAGCACTGCTCATACAGTGCTGTAATCTGGCTTTTCTTCTTTTCTGCAATACGCATCTGACCCCTATCCCTTCATTCCTGTTTTTGAGCAGGCTCCGGAAGTCTTTTACACAAGAATGGGGAGAAGCGTACCGGCGCAAAATCCCGGCAGTCATTCACATAGAAGTATGTGCGTTTGCCTTGGCAGTCCAGTTCCACCACATCAGATGGAGCCAACGGACGGCCTCTGTAATCTTCCGGCAAATGCTCATTAAAGTCCAAGAACAGGCGCCCCAGCACTTCCATGTCATTCTGCCCCTTTGGGCAACAGACCTCTGCGCTCCATACCGTCTGATAGGCGACGGCAGGCGGCTGTTCATATCCAGCTTTACGCAGTGCATCCAGTTGCTTGAACGCGAAAGGTACCGTCTGTGTCTCACCCAGGCAAAGCTGGTAAATGCAAAATCTCCGGAAAACTCTCTGGCTGTCCAGAATATCCTTCAGCGCCCGATTGCCCTGAGCAAGAAATATCTGATACTCTTCCTTTGTCAGCCCCAGATACTCTGTCAGATCCAAATCTTTCTCCGCTCTGGTGTGCCAAAGCTCGACGCAGCCATCTATATAGGTAAAATCACACTTACCGCACAGATATTGCTGCTTAAAATTCATTCTCTGCACCTCCTTTTCCTTCTGTTCTTTCTCCCGAAGGGCAAGCTGCCAATCATCAAACCCTTTATAATTCGGATTCCAGGTCAGCCGACGACATGCCATTCCATTTTTTCGGGCCATCAGATAGATCTTAGATGCCCCATTAGAGGTCATTTGGTTACTGTACTTATCCATATCATGAGCCTCAATGATCTCCTCAGTGCCATTCTGTGCCAACAGTGCAAACAGCGTATCCAACTGGCTTGTGTTGTTTGCGCCGGCAATCGCCGCAAAAGTCCGGTTTGTCAGGCAGTGTGAGATGTCTGCTTTCAGCAGTCCCTCAATGACATAGACCACTCGAGCAGATGGATGGCCAATAAAATGTACCGGGCTCCCGGATGTGACGCCCATATTTTTGGACGAGGACGAAAACCAGATGTATTTGGCTCCTGACTTATCCGGTGGATCATCTTTTTGCTTGAGCGGACTATCCAAAAGTATCTGCAGGCCATGTATCATACCGTCGTATCCCACAGCCGGAATCAAAATCCCTGCGTTTTTTCGGTAGAAGTTCATGGTCCAGCGCCCGCTGTCATCCAGATAAAAGCCGGGCACCCCCTCCACCTTGCATCCCTGTTTCATCAGCCGCTCGGTAATGGAGCGGCAAAGGAATGGGGGTGGAGTGCTCTTGAACCCAATCCGGTCGATCTGTTCATCAGACAGTCCCCGTTTTGGGGAGTGCAGATGGTTGCGGTGGGCAGGCTGAAGAGGCAGCATAGCGAGCAGCAGCGAAAGCGTTTGATGAATTTCCTGTCCGCTGGCCCGTTCTGCTTGCTGCACTGTTTTTAGTTCGCCCCTCCTCTCATATCCGGCAAGGTCGGTCTGAGTCCCCGAAACCGGGGACCCAGTGCCAGCCTGCTGGTTTCCTGCCATCTCATATCCAGAGTTCGGCCGTTCCCTGTGAAAATCGTTGCACAGGGCTTCTCCTATCTCCCAATACGCATCGGATGTAGTCGTATTGTTTAGCCGCGCATAAAGCGCAAGCATACCGCCATGCTCATCACAATAATTGCACCGCCAGACATTTTTGACGAAATTCACATTCATCTTGCCGCGGCGGTCACCACAAAACGGGCAATCCACATATACACTGTTTGCCTGTCGGCGTCTGATTCGTAGATGTAGAAGTTCCACTACATCCATAATACCGAACGGAAAATCTCCTGGATATGAGTCCATCTGTTCTCCCTCCCTTCTTGACCCCATAGATGGGGCTGCTTATCATCCGGCTTTCTGTGCGGCCATACCATCGAGCATGATCTGCGCCGCAGCACGAACGATATTGTTGGTGCTCTTGTTGCCTGGGGTGAGGTAGAATTTCAGACTCACCGGACGCTCCTTGGCAACTGTTGCCATGGTCTTTCCTTTGCTCAGACCACTATCCACCACCACATTCTGCGCTTCTTCAAAGGTCATTACCTTCAAGATGTCTTCTACCGGAGTGCTCTCCGTATAAGAAGGCGCCACAGGCTGATCGGGTGCTTCCTGTTGGACAACAGGCGCCACAGGCAGTTCTTCCGGTTCATCCGATTGGAATACGGAGGCGGCCGGCTGCTCAGACGCATCATCCTGTTTTGGACTGCTATCCAATGTAACCTCGCGGCTCGGTACCGGCAGCTCCATATTGGGAGCATTCTCCTCTACCTTGCCGGCAGGCAGTGTATCCATATTCTCCTTCTCTTCTGCAACCATCTGTTGGACAACTGGCTGTACCGGAGAAACCGGGGGCTGTTCATTCTGAACCGGCTTTGCCGCAGGTTTCTGAATAGGCGCCGGACGAGCAGGAGCATTACGGCCCTCTACGGCGTTCTGAGGCGCTCTTTCCGGCCGGGCATGAACTTCCCCGCCAGATTGCCGCAGCGCCGCTCCAGGGGCTTCTACGGGCCTCTGCGCCGCATTTGGCATCGGTTGCTGGATAGGAGCCGTCCCGGAAAGCGGAATACTGCTTCCAAACACCTTGCCCGTACTGTCAACAGCAACATCGGCAAACTGCAGACCGAAACCGGCATCCGACAGCGCAGCACTCAATGCCTCATCCTGGGCAGCCTGTACATAGTCGGTACCTTCTTCTGCACTGTGTTGCGAAATGTAACTACTGATAGGCTCTGCATCACTGCGGTCCAGATAAACTCTGGCCTCCATAATCGCAAGCTGTTCCGTGATCCGCAGAGTAGTCAGTTTCATGCGGCCCTGGGGGTGACGCAGGCGAAACCACAGCTTCTGATAGGGCAATTCCAACTGCAGCATTTCCTCATTGGTTTTTCTGGACACCTTATGGCGCAGAAATTTGAGCGGGTCAAAGCCCGGCACCTTGTTCAGTTCTGCCACTGCCGGAATTGTTTTGTACATCATAGGCATCGGATTACTTTTTTCGTTCATGTTGGAAACTCCTTTCTGACATAAAAATAGGAGACGCCAAGTGCCATTTCTGCACCTGACCTCTCTTTTTTAACTTGCGTTCTTTAATTGTTCTTCCAACGCAGCCGGAATTGGGATACCGGCTTTCTTTGCGTAGGCTTTGAAGTACATCTGAATACGCATACCCAGCAGCGTATTC
Source organism: Coprococcus sp. AM100_B19A (assembly GCF_027662015.1). Lineage (NCBI taxonomy): Bacteria > Bacillati > Bacillota > Clostridia > Lachnospirales > Lachnospiraceae > Coprococcus > Coprococcus sp. AM100_B19A. The sequence continues at coordinate 98,906 of NZ_JAQDKN010000006.1, forward strand.
CGCTTGCCGATCTCATTACGATGGATTGCCATAAACAATACCTGTTTCTGCCCAATCAGCACCACCCGCTTTTTGGCACGCGTGATTCCGGTGTAGAGCAGATTACGGTACATCATGATGGTGTGCGCTTTGAGCAGCGGCATAATAACGGTCTCATACTCAGAGCCCATAGCCTTGTGGATCGTAGTAGCATAAGCCAGATCCACATTGCTCAAATCATCTACGCCATATTCCAGCGTCCTGCCAGCACCAAAATCCATGCCGATCTTTTTGCCCTGGTCAGTGTCCTTAATATACCGGATGAAACCCAAATCACCATTAGATACCTTTTCTGTGTTCTTGGTCTGCATGATGCGGTCATTGACCCGGAATATCCTGGGGCCAAACTTGATTTCCTCCTCCGCAGAGCGGAATGGGTTGACCAATTCACGAATGGTCTCATTCAGCTGTTCCGACGACGCGGCACCTTCTGAACGGAAAGGTGAAAGAATCTGCACATTCTCAATGCCACTCTCCTGTATCTCCAAACAATACTGTTCTGTAATCTTTTCAGCGGTGTCTTCCTGACTATCACCAGACACGAAAACAAAATCCGGTCCATAAAACAGTTTGGTATTGCCCTCGTTGATAAATTTGGCATTATAGGCAATCAGACTATCCTTCGACTGACGGAAAATCTGATCCAGCACCGTTACTGGGACGATTTTGGTCTCGATGATTTCACGAAACACATTTCCTGCTCCTACGCTCGGAAGCTGATCTGGGTCGCCTACCAGTACGATTCTGGCATTTATCTTCATGCGTTCAAAAAATTTCTCAGCAAGCCACATATCCACCATGGAAAACTCATCCACAATGATTAAATCGGCCGACAGTGGCTCTGACTTTCTGTTCCGGCTACCCTCATCCTCTTCACTGGTCAGTCCCAGACCACTGTGTAATGTTCGGGCATCCTCAAAGCCGGTACTCTCCGACATCCTGCGGCTTGCCCGACCGGTAGGTGCCATAAGAGCAATTTTGCCATCAGGGTGCAGCCGCCGGTAAACCTCAAGTATCGTCCGCAGCACTGTTGTTTTACCAGTACCAGGAGAACCCGTAATTACTGACAAGCCATGCCTAAATGCTGCATAGACCGCAGCCTCCTGCTGTGCAGACAGGCGCAGTCCCATTTCAACCTTGACCTGTTCCAGCACCGGCGCAATATGCTCTACTGGCATCTGGGCGACCAGACGCTGGGCGATCCGGCGCGCCGTTTCGTCCTCTTGGGCAAACACTCTGGGAAGATAGATATTATCCTTCACGGAAACGACTGCTCCATTCAGGATCATTTCCTGCATCATATCCCTGACTTCCTGCTGATGCAGACGAAGCTCCGGTACAGGTATCTTCTCATTGAGCAGTTTCAGCGCTGATTTCTCCAGTTCTTCAGAACTGATGTACAGATGGCCTCGTTTACTCTTGCCCTCATCCAGCGCACAAAAGATAGCCCCTTTGATACGCATAGAGTCATGGAGATTGCCCCCGCTCTTTTGTACGATTGCATCTACCCGCCGAAATCCAAAGCCGGAGATCTGGCAAAGCTCAAATGGGCTCTTTTCCAAAATCTCTACGCTGGTCGGGCCGAAATATTGATATATTTTCAATGCCGTCTTGGGAGTAATCTTAAACGGTGCCAGCAAGGTCATAATTCCTTGGAGCATACGGTTTTCTGCATAAGAAGCTTTGATGTCCTCCAATTTACTTTCCGTAATGCCCCGGATCTCCAACAGCCGCTCCGGCTGGTGTTCCAGAATATCCAGTGTGTCCACACCGAACCGCTCCACAATGTCTGCGGCAGTTTTGGGACCAATCCCTTTGATAAGCCCGGAGGCAAGGTAGCCCTCTACGCCGTTTTTTGTTCTGGGCACAATTTCACGCCACTGCTCCACCTGGAGCTGGACACCATACTTGCCCTTTGTCCATTCACCATCCAGTTCCAACTCTACCGCATCTGTCCGTGGAATCTCATACCCCACAGCTGTAAAGCGAATCAAATGGTCTTTGTATCGCCTGTTTGACCTGGCCTCGGCTGGCACGCTCTGATCTGCGGTTTTTACACTGACGATACAAAACTTATTGGCAGGATTATAAAAAATCGTCCCGTCGTAGGTACCAATACAATTCATCCTTTTTCACCTCACTAAGCGGCCTCCATAATCGAGGCTCTAACACTGAACCGTCTGGATTCGGATACTGTAACAAACTGCTCGTAAATATCCGGATGCTCCAGTTTCAACCGAAGCAGGTTATCCTTGTCGATGATGGACTTGCGAACAGGGGTATAGGTAACCGTATAGTTCACTCCCTCCTGCTCACAGACTGCAGTGCAGCTGGTACCCATTTCCGCAATCAACAGTGCCTTCAGACGCTGAATATCCTTGTCGATTTCTTTGGAGTACACCTCTGCATTTTTCTTTTCATCCAAAAGCCGCAAATACTGCATGAGTTTTGCAGTCATATCCAGGTCGAGTGCAACGGCCGGGGCATTTTTATCTGCCGGGCCAAAGTGTTTGCGTGCGCTCTCAATAATCAAGGCCCCACTTTCTGTATAGGGCGGCGGCACATGGCGCTGCACATGGTTTTCCCAGAAATACTGCTCCAAAAAGACCATCTCAGCCTCATACTCGAAATCACGCTTGACCTCCCGGATAATAACTTCCTCCTCGTTGTTACCATACAGGCAGCAAAAGAAACATCGGTCAAGATCCGTTACTGCCATATAATGACGCCCCTGAGATTCATAGTAGACTGGAACAGTCTCCTTCCCATTCATCCACCAGTTATCTCTGGCATTATAGTTTGTGGTCTTGATCTCAAGGATCGCTGTGGTGCCATCCGGCAGTTCCACAAAGTAGTCCACATCAGCCAGCATCCAAGGATACTGGGGGTGCTGGAACATCTTTTTGATTTGGTAGACCCGATATCCGGTTTTCCGCTCGAATATCTTTGCTACCAGAGGCTCCAGCAAATGCCCCATTTCCATGGCAACCCAGTTGCCCTCATCATCTTCCACTGACGCTATGTTCAGTTTGTCGTAGTACAGATCCCTGGCTGTCCGGAATGGAGAAGTGCCAAAGATCGCCGATACATCGCTGCCGCCGATTCCACGGCGCCGGTAATCCAGCCAGTCTTCTTCTGAAAGATCTGCCGTTTCTACCAGCACCAGCGGTTCATGCCGCTTTCGTTCAGCACTATTGCTGCCAGACATATCAAATCCCCCTTCGTGATCTTCGGGGCAAAATAACTGCCCTCGCCATTGGTGCAACATTTCGGGGCCGGAGCGAAGATACTGCCTGTCTCTTCATCTTCCAGTCCGTGGAGTGTGCCGGCTTGACCCGCCGACCATTCTGCTTTCTTTTCTGCTTCACATTCATGTACATGACCTGCCTTTCTCAGTTTTGATTTATCCTTAAAGCCCTTTCAGGCTTACAGGCAATAAAAAAGCGAGAATGACAGACGGCATAAAGCCTGGCGTCCATAGTTGCCTATGAACCGATGTCATTCTCGCAATGGTGGGTAAATCCCGTAAAATAAAAAAGCCAGCAATATACCGGCCTGAAAAGGCGCAGTGATACTACTGACACAAGTACAAAATTAACAGCGTGTGCAATGCAGTCATTACTCCGCAACACAAGCCCTAAAGCCTGTGTACCCTGACGGGCAACGCACAAAAATCAATTACATTGCAATTCTAACACAATATATAGTGCTTGTCAATTCAAACATTCTATATATTGATTTTTGGATTTTCTTTAAATTTTCTTTCCTCTTTGCAGAAGTTCTTTCTTCCCCGCCTATTTATAGGATGTATCGGATCATTTGGTAATACCGGATGATCCCTACGCTCTTTTAGTACCTTGACAAATTCATAACCTCTATGGGGAGTTATACAGGAATTCTGGACAGTGTGCGATGACCACAGAAGCGCGCCCATAATCGAAGTGCTGCACAGCAGCAGCCTGAAATACACGGCAGAACCGTTCTGGCGTAGGAAATGGCCCCATTAGAGTTCTTTTGTTATTTCAATACCTCCTGACCTCAAGACCGTTTTCATTGTTTTTGTTGAAAACCTTCTTCTACAAATCGTAAGGGATCATTGTAATCGAAAAAAGGAGGACGATTATGGAGAAAAGAAAACCGAATGACCTACCGCCGGAGCAGTGCTTGGCTGTTGATACCGATACCCTTTGCAAACTGTTGTGCTGTGGAAGGCACACTGCAGTACAGATTGGGGATCTTGCCAATGCACGCATTACCATGAACACCCGTGTCCTATGGAGTGTCCAGCGTATCAAAGAATATCTTTATGATATTTCCGGCTAAATAACCATGCCAGTAAGGCGCACTACACTTTTATAATCAGGAGGTACCAGTAATGGCAAAAGTGAGAAAAGACAACAAAGGACGAAATCTTCGGCCCGGAGAAACACAACGGGCAGATGGCAGCTATATGTATGTCTACAAATTAGGCACTAAAAAGAAATATCTTTACGACTCCGATCTCGCAAGTCTTCGTGTCAAAGAAAAGCAGATCAACAAAGATAAGGATGATGGCATCCGTACTCAGGAAGCCATGAAGCTTACCCTGAATGATATGTTCAAGGTCTACATGAATAACAACATCAAACTGAAGCCCTCTACCAGAGCAAATTATCTTTACCTGTGGGACTTCTATGTGAAAGAAGAGCCTTTCGCTAACATGCCTCTGCCACAAATCCACAGAAGTGATATTCTCGCGTTTTATACCAAACTGCTGAAACACGGCTTTGCTATCAACTCACTGGAGAGCATCAACACCATTGTTCACCCTACGCTTGAAATGGCCGTGGACGACGATTACATCCGCAAAAATCCCAGCAAGGGCATTTACCGCAAGCTCAAAACGGATGGCAGCGCTCCAAAGCCTAAACGGCGGATCGCGCTCACTAAAACGCAACAGCAGAATTTCCTGCGTTTTATTGCCAAGTCCCCTACATACAGCCATTGGCTCCCCATCATGACTGTGCTCCTTGGAACAGGAATGCGTGTCGCAGAATGTACCGGCATTACCAAAAGCGATATTAACTTGAGCGAAAACACAATCTCGGTCAACCACAACTTAATCTACCGGGTCATTGACGGAAAAGCCGGATTTCACATTACCACTCCCAAAACTGAGAGCGGTACACGAATTATCCCTATCCTCTATCCAGAGGTGGCCGAGCAGCTTCGCCTCCAGATTGAAACCATCGACGCATTGTATCCAGACGATCAACTGGTGTTAGGAGGAGTGCACGGTTTTGTTTTCCGCAACCGAACCGGCTCATTCATGAGCGCCCACAATATCAATCGGGCGATTGAGAGAATCAGCGTAACTTACAACATGGAGGAAATGGATCAGGCTGAACTGGAAGACCGTGAACCGGATCTGCTCCCTCATTTTAGTGTTCACAACTTGCGGCACACCTTCTGTACCCGGCTCTGCGAAAGCACCAACGATGTTAAATTCATTCAGCAAGTCATGGGGCATGCCGATTTCTCTACTACAATGGACATCTACACCCATATCACACAAGAGAATATGCAGGAGAAGGCAAAAAACATTAGTGTGAACATGAAGCTGATGTAAAAAAGAAAGGCGAATCTGCATTTTATAAGCAGATCCGCCTTTCATATTGCTTCATCCGGTTTCGTAGGGTCTCGCGCAAAAGTTGTAGAAAAGTTGTAGTAACGCGATTTTTTGTAGTAAATGACCTCTTTAGTACAGCTTTGCTCCTGCCGGAATACTGTCATCCAGCATCAAAAGATTTAAGCCTTCCCGTCCGTCATACTCGTACACTGCGGAAATCAGCATACCCTCGGAATCAATACCCATCATCTTTCTCGGCGGCAGGTTTGTGATTGCCACACAGGTCTTACCAACCAGCTCTTCCGGCTCGTAATACTCGTGAATACCGCTTAAAATGGTGCGTTTCCGGTCTGTTCCGTCATTCAGTGTGAATTTCAGGAGCTTCTTGGACTTCGGCACTGCCTCACAGGCTTCGATCTTAACCACTCTGAAATCAGACTTGCTGAATGTCTCAAAGTCTACATCATCTGCAAACAACGGCTCGATTTTCACCTTGGAAAGATCAATCTGTACGCTTGGCGCGGACACGGTTGCATCCTCTGCAGAACCATTTACCGCTGCTTTTTCGGCTTTGTTTTCAGCCTTCTTTGGGTCCAGGGTCTTCATTGTCGGGAACAGCAGCACATCTCTGATCGCCTCAGCCCCTGTCAACAGCATACACATACGGTCGATACCGAATCCGATACCACCTGTAGGCGGCATACCAATTTCCAGTGCGTTCATGAAGTCTTCATCTGTTGTGTTGGCTTCATCATCACCCTGTGCAAGCAGTTCTTCCTGTGCTTTGAAACGTTCTCTCTGATCGATCGGGTCATTCAGCTCTGAGTATGCATTTGCCATTTCCCATCCGTTCATGAAGAACTCGAAACGTTCTACATAGTCCGGATTTTCCGGTTTCTTCTTTGTAAGTGGTGAAATCTCAACCGGATGATCCATAACGAATGTCGGCTGAAGAAGGTGTTCTTCTACATATTCTTCGAAGAACAGATTCAGAATATCACCTTTTTTATGTCTTTCTTCAAATTCAAGATTGTGTGCTTTCGCAAGTTCTCTTGCCTGTTCAAGAGTTTCTACTTCGTTCCAGTCAACACCTGCATATTTCTTAACAGCATCAACCATTGTGATACGCTCGAACGGCTTTCCGAGATCCATCTCGATTCCTTTATATACAATCTGAGTAGTTCCAAGAACTTCCTGTGCAACAAAACGGTACAGGTTCTCTGTCAGATCCATCATGCCATGATAGTCTGTGTATGCCTGGTAAAGTTCCATCAGAGTGAATTCCGGGTTATGTCTTGTATCAAGACCTTCGTTACGGAATACACGTCCAATCTCATATACTCTTTCCAGACCACCAACGATCAGTCTCTTCAGATAAAGTTCCAGAGAGATACGGAGCTTCAGGTCTTCGTTCAGAGCGTTGAAATGTGTCTCGAACGGTCTTGCAGCTGCTCCTCCGGCATTCTGTACAAGCATCGGAGTCTCTACTTCCATAAAGCCTTCATTTCCAAGATATTTACGGATTGCGGTAAGGATCTTGGAACGTTTAATAAAAGTATCCTTTACTTCCGGGTTCATGATCAGATCCACATATCTCTGACGATAACGGGTATCTGTATTTGTCAGTCCGTGGAACTTCTCCGGAAGGATCTGCAGACTCTTTGAGAGAAGCTTTACAGCAGATGCATGAATGGAAATCTCCCCTGTCTTTGTTTTGAATACTTCTCCTTCAAGACCTACGATATCACCGATATCCATCTTCTTGAATGCTTTATATTCTTCTTCTCCGATACTGTCTCTTGCTACATAAGACTGGATATTTCCCTGTAAATCCTGCACATTACAGAAAGATGCTTTTCCCATCACACGTTTGGACATCATACGTCCTGCGAGTACAACGTGTTTTCCTTCCAGTTCATTAAAGTTGTCTTTCACTTCCTGGCTGTGATGTGTTACGTCATATTTTGTGATCTCAAAAGGATTCTGTCCGTTTGCCTGCAGTTCTGCAAGCTTCTCACGGCGCACCTTTCTTAAATGATTCAAATCCTGTTCTTGTCCATTGTTCTGCTGTGTTGCCACTTTTTTCACTCCTTCTCTCTGCTGTATACCATCTTATACTGAACGATTGATCTTCAGTACTTCGTACTCAATAACTCCTGCCTGTGTCTCAACTGCTACTACGTCTCCGACTTTCTTACCGATCAGGGCTTTTCCTACCGGAGATTCATTGGAAATCTTACCTTCCAGGCTGTTTGCTTCTGTAGAACCTACCAGCTGAAATACGATTTCCTCTTCAAATTCTTTATCATATACATCTACTGTACATCCGATGTTGATGGTATCAAGATCCACGTCATCTTCTACTACAACTTCTGCATTCTTGAGGATTTTCTCAAGTTCTTCGATACGTGCCTCGATATCACGCTGCTCGTCCTTTGCTGCATCGTACTCAGCGTTCTCTGAAAGGTCTCCCTGTTCTCTGGCTTCTTTGATCTTTCCTGCTACTTCTTTTCTTTTCACAACTTTTAAATTTTCAAGCTCATCTTCCAGTTTCTTAAGTCCTGTATAGGTGAGTAATGTTTTCTTTGCTTCCATTATAATTCTCCTTACTTACCGACAAATCATTTTCTATTCAAGCCGCAGATACTGATTTTATCCGCATTTAAAGCTACTTTCACAATTTCATTATTATACATATTTCCAGCGGCTGTGTCAACAATTCTTTGCTGGTTTAATATATGCAAAAACGCATTCTCTCATGCGAAAGAACACGTTTTATGTCTATCCGATTTTTTCCATTAAAAGGTTCTCCAGTTCTTCATAACTTTCCACCTGATTGATCTCATCTCTGAGCTTCGCAGAACCCTGCATTCCCTTGGTATACCATGCCACATGCTTGCGCATTTCACGGATTCCGATATAATCTCCCTTGAACTCGATCTGCAGTCTTGCATGACGCAGCATTGTTTCCCGGATCTGGTCTGTGCCCGGTCTTTCCGGAATGGATCCGGTCTCTTCATATGTCAGTAATTCCCTGAAGATCCATGGATTTCCCTGGCAGCCTCTTCCGATCATCACACCATCACAGCCGGTCTGCTCAAACATATCCAGTGCCTTCTGTCCGCTTGTCACATCCCCATTTCCGATTACAGGAATCTTCACTGCTTCTTTCACCTTACGGATAATCTCCCAGTCTGCATTTCCGGAGTAATACTGTTCTCTGGTCCTTCCATGTACTGCGATTGCCGCTGCACCTGCTTCTTCTGCAACCTTCGCAATCTCCGGTGCATTGATACAGGTATCGTCAAATCCTTTGCGGATCTTTATCGTCACCGGTTTCTTGATCGCTCTCGCTGTCTTATATACAATATCATAGATTCGCTTCGGATCCTTCATCAACGCCGAACCTTCTCCATTGCGCACGACCTTTGGAACCGGACAGCCCATATTGATATCCAGGATCTGAAATGGAAGTTCTTCGATCCGCTTTGCCTGCTCGGAAATGATGTCCGGATCTTCCCCAAAAAGCTGAAGTGATACCGGGTATTCTCTTGGATCGATCGCAAGTAACGCCTTGGTATTCTTATTCTTATACCGGAGCGCCTTTGCACTGATCATTTCCATGCACAGAAGCCCTGCTCCCTGTTCCTTGCATAACAGACGAAATGGCAGGTCTGTTACCCCTGCCATCGGTGCCAGCACATAACGGTTCGGAAGCTCTACATTTCCTATCGTCAGTGTCTTTATCATTCAATCTCTTCCCCCAAAAAAAATACTTTGTAATAAAGCTGAAGCTGTGTCAGAAGCTCCTGCTTCTTCTCGTCTGTCTGAATCTCCTTGATCTTCAGACGGCTTCCGATCTCGTCAAACATCGGATCTCCCTCTGCAGAAGTCACTTCAAATTCCAGCTCCCCATTCTCCTCAAATACAAGTGTAAGGATTCCCCCGACATCATGTACATACAGCACACACATGATCTTCAATTCATCTTTGATGTGCTGTGGCAGATTATCAAAATCCGGATTCATATAAAATTTTTCTTCGTAAGAGTTGGCTCCGCATAATACGATCTTATCCTGATACATAAATTCTCCTTCTATACATACCCATAAATTCCACGTACCGAAACTTCTCCGGCAAAGACAGACTTTCTGCTGCCGTCTTCACATTCTACCTGCAATTCCCCGGTCTTGTCAATCCCCAGTGCCAGTGCATCATATTCATGTTCCGGTTCCAGTACACGCACCCGACGCCCACAGTTTACCAGCAGACGGTTATAATCTTCCATGATCGGCTCCAGACTCCCCGCCTCGCAGACCGCTTCGTAGGCTTTTTCAAAATGCTCCATGATCGTAGCGATCAGCTCAAACCTGCGAAATTCTTTGCCCGCTTCGATCCGCAGTGAAGTCGCTGTCTTTGCGATATCTTCCGGAAAGGACTCCATATTGACATTGATTCCGATTCCGATCACTACATGATTGATGTAATCGATCTCTGCGCTCATCTCCGTCAATATCCCACTGATCTTCTTTCCACTCACGACCAGATCATTCGGCCATTTGATTCCTATATCCAACTCGGTCTTTTCACGCAAAGCTTTCGTTGCCGCATATGCCATGACAAGTGTCAGCATCGGTGCATCTGACGGATTCATCACAGGTCTTAACAGAATCGACATGGAAATACTGCTGCCCGCCGGTGATTGCCAGCATCTGCCGCGTCTTCCTTTTCCCGCCGTCTGCGTCTCCGCAACAAAAAGAGTTCCATCTGCACCTCCGGCCTCGCCAAGTGTTTTAGCCCGGTTATTAGTCGAATCGATCTCGTCATAATACTCCAGATTTTTCGCCATCCATTTTGTCTCCAGACAGCTTTTTATCGCATCTGCGGTAATCCGATCCGGAATATCCACAATGCGATAACCTTTGTTTCTCACGGCTTCAATCTCATAGCCTTCTTCTTTTAACTGGTTGATTGCTTTCCACACAGCAGTCCTGGACACCTGAAAGTGGTCACAGAGCTGCTGCCCCGACAGATACCCATCGCTCTGCCGGAGCATCTTTAATATCTCCGCTTTCATGCTTATTATTCGTTCTCTCCTAAAGTTGCAACCATAACTGCCTTGATTGTATGCAGACGATTCTCAGCTTCATCAAATACTCTTGACTGTGGTCCTTCAAATACTTCTTCGGTAACTTCTTTTTCTTTGATCGCCGGCAGGCAGTGTGAGAAGATTGTAGTATCTTTTCCTGTACGTTCCATCAGAGCTGCATTTACCTGATATGGCTTTCCGAGACGCTCTCTTTCCTGCTCTTTCTTTTCTTCACCCATGGAAATCCATACGTCTGTGTAAATGACATCTGCTCCCTTTACACCATCAAGGTCATCGGTGATCTCGATAGTTGCTCCGGATTCTTTTGCATATTCGTCACATCTCTTCCACAGAGATTCCGAAGTCCAGAGTGGCTTCGGTGCAACGATTGTTACATCTACTCCGATTTTGGCGCATCCTACCAGAAGGCTGTTCGCAACGTTGTTGCGTCCATCTCCAAGGTATGCAACCTTCAGACCTTTCAGGTGTCCGAATTCTTCTTTCATGGTAAGGAGCATAGCCAGACATTGTGTCGGATGTGTAGTATCTGTCAGACCATTCCATACCGGAACTCCACTGTACTCTGCAAGTACATCTGCGTATCTCTGTTCAAATCCACGGAATTCGATTCCATCGAACATTCTTCCAAGTACACGTGCTGTATCTTCGATACTCTCTTTATCGCCTAACTGGATCTCATTACCTGCAAGGTATGTCGGGATTCCACCTTCATCCTGTGCTCCTACGGTAAATGCACATCTGGTTCTTGTAGATGGCTTTTCAAAAATAAGGGCAATGTTCTTTCCTTCCAGGCTGTGTCCTTTAATTCCTGCTTTCTTCTTTGCCTTTAATTCACCTGCCAGGTCAACGAGATATTCAATCTCTGCCGGTGTATAATCTTCCAGTTTCAAAAAACTTCTTCCTTTTAAATTCATCTTGTAGTCCTTTCTCAGCTTTGCAATCGCATGGACGAATTTCGGCAGTTTTTCTTTTTCCTCATCTGTACGAGTCTCGTACTTTCTGCTCGTCTCATTCCACAGTTCATCTGCTGTATAAATATTATATTTTGGAATTCTCATGAGCTTCGCACTTGCCTCCAGCATTCCATAGAACAACTCTCTGTCTGAACAGCCGATCGGCAACTTGAGTTTGAAACGATATTCCGTCTTTTCAAGTTCGCTCAAAAGCTTCATTATTTCTACATAATAACACTCTTCTCGTGTTTCTTCAATATAGTAAATCGATCCAGTGAGCCCGTAAAGCGCTCTTTTTGCATCATAATAGCCAATTTTCAAATTCTGTCTGCTCCGCTTTGCCGAAAATTCAAGAATACTGCCAAGTCCTACTCTCGGTTCGATCTCCAACAGAGAGCCGTCTTCCGGAATCGTCGTCTTCGGCACTCTTCCCGGACCAAAGATCCTTACCTGGATCAGATCCTTATATCCCCTTTTTAGGAGAGACGCGGTCGGCACATTATTGACCGCACCACCATCAATATATGTCTTGCCGTGCAGCGGTTCATTTTTAAATCCAAGCAGATATGCGCTGGCAAGAAGAAAATCCTCCAGAAGACCTTCCGGTATATCTTCAATACTCAGATCAAGTTCCTTCATATCCGATACAGAAAATGTCAAAAGGCAGAATTCTTTTCCGCATTTCCTGATCTTTTCTTCGTCTACAACCTCATGGATCAATTCCTTAAGCGGTGTAATATCAATTCCACCATCTGCAAGCTTCTTCCAGAGACCTTTCAAAATCTCTCTTATGGATGCCTCTCCATCAAAGAACTGTTCCATCAACTCATCATCCACATCCATAACACGGGAAAATGCCATCTCTTTCCAGATATGTCCTGCTTTCTCCAGATCTCCCATACAAACAAGGGCGCCATTCAGGGCGCCCACAGAAGTACCCGCTACTGCACTGATCTTCACACCAGCTTCCGAAAGAGCCCGCCACGCACCGATCTGATACGCACCTCTGGCTCCTCCTCCATCGAATACCAATCCATATTCTTTATTTAAATCGATTATCGGTTTCATCAAATCACACTCTCCTTTGCGCTTGACTTCCCCTCATCACTACCGTCGCTGTCTTGCCGCCTCGAACATCAGAATCGAAGATGCAACCGCCGCATTCAGTGATTCTACCTCTCCACACATCGGAATCTTGATATAACACTCTGCTGCATCTGCCACTTCATCCCGAAGTCCGTTACCCTCATTTCCAATTAAAAATGCTGTCCCTCTTGTGTAATCCTCCTGATCGTAGCTGTTCTTTCCTTTCAGATGTGCCGCATAGGAATGAATCCCGGCTTCTGCAAGTACTTCCAGGGTTTCTGGCAAATGCTCTACATACACAAACGGCATTCGGTAAACCGATCCCATCGTTGAACGGATCACCTTGGGATTGTAAATATCCACACAGTCGTGACTCATGATCACGCCGGTTACGCCTGCCGCTTCCCCTGCACGGAGAATGGTTCCCAGGTTTCCCGGATCCTGCAGATTATCCAGCACCATCAGAAGCGGTTTCCTTCCCTGCGCGTCCAGATCCAGCATCTCACATATCTCACAGCTCCTCTGCTCCATCACAAGCAGGATCCCCTGTGGTGTCTTTGTATCTGACACGTGGGAAAATACATGATCTGACAGGATTTCCAGCTGTCTTCCCCATGCCGAAAGTCCCAGCTCTTCTCCATATCGGCTGTAAAACTGCTCCGATACATAAACCTCTCTCACCTGCGCACGCGGAGCTTCCCGGTACATCCGGATCCCTTCTACGATATAGACGCCTTCTTCATCACGTGCCTTTCTCTTTTTCTGCCATGTAACAAGCTGTTTTACCCTGGCATTTCCTGTACTGGTTATCATACTGTAATCTCTTTCCTTTTATTCTTTTTCATTACATCTTGAAACGATATCCCACACCCCAGATTGTCTCAATATACTGTGGGTTTGAGGTATCATATTCAATTTTCTCACGGATTTTCTTGATGTGCACAGTTACCGTTGCGATATCTCCGATGGATTCCATATCCCAGATCTCGCTGAAAAGTTCATCCTTGGTATATACATGGTTCGGATGACTGGCAAGGAAGGTCAGAAGATCAAACTCTTTTGTTGTAAAATTCTTCTCCACTCCGTTTACCCACACTCGGCGTGCAGTGGTATCAATCTTAAGTCCACGGATCTCGATCACCTTATTCTCTTCCACGGCACTTCCGATCAGCCGCTCATAACGTGCCAGATGTGCTTTTACCCTTGCCACCAGCTCGCTTGGACTAAACGGCTTGGTCATATAGTCATCAGCCCCAAGTCCGAGTCCTCTGATCTTGTCAATATCATCTTTTTTCGCAGATACCATGATGATCGGTGTATTCTTTTCCGCACGAACCTTACGACAAATCTCAAAGCCATCCACGCCCGGAAGCATCAGATCCAGGATCACCAGATCAAAATCACCGAAAAGCGCCTTATCAAGCCCTGTCTGTCCATCATTTGCAACCTCTACTTCAAATCCACTCAGCTCCAGATAATCTTTCTCCAGATCTGCAATACTCTCTTCGTCTTCTACAATTAAAATCTTACTCATTTATCGGTACCTCCTGATATTTTCTGATTACAAAATACATCACTGTGCCAACACCTTCCCGGCTGGTCGCCCAGATTTTGCCACCGTGATCTTCAATGATCTTCTTCACAATCGAAAGACCGATTCCGCTTCCGCCCTTGGATGAATTCCTTGAAGCATCCGTCCGGTAGAACCGGTCAAATATATTCGGCAGATCTTTCGCTGCGATTCCTTTTCCGTTATCCTCAAGCTCTACCTGAATAAAATCACCTACGTCCTTTACCCGCAGATTGATCAGCCCGTGCTCTCGTTCCATGTATTTCAAAGAATTGCTGACAATATTGTTGATCACTCTCTTTAACTGTTCCGGATCTGCAATGATCTTCTGATCACCCTCTACATAATTGAAATAACCAAACTCTACATTCTTTGAATCCAGCTCCATCTCAATATCTTCGGCACAGTCATTGAAATAATCGTTGACTGAAAGCGGTGCAAAGTTGTACGGGATCCGGTTTGTATCGATCTTCGCATATAAGGTCAGTTCGTTGATCAGCGTATCCATCTCATTCGCCTTATTATAAATGGTTCCGATATATTTTTCCATCTTCTCCGGCGTATCTGCAACCCCGTCACGGATTCCTTCCACATAGCCCTTGATCGCTGTGATCGGCGTCTTTAAGTCATGGGAAATATTGCTGATCAGTTCTTTGCTTTCCCGGTCACTCTTCAGCTTCTCCTCTGCATTATCTCTCAGACGGATCCGCATCTTTTCAAATGCCTGCATCAGCCGTCCCATCTCATCATCTTTTTCCGGCTTGATCTCAAAATTCAGATTGCCTTCTTCTACGTTCTGCGCTGCTTCCTGCAACTTGTGAATCGGACTGATGATACTTCCATAAATCCACACCATCATGATCATCGCTGTAAATGCCAGAATCAGGACTACTGCGATACATGCGCTTATAATAAACTGCTGGATCTCCGGCATATCTCCCAGCACTCTGATGGATTTTGCAAAATCTTTATATTCCTCACCGGTAATTCCATAAGTATGCTCGATGACTCCGATCTGATAACGCGCAATTCCAAATATAAATGCCGTTGTCAGGATAGTCGGTATCATGATCATCGTCACAAAAGAAATCACCAGTTTCGTCCTTAGTTTCATGCTATATTCATCCTCCATTCATCGTGCACGCCCGGTTATGAGGTCCGTATGGCGCTCACGCAAGTCTGCCTGATAACTAATAGCATATCATAAAAACGGGTGCTTCACATCAAAGCACCCGTAAAATTTTCTAAATTTTTTCTAAAACGATCAAATTCAGAACCTGTTATTAAAGATATTTCTTCAAAGTATCCACTTTATCCAACTTCTCCCATGGAAGATCCAGGTCGTTACGTCCAAAGTGTCCGTAAGCTGCTGTCTGTTTGTAGATCGGACGTCTCAGATCAAGCATCTTGATAATTCCAGCCGGACGAAGGTCAAAGTTCTCTCGAACGATTTCCACAAGCTTATCATCTGCAATCTTTCCTGTTCCGAAAGTATCTACCATGACAGATGTCGGCTGTGCAACACCGATTGCATAAGAAAGCTGGATCTCGCATTTTTTGGCAATTCCTGCTGCTACGATATTCTTAGCAACATAACGTGCTGCATAAGCTGCTGAACGGTCTACCTTTGTACAGTCTTTTCCTGAGAAAGCTCCACCGCCGTGACGCGCCATTCCCCCATAAGTATCTACGATGATCTTACGTCCGGTAAGGCCGCTGTCCCCATGTGGTCCACCGATCACAAAACGTCCGGTCGGATTGATGAAGAATTTTGTATTCTCATCTACCATATCTGCCGGAAGGATTTCATCAAAAATGTATTTTTTCACGTCTTCATGGATCTGTTCCTGTGAAACATCCGGATCATGCTGTGTAGAAAGTACTACTGCATCAAGGCGGGCCGGAACTCCATTTTCATCATATTCTACTGTTACCTGTGTTTTTCCATCCGGACGAAGATATGGAAGTGTTCCGTTCTTTCTTACTTCTGTAAGACGTCTTGCAAGTTTGTGTGCAAGAGCGATCGGATAAGGCATATATTCTTCTGTCTCATCAGATGCATATCCGAACATCATTCCCTGGTCTCCTGCACCGATTGCTTCCAATTCTTCATCTGACATCTTGTGTTCCTTTGCTTCAAGAGCTTTATCAACACCCATGGCAATATCGCTTGACTGTTCGTCAATTGCTGTCAGAACGCCACATGTGTCAGCATCAAATCCGTACTTTCCTCTTGTATAACCAATTTCACGAACAGTATCACGAACGATTTTTTGAATATCTACATATGCATTTGTAGTAATTTCTCCCATTACCATAACAATTCCTGTAGTCGCGCATGTCTCGCAAGCTACACGGCTCATTGGATCCTGCTCCATAAGTGCATCCAGGATCGCATCGGAAATCTGGTCACACATCTTATCCGGATGTCCTTCAGTTACTGATTCAGAAGTAAATAATAATCTCTCCATCTTTTTTCCTTTCTTTTCTTCTTTGTATCTGCCTCTCTTATCTCTGGAATAATGAAAATCGACAAACAGAATTTCTCTTCTGTCTATGCAAATTTAAAGGTCAGCCCCAAAGGACTGACCTGATATCTCATCATCAATCCTCTTATTGTTCGATTGCTCGCTCAGGTTGGCACCTTCCGGCTTACCGGGGTTGCCGTGGCTTCGCAGGTCCTTTGTACCTCCACCACTCTGAATAAGAGAAAGCGTATTTAATTGTTACCGCTACACATCATAACACTGTCCATAGCTTCCGTCAATATACATTTTGGGAAATATGTTCTATCAAAACAGGAATTCCTGTCTTAACCTACTTTTAACTTGAATTTCTGGATCTCACGTTCTGTAGAAACTCTCTCGATCACTGCGCCGAGACTTCTGAGCTTCTCTTCAAAACGTTCGTATCCCCTCTGGATATATACGATGTCATCTACGATCGTAATGCCATCTGCGGCCATTCCTGCAATCACAAGTGCTGCTCCTGCACGAAGATCCGGTGCACTGACCCTTGCTCCCGAGAATTTATCTACGCCTTCGATAGTCGCTGCATTGCCTTCAACCTTGACATTTGCACCCATTCTTGCAAGTTCTGAAAGATATTTGAAACGATTCTCAAAAATACTTTCTGTAATCGTGCTTGTCCCTTTACAAAGAGCAAGTGTAACACCGATCTGCGGCTGCATATCTGTCGGGAATCCCGGATATGGAAGAGTCTTCACCTGTGTATTATGAAGATCTCCTTTGGACACAACACGCACTGCATCATCAAATTCTTCTACTTCACATCCGATCTCAACAAGCTTTGCAATCGTAGCTTCCAGATGCTTCGGAATGACATTCATAACAGTCACATCACCTCTGGTTGCTGCTGCCGCAAACATAAATGTGCCGGCTTCGATCTGATCCGGAATGATAGAATAATCTGTCTTATAAAGGCGGGATACACCGCGGATCTTAATCACGTCCGTACCTGCTCCACGAATGTTCGCTCCCATACTGTTCAGGAAGTTTGCCACATCGACAACATGAGGCTCTTTTGCCACATTCTCAAGGATCGTAAGTCCTTCTGCCATCGATGCTGCCATCATAACGTTGATCGTAGCTCCTACGCTTACCACATCAAAATAAATGTGCTTTCCGATCAGACGCTCTGCTTCTGCGATAATCTTGCCATGCTCGATATCCACATAAGCACCAAGCGCACGAAAACCTTTCAGATGCTGGTCGATCGGACGGCTTCCGATATTGCATCCTCCCGGAAGAGCGACTTCTGCTCTTTTATACTTACCAAGAAGTGCTCCGAGCAAGTAATAAGATGCACGGATCTTCTTGATGTAATCATATTCTATATCAAAATTTTCAATGTTGCTTCCGTTGATTCTGACTGTGTGCCGGTCAATACGGTCAACCTCGGCACCAATCCCACTGATTGCTTCCAGCAGAACGTTGATATCGTTGACATCCGGAAGATTATCGATAGTAACTGTCTCATCTGTCATAATCGCAGCTGCCAGAATTGCCAGTGCTGCATTCTTTGCTCCACCGATCTCGACTTCGCCGACCAGCGGATTGCCACCCTTAATAATATACTGTTCCATTTCGCACCTCAATTAACGATTTCTTTCCCTCTGAAATATATCCTGTTCTATACTTCTGTCAAACACTCTATTCATACTCTTTATTATTTCATGAATAAAAAACCTCATACTTTTTATTCTTTCCAGATCTCTCAGGATTTGTATGAAGCTTTTTGTAATAATCCTCTATATCTCATATCAGTATAGCATATTTCTATATTCATTGCAAAATTATTTATCTTGCTTTCTTCATTTTCGTAAAACTTTTGTAATAATTTCTTTAAAAAATTTATTGATTTTCCAAAATTTCCATTACATTTTCAATGGTTTCTTCCAGCTCCAGTCCATCCTCTGAAACAGTAATATCTGCATATTTTTCAAATAATACTACTCTTTCGTCATATAGATCCTTCAGCGTCTGCCCGTCCCGAAGTGCAACTCCCCTTTTCTTTGCATTCTTCAGTCTGGAATTGATAACCTCAAATGACGCATGCAGATAAACAATGGTTCCGATCTCTTTGTAATGCTTCATTGCTTCTTCACAGTAAACTACGCTTCCTCCCGGGGAAATCACCGCATGTTCCGCTTCCACATCACGATTGACCTGATTCTCAATACTTAAGAATCCGTCCAGACCTTCTTCTGCGATAATCTCCCGCAAAAGTCTGTTCTCCTGCTTCTGAATCAGCAGATCTGTATCAATAAACTCGTATCCAAGCCGCTTTGCGACTACCACTCCGACGGTACTTTTTCCAACTGCCGGCATTCCGATAAATATAATATTCTTCATATGTACCCTGGCCCACTCCTTACCGAAACTGTGTTTCAGATGCTGTCATTTTTATATCGGACGATATTATAGCACAAGTCCTGTGCATGAAGCAACTGTTTTTTCCTGTTGCCGCCTGCCTTTTCCTCTTCTTTCCATCAATTCCTGGTACATCAGGATTTCTACGATCTCCCGGATCTGTTCCGGAGTATAGGTCTCTTTTTCCCATTTTTCCTGTTTCATGACCTGTTCATACGCCCTACGACACATCAGGCACAGTTGGAGCTTATCCGGGTACTCATCATAGATCATGCTTCCTTCATATTCTTGGCGGTCGCATTCTTCCTGTATATATGGAAAAATCTTTTTTGCTGTTGCCGGATACATACTTTGCAGGTATTCCCGGTCGCGCTTCTGGATTTTGTCTTCGTCAAATGCGTATGGAATCGGATACATCATATAATAAGGCAATCTCAGGTCCATGTCTGACACTTCCATTTCTTTTTTCTATGCTTTAGTGTATGCGGTATGGGGGAGTGGGGTTCCTGGGGGGTGTGGAAGGGGGACGATTTTCGGGCAATCCTGTTTCCGGGGCGGATTCGGAATGTAACAGGGAGGTAACGGGGAAGGAAGCGGCAAGTGGCGGCACCGGACAGATTCGCCCCGAAATCTGATGATTTCGCGGCTCAGGCTGTCCTCACCAGTCGTGCGGGAGGCACGGCTGGTGTCCACCTCTTGCCACTTTCTTCTCCTAACTCCCTGTAACGTTCCTGCATATGCCCTGGAAACAGGATTGCCCGAAAATCTGCGCGCTTCAAGACGGAGGGGTGCCCCGGAACTCTACTCGCGAAGTTGAGTGTTGTTCAGAACGGGCGCCAGGCGGACATTTGTCCTGTGGCTTGGGATATTGTGTGGGGATTTATTTTACTGGATTTTGGTTGTAAAAAGGACATATTCTATATTGAAATAATTGGGTTTATGGTATACTGAATTATAGGTATATATTTTTTCATGCTTTACGAAGGAGGATATATATGGATATAATTATCAGACCTGCGGAAACCAGTGATTTTGACAGTGTAGTACATATCCTGAATCAGGTTCAGGCTTTGCATGTGAACTGGCGGCCTGATATTTACAAAGAAAGTAAGGATTTTTTCTCTTTGGATGCTTTTCAGGATGCTTTAGGGAGAGAAACTTTTTATGTTGCTGCATATGAAATGTACAAAAAATATGGCTTTACAGAAAAATCAATCAACATGGAATTATTATAAGTAGTGAGGTGCAAAGTTATGAATAATGAAATTGTGAATGCTATGGAGGAACTTGAAAACTGGTTGGCTGATCCGACTGAACTGGGGCGGAAACCGGCGAAGATTGAGTATACAGCTTCTTTTGAGGATGAGGATGGGATCAAATGTATGATCTTTAAATTCAAGAAATCTTTCTTTGGAAAATGGCTTCTTGGCATCGTCAGTGAATCCGGAACCTTCAGTGAGATGAAGGAATACAATTCTGCCACAGAAACAGAAGATGCTAAAGCGTTACTTCATATATTAAAAGAATACTGGAAAAAAATGGCAGAAAAAGAACAGGGATTTATCGAAATCCCGATTGAAAATCTGATCGAATGGGACGAGCCGAATGGGGAAGGTTGTATCGTTTCCGATAAGATCACAAAAGAAGGCTATAAAGTCGGCTACATGCTCCGCGAAGAGCCAACAGAAGGGAATCCGGACAGTGGCTGGAGATTCATGGCTGGCAATGAAGATGACGAATATATGGACAATCCGGATAATCATCATGTCTTTGCACTCA
Source organism: Coprococcus sp. AM100_B19A (assembly GCF_027662015.1). Classification (NCBI taxonomy): domain Bacteria; kingdom Bacillati; phylum Bacillota; class Clostridia; order Lachnospirales; family Lachnospiraceae; genus Coprococcus; species Coprococcus sp. AM100_B19A. The sequence goes on from NZ_JAQDKN010000006.1 coordinate 119,943, forward strand.
ACACCATCTGCAATTACGACAGCGATATTATCCCTTATCTTCATGCCAAAATCGGATCTGCTTTCATACGTGTAGATGAGTCCCATTTTGAAAAATATCATGAATTTAAGCCTATGTTCATCCAAAAGCAATAAATAAGTAAAAATAAACTCTGTTTTTCCCACTTCGCCACAACATCCTCGTCTGCCAATGCACAGGCGTGTGGAAGGTTTGACTTTCCGGTTCCGTTTTGTACTACAGCCATCAAGTCAATGAGACGTACCAGAAAACCAAACCTTCCACACGCCATCCCATTCGCCACCTACAACTTAATCTTAGCCAGCGCATCCGCAAATGGATTATTCACCGGCTCATCCTTCTGCTGTCTTAAATATTTCTGCACATCCTTCTTGCTGACTCCCGCACCTTCTTTCTTCCGTCTCTCCTGGAACGATGTCAGCTTCTCCTTATGTCCGCAGACACACACAAAAATCTGTCCATCCCCTCTTCCTTTCAGCTGCATCTTCTTGTGACACACAGGACATCTCGCATTCGTTGTCCGTGATACTGTTTCGCGGTATCCGCACTCTCTGTCCTGACAAACCAGCATCTCACTGTTCTTTCCTTTCACTGCAAGCATTCTCTTACCACATCGCGGACATTTACTATTTGTCAGATTATCATGCCGGAACGTTCCTGCTCCCGCCTTAATCTCAGAAACCACCTGATCCGTATATTTATCAATATCCTTCATAAAATCCTTCCGCGAAAGCTTTCCCTTCGCAATCTGCGACAAACGCATTTCCCAGTCTGCTGTAAGTTCCGGCTGTTTTAACTCTTCCGGCACAAGTTCCAGAAGCTGCTTCGCTTTCGATGTAAGATAGATATCTTTTCCACGCTTTTCCAGCAAAAAGCTTTTAAAAAGTTTTTCAATAATATCCGCTCTTGTCGCAACCGTTCCCAATCCTCCTGTCTCGCCAAGCGTTTTCGCCATCGCTTTGTCATGGCTTTCCATATAAGCCGTCGGGTTCTCCATTGCTGACAAAAGTGTTGCTTCATTAAAATGTGCCGGTGGCTTCGTTTTACCTTCTGTCAATGACAACACAAGTCCTTTAATCTCCTGTCCTTTTTCCAGTTCCGGCAGTGTCTGTCCTTTCAAACCCTTTCCAGACTCATATGCTTCTTCCTCTTCTTCATCCTCAGCCGAATAGATTTCCTCTTCATAAACAGCCCGCCATCCCTGCGCTTTCACAATCTTTCCAGACGCAAGGAAAGTTTCACCGCCAACCTTCACCGTAACCTGTGTCTGCTCATACTCAAATGGTGGATAAAGCACAGCAAGAAAACGCCGCACAACCAGATCATAAATCTTCCGCTCTTCATTTGTCATATGACTCAGATCCACAAACTGCTCCGTTGGGATGATCGCATGATGATCCGATACCTTCGCATCATTTACAAAAGCGAGCTTTCCGCTCAGATCCTTTTTCTTCGCTGTCATTGCAAGCTTACGGTACGGTCCTGTACCACACGCCTCCAGACGGTCCTTGATCGTCGGAACAATGTCTTTGCTCAGATATCTGGAATCCGTTCTTGGATAGGTCAGCACCTTATGATTCTCATACAGTCTCTGCATGATATTCAGCGTCTCTTTCGCCGAATATCCAAACCGCTGATTGGCTTCTCTCTGCAGCTCTGTCAGATCATACAAAAGCGGTGCATACGTTTTTTTCGGTGTTTTTTTAATCTCTTCCACTACCGCTTTTTGTTCATCCAGCTTTTTCATCAGTCCGGTCATTTTCTCTTTATCGAATGAGCGATAACTCTTTGACTTCTGATCCTGCCAGGTCAGCATAATATTTTGTCCTTTTGCAGTCATTCCATAATAACCTTCCGGAATAAAACTACGGATCTTTTCTTCTCTCTTTGCAATCATTGCAAGCGTTGGTGTCTGCACACGTCCACAGGAAAGCTGCGCATTATATTTACAGGTCAGTGCCCTTGTTGCATTGATTCCAACCAGCCAGTCTGCCTCGGCACGGCACATTGCAGCATCATAAAGCGCATCATACTCATGCCCGTTCTTCAACTTTGCAAAACCTTCTCTGATTGCTTTATCTGTTACAGATGAGATCCACAGCCTCTTGATCGGCTTTTTGCTTCCTGCTTTTTCCAGAATCAGCCTTGCTACCAGCTCTCCTTCTCGTCCTGCATCCGTAGCAATGATAATTTCATTCACATCCTTGCGGTGAATCTGTGTTTTCACCGCTGCGAACTGTTTTCCGGTCTGCTTTATTACTTCAAGCTTAAATGGAGCCGGCTTCATCGGAAGCACATCAATTTTCCACTCTTTATATTTTTTATCGTAATCTTCCGGATCTGCCAGCGTAACCAGATGACCAAGTCCCCAGGTTACAATATAACGCTCTCCTTCAATTGCTCCATTTATCTTTTTCCCACATTTAAGTACGCGCGCAATATCACGCGCAACAGAAGGTTTTTCTGCAATTACAAGTGCCTTCATTCTGTCTTTTCTACTCCTTTTTATTCTTCTGCCACTTCCATCATTGTCTTTAATTTATCCTGCGCTTCGGTCATACACTGGAGTAACAGTGGGTTAAATGTACCGCATTCACCATTCCTAATCATTTCCAGTGCTTTTTCATGCGAAAATGCCTTCTTGTAAACACGTTCACTCACCAGGGCATCGTACACATCCGCCAGCGATACTACTTGTGCCGAAATCGGAATTTCTTCTCCGACAAGTCCGTCCGGATATCCCTTTCCATCATATCTTTCATGATGCCAGCGGCAAATCTCATATGCAAGCTTGAGCAGCTTTTCATTCCGGTCCATATCCAGATTATCCAGCATTTGTGCACCGATCAAGGTATGTGCCTTCATAATCTCAAATTCCTCTTTGGTAAGCTTTCCCGGTTTGTTCAGAATTCTCTCGTCAATTCCAATCTTTCCGATATCATGCAAAGCCGATGCTGTTGCAATCAAAAATCTATCTTCCCATGAGAGCTGATATTTTCCTGTCTTTTTCACCAGTTGTTCCAGTAAAAGCTGTGTGATCAGATTGATATGGATCACATGCCGACCGCTTTCTCCGTTTCTGAACTCAACAATCTGACTCAGGATACCGATCAGCATTCGGTTATTTCTCTCTTTTTCGTAAATCTGCCTGGTCACCAGACGGATCAGTCTCCTCTGTTTTGCATATAGCTTGATCATGTTCAGGACGCGTTGATATACGATTTTCGCATCAAACGGGCGGCTGATGTAATCTGAAACGCCCATCTCATATGCCCGTCTGATATAGCTATCTGAATCTTCACTGGAAATCATGATTACCGGAATATCTTCAATCCAATGATTCTGGTTCATCGCAGCAAGAACTTCAAATCCATCCATTTCCGGCATCACAATATCGAGCAGCACCAGTGAAATCCCTGTTTCATACCGTTCCAGTTGTTCCAGACATTCTTCTCCGTTAGCCGCCTCCAGGATCCGGTAGTCCTCTTTCAGGATCTCTTTCAGAATCTCGCGGTTTATTTCCGAATCATCCACGATAAGGATCTGTTGTTTCAGTTTTTCTGATGCAGAATTTTCTTCCTTTTTCTTTCCATTTTCATCCCATTCTGTGACAACCATATTTTTATAATTTTTAGCTATATACATCTGTCTGTCAGCACTGGCAACAGCATCTTCCATATTGCCTTCGCGGAATATAGCTCCGCCGATGCTGACCGAAAGCTGCATTTTCTCATAATTCGGCACAACCGCATCGTGGATTTTTTCCCGGATCAGTTTCAGCTTATCCTCAAAAATATGCTTCTTAATCGAAGGTAGGATCAGTAAAAATTCATCTCCGCCATACCGGATCAGAATATCTGTCTTCCGGATATATTTTTTGATAATGTTCGCAGTCGTTATAAGTGCCGCATCTCCCGCACTGTGTCCATAAGTATCGTTATGGAGCTTAAAATCATCCAGATCGATCACTGCAATTCCGGCTTCATCCTCCATCTTTTTGATCTCTTCTTCAAAAAAACGCCGATTATATATCCCGGTCAGTACATCCGTATATAGCTTTTCATTATATCCTGACAGTTTACTGATCAGCTTCTCATACCCTTCCTGATCAATCTGAATACTCTCATCAAGATTCTGAATCATTTCCATAACATAAGGTCTGCCATCAATCTCAACATAACGCGAGATTACCTGAAATACCTGCGAATCCAGAAATTCAAATTTTATCTTCTGCGTCTGTTCTTTCAGTGCCAGAAGAGAGCTGCAGTTCTTGCATTCCTTGTCTTTTTTCCAGAAAGTGTAACACTGACACGTTTCAGATAAATCTCCTGCATTTATCCGTTTTTCCCGATCCATCAGCATTTTCCCGTCTACCAGTCTGACAACCTGAAACACTTCCCTCAAAGATTCCATCTTTCTTTCCGCTTCCTGCATTGTCATTTGGTCCTGTTTGTTCATCCCTTTATCCTCTCAATTTTATCCTGCCATTCATACTCTTTTTTACGCTATATAATGATGTTGGGGTCAAAAAGTATTTTGACCCCTTTGATACCAGATTGCTACGTGCTTTGGCACTCTCGCAATCCTCAAAAATATTCGTAATCCGCTCATTTTTCTTTGAAAAATGGCTACTTACTCATGTTTTTGGCGGATCAAGAGGTCAAAAATCCTCTTGCAAGCAAGCTTGCATCGGCTTTCTGACCTTATGACCCTGGTATCATCATATAATAAAATTATTATAGGCAAATTCCTCCTTATTGTCCAGTTTTCCTTCATTAAAAAAACCGAAAATCCAACAAAGGATTCTCGGTTTTTAATGCTTTATGACTGAGCTGCTCCAATTCGGGCAACTGCTCTTTTCAGTGCCGCCTCTGCACGGCGCATATCTGTGCCTTCCTGCTTCGCAGCAATTCTGTCCTCAGCGCGCTTCTTCGCCGCTTCGGCACGTGCCACATCAATTTCATCCGGCCACTGTGCATCTTCTGCAAGCACCGTTACCCTCTCCTGCAGGATTTCTACAAATCCTCCGAGAATTGCCGCTTTCTTAATCTCCCCGTCATTGTGGATTCGCATCACGCATGGTTCAAGAATCGTCGTCAGCGGAATATGCTTTGCATAGATACCAAGTTCTCCTTCAGTACTTACAAATTCAAGGAATTCGCAATCACCCTCCAGAAACTTCTTTTCCGGCGAAATAATGTTAAGTTTAAATTTATCTGCCATAGGACGTCCCTCCTATTTCACACGGGCAAGCACGTCATCGATATTACCTGCATTCAGGAAATATCCCTCCGGAATATCATCATGCTTTCCTTCGAGGATCTCTTTAAATCCTTGAATTGTCTCGCCAATTGGAACATAACGTCCTTCCAGACCTGTAAACTGTGTCGCAACGTGGAATGGCTGGGAAAGGAATCTCTGGATCTTTCTTGCTCTGGATACGACCAGCTTATCTTCCTCGGAAAGTTCATCCATACCAAGAATTGCAATGATATCCTGCAGTTCTTTGTATTTCTGAAGAATTTCCTGTACTCCACGGGCTACTTTATAGTGTTCTTCTCCGACAATGTGTGGATCCAGAATACGTGAAGTAGATTCCAGTGGATCTACAGCCGGGTAAATACCAAGCTCTGTGATCGCACGGGAAAGTACGGTCGTTGCATCCAGATGGGCAAATGTTGTTGCCGGAGCCGGGTCAGTAAGGTCATCGGCTGGCACATATACTGCCTGCACGGATGTGATGGATCCGTTCTTCGTGGATGTGATACGCTCCTGCAGCGCACCCATTTCTGTCTGCAGTGTCGGCTGATAACCTACCGCTGAAGGCATACGTCCAAGAAGCGCTGATACTTCGGAACCTGCCTGTGTAAAACGGAAAATGTTATCAATGAAAAGAAGTACATCCTTTCCACCTTTATCACGGAAATATTCTGCAAGAGTCAGTCCTGTAAGTCCGACTCTCATACGTGCTCCAGGTGGTTCATTCATCTGACCGAATACCATCGCTGTCTTTTTGATAACTCCGGATTCTGTCATCTCATAGTAAAGGTCATTTCCTTCACGGGTACGTTCTCCTACACCAGTGAATACAGAATAGCCGCCATGCTCCGTTGCAATATTGGTAATCAGTTCCTGGATAAGAACGGTCTTTCCTACACCAGCTCCACCGAACAGACCGATTTTTCCACCTTTCTGATATGGGCACAGAAGGTCAACAACCTTGATACCTGTCTCCAGCATCTCTGTCTGTGTTGCCTGCTCTTCAAAGCTTGGAGCTTTTCTGTGAATCGGTGCGTATTCAACATCCTTCGGAGCCTCTTTTTCATCAATCGGCTCACCCAGTACGTTGAAGATACGTCCGAGTGTTGCTTCGCCAACCGGAACTGAAATCGGTCCCCCGGTTGCTACGGCGTCCATGCCTCGCACCAGTCCGTCTGTCGGTCCCATGGCGATACATCTTACGATATCATCACCCAGATGCTGTGCAACTTCTACCACAAGTTTTCCTCCATCCTTGCGCGTAATCTCAACCGCATCGTTGATCTCCGGCAAGTATCCTTCCGAAAACTTAAGGTCAAGAACGGCACCGATAACCTGGGTAATTTTCCCTATATTTTTATCTGCCATTTTCTCCTCCTTACATACAGAAACCTGTATTTATCCGATCGCCTCTGCTCCGGCAATGATCTCGGTAAGTTCCTGTGTGATCGCACCCTGACGTGCTCTGTTATATTTCAATTCCAAATCATCTATCATCTCTTCCGCATTGCTGGTTGCCGAATCCATCGCCTGCATACGTGCACCGTTCTCACTGGCAACTGCTTCCACAAATGCGCCATACAGAATGCTGCTGATATATTTCGGAACAAGAAGGCTGATTGCCTCTTCCGCTTCCGGTTCAAAGTTCATCGGTGTAAGCTGCGCCTTTGCATCCTCTTCTCCCGCTTCTTCCTGCACCTCTGCCGGAAGGACTTTGATCATCGTCGGAATGTGACTTACCGTATTTTTGAAAAATGTGTAGATCAGATAGATCTCACCAATCTCACCATTTTCAAAATCTGTCAGAAGTCTTTTGGTAATACTCTTCGCATCATCATAGGACGGTTCTTCGATCATCTCTGAATAATCAGCGACAATATCATATCCTTTGTGTTTCAGAAGTTCCAGTCCTTTTCCTCCAATTGCATAGATCCGGATATTCTCCTTCGTAAAGGCTTCGTTTTCAGTCACCATCTTCACTACATTGGAGTTATATCCACCTGCCAGTCCACGATTGGATGTTACAACAATGACTGCTTTCTTCTTCGAATCATCTGCTTTCAGATATGGATGATTGATATTCCCTGCCTTTGCAAGCAGAGAGGTCATTGTTGCATACATACAGTCAAAATACGGCTTTGATTCTTCTGCCCGGGTTCTTGCTTTCTGCAGCTTTACGGTAGAGACAAGTTTCATGGCTTTTGTAATCTGCTGCGTGCTCTGTACACTGGTACGGCGACGCTTGATATCTCTCATAGATGCCACTTTGTATCACCTACCTTGCCTGAAATTGTTCTTTATATTCTCCGATTGCTTTTCTGAGAGCTTCTTCTACTTCTTCTTTCAGCACTTTGTCATTCTTGATAGATTCTGGAATTTCCGGATATTTTGTCTTAATATAATCAAAAAGTCCGCTTTCAAAAGCCAGAATATCTTCTACCGCAATATCAAGAAGAAGCTTCTTAACTGCTGCATAAATGATAATAATCTGGTATTCTACCGGCATCGGCTGGTACTGCGGCTGTTTCAGGATCTCTTTGATCCGGACTCCCTGTGCCAGACGTTCGGAAGTCTCTGCATCCAGTTCCGATCCGAACTGTGCAAAGGATGCCAGCTCACGGTACTGTGCAAGATCAATACGGATTGTACCAGCGATCTTCTTCATCGCCTTGATCTGTGCCGATCCACCTACACGGGATACAGAAAGTCCGGCATTAACGGCCGGTCTGAAACCAGAGTTGAACATCTCTGTTTCCAGATAAATCTGTCCGTCTGTGATGGAAATAACGTTGGTAGGAATGTATGCTGATACGTCACCTGCCTGTGTCTCGATAATCGGAAGTGCAGTAAGTGAACCTCCGCCAAGTTCATCTGAAAGACGGGCTGCTCTTTCAAGAAGTCTTGAATGCAGATAGAATACATCTCCCGGATAAGCCTCACGTCCAGGTGGACGTTTCAGAAGTAAGGAAAGGGTACGGTATGCAGTTGCATGTTTGGACAGGTCATCATAAACGATCAGTACATCATCTCCGTTCTCCATCCATTCTTCTCCCATCGCACATCCTGAATACGGTGCGATGTACTGCAGTGGTGCAAGCTCACTGGCTGTTGACACAACTACAGTTGTATAATCCATTGCCCCAAAGGTCTCCAGAGTCTTAACAAGAGAAGCTACGGTCGAAGCTTTCTGACCGATTGCTACATAAATACACTTTACGCCCTGCCCTTTCTGGTTGATGATCGTATCAATCGCGATCGCTGTCTTACCGGTCTGTCTGTCACCGATGATCAGCTCTCTCTGTCCACGACCGATCGGAACCATGGAGTCGATCGCTTTAATACCTGTCTGAAGCGGTGTATCTACTGACTTACGGGAAATAACCCCCGGTGCCACACGCTCGATCTGACGATGCCTGGTTGCCTGGATTGGTCCTTTTCCATCGATTGGCTGTCCAAGTGCATTAACTACACGGCCAAGCATACAGTCGCCTACCGGAACCTCTACAACTCGTCCGGTTGTCTTTACAGTATCACCTTCATTGATATTCTTATGATCTCCCAGAAGAACAGCACCTACGTTGTCCTCTTCCAGGTTCAGAACCATTCCGTATACTTCTGAAGGGAACTCCAAAAGTTCACCCTGCATTGCATTTTCAAGGCCGTGGACACGCGCAATACCATCTGCCACCTGAATAACCGTTCCGACATCCGATACGTTCAGCTCAGAGGAATATCTTTCAATCTGTTCTTTGATCACAGAACTTATTTCTTCTGGTCTTAAATTCATGGAGCGAATCCACCTTCTTTCTACTAATTCTAACTGCTATACCTGAATTTTCTTCAGGCTCTTTGACAGTTCATACAGCTTTGTCTTAATACTTGTATCCACAACTCTGTCACCGATACGGATCACCATTCCGCCGATCAGAGAAGCATCTACCTGATAATTCATCTCAAAGGATTCATATTTTGTCGTCTGAAGAAGCCGCTGCATGACTGCTTCTTTCTGTGCCTCGCTCAGTTCTACTGCTGTAGCGATATATGCAATCCCGATTTTCTTTTCTTCTTTTACAAGTCCGATAAAATATTCAAATACAGAATCTATCTTGCTGTAGCGCCCTTTTTCGATCATCAGCTTCATCAGCTCTACAATCTCATTTGAAACACGTCCGCGGAAAATCGTCTCGATCATCTGCTCTTTGTCTTCACGCATAACTCTCGGATTTCCGAGAATCTTCTGAAGCTCTGCATTTTCTTCGAGGATCACTCCGATACTCTGTACTTCCTCGAATATCTCATCCATTTTTCCGCAGTCACGGGCAGCTTCAAACAGGGCGTCACCATATACCTTTGATACTAGCTTAGCCATGTCTGTTCTCCCATTTCTTTTAATGTCTCTTCGATCAGTTCATCCTGTACACTGGTATCGATCGAAGCTGCTACTACTTTACCTGCCATTGCTGATGCAATGGCGATCAACTCCTGCTTCATATCATCAAGCGCACGCTTCCGTTCCAGTTCGATCTCATTATTGGCACGTGTGATGATCCTTGCTGCTTCTTCTTTTGCTTCTGCAACAATTTCATTTTCGGTCTTCATCGCTTTTTTCCGTGCTTCACTGAGAATAGCCTGCGCCTCTTTATCGATTTCTTTTAATTTCTGTTCGTATTCTTCTTTGTAAACGGCTGCCTCTTTCCGGTCATTCTTTGCTGACTCCTGTTCATCAGCAACTCTCTGCTTTCTGTCCTCCAGAAGTTTTCTTACCGGTTTGAAAAGCAGATATGACAGAAACGTGAACATGACAAGCATACTGAGTGCCATGACACAGGCATCAAAAAGAAGCTGCGCATCCAGATTAAACAAACGTTCCAAGGCGTTGCCTCCTTTCTCTTATTTTACAGGCAAAACCTTTTTTACAGCTTTCCAAGAAGCGGGTTTGCGAACAAGAGAATAAGTGCAATAACCAAACTGTACAGACCTGTTGTCTCTGCTACTGCCTGTCCTAAAAGCATTGTAGACGTGATGTCTGATCTTGCTCCCGGGTTACGTCCTACTGCAGATGCACCATGACCTGCCGCAATACCCTGTCCTACACCAGGACCAATACCTGCGATCATCGCAAGTCCTGCGCCGATTGCTGAACACGCTAAAACTAAAGCTTCATTTGAAATATTACCCATAATAATTTTCCTCCTTAATCACTGCAAACCTGATACTGTCTGAACTTAGATCCCAGTTTGCTTTTTACTCCGCTGACGGCATCTTGTCATTGATATATACCATCGTCAGCATGCAAAATACATATGCCTGAATTGCTCCCGAGAACACATCGAAATAGATGTGTAGAAATCCCGGCCATGCCCATGCGATCTTATACAGAAGACCATAGATAAGTCCCATGATTACAGTACCGGACAGCACATTTCCAAACAGACGAAGTGAGATGGAAAATGGTGCTGCGATCTCCCCGATCAGATTGATTGGGAACAAGAACGGCAATGGTTTGAACAGGCCTGTAAATGCCTCAATTTTGTTGTATTTGATGTTATTGAACTGAATCAGCACAAATGTGATAAGTCCAAGTGGAAGTGTTACACCATAATCTGCAGTTGGTGGCCGAAGCCCCAAAAGTCCCGAAAGGTTTGCCACAATCAAAAACAAAAACAAAGACCCGATATAATTCCGGAACGCCAGTCCGTTTTTCCCCATGCTTCCTTTTACCATATTGTCAAGCATCTCAACGATAAGCTCGGCAATATTCTGCAGGGTTCCGGGTTTGCCTTCGGCATCGCTCAGCTTAGCTCGGACAACCAACGCAAAAATCAGCAGTAATAACGCTACGATCAATATGCTGACATGTGTAGTGGTGAGCCATAACTCCTGCCCAAATAACTGGAATTTAACGAGACCGTGAATTTGAAAATCCGGCTCCTTAGCTGCCAGCATTCCTAAGCTGTTCCCCACGCGCTCTACCTCCTTTACTTAGATTTTTTGAATTTAGCGAAAAGCTTATGCATAATTGGCTGCAAATATGCCGCAAGCTTTAAACTCATAATTCCTGCAAACAGTGTAAGTACATTCGCAATCCGAAGCCAGCTGACGGCTATAAATACTACAACTACAACCAGATATCTTATCGCGTAAGATTTCTGCATGTATCTCTGTGCTTCCTGTTCTCCATAAAGTACCGCCTCATCCAACGAGTTTTTCATATGGATTACCATGAAAACACCTGCAGCCACCCCGATCCAAAGCCCTGCTGTCATTCTCAGATGATCCCCTGGGATAATCAGACATACAATCTGTACGATTATTCCATACAGAAGCATAGTGATGATCATATCCTTCAGTACGGTATTGTCTGTCTTACTCATGTTGTTTCATTCCTCCCTGCTCAATTTTTGTTTTTGTCTTCCGGATCTTCATTCGCATGTCTCGCAAGTACCCATGCATTGCGCAGGCCTGCCAATACACCCACTATCACCAAAGGGATAAAAACTGGAAAAGAAACCTTCTTTTCCAGCCATGTACCAAAAAAAGTGCATAGCAAAATGGGAACCAGTATACTGATGCCTAACTGACTGATGAGTGCAAAGGTTTTATATACGCTTTGTTTATATTTCATGATACTTATCTCCATTCTCTATATCACTTTCCATTTATTATATCCTTTTTTATGAAATATGTCCACTGGTTTACACACGATTGTATTTTTTCTTATACAATTTCCAAATATTGTCATCACTTTTACCAATAAATGCCATTAAATGCGTTGATTATTTAAAATATTTTATATAGTTATTTTTTTCACAATAGCAAAAGTGCTGCAAAGCGTTTTTAGCCTTGCAGCACTTTTTTATTCATCCCATTCCAGTCTGTGAAGATGTCCTTCTGTATTCATTCCGGCAAACCCATTCTGCCGGAGCGCTTCATATAACACGATCGCAACCGAATTTCCAAGATTCAGTGAACGGATATCTCCGATCATCGGAATCCGGATGCTGTCTTCCTTGTGGTGACAGAGGATTTCTTCCGGAATCCCTGCGCTTTCTTTTCCGAACATGATATAACAGTCCGGTTCATATTTAACATCCGTATAAAGATTCGGTGATTTTGTAGTTGCCATATAAATCTTCGCTCCCGGATTTTTTTCCATAAAATCCCGGTAATCAATATAAGTCGTCACATCCAGATGTTCCCAGTAATCCATCCCTGCCCGTTTCAGGTTCTTTTCATTTAACCGGAAACCAAGTGGCTCGATCAGATGAAGTCTGGTATTCGTCGCCACACAGGTCCTTCCGATATTTCCGGTATTTGCCGGGATTTCCGGTTCAAAAAGTACAATATTAAGCATTTACATTCTCCTTCATTTCATAAATTCGTGCCAGTTCGTCCGGTGCCGGTCTGTCGAGAAATCTTTTTTCTCCCCCACCCCAGATGATTCTCTCGTTTCCTTCTGTTGTGTGTCCGATGATCTCTGCCGGAATACCTTCCCTTTTCAGTCTTTCCTTTAGTTCTTCACCCTTCGGTGTCACCATAAGAACCGCTCCTGTACTGGTAAGCTGGTAAGGATTCAGATGAAATACTTCACAGACTTCAATCGTTTCCTGACGTACCGTCATTTTCTTCATCTCTACCGAAAGACCAATTCCTGCACCTTCTGCCATATCCCAAAGTGCTGCAAGAATCCCTCCTTCTCCGATCGGATGCATTGCTGACACCCCGTTCCGGCCGGCAATCTCCATTGCCCTGTCACTGAAAATTTCATCTCTCATATCTTCCAACTTATTTAAGAATCCCGGCGCAAACCGCTCTGCCAGAGCCGCCCCTTCTTCCCGTATGATCCGTAAGGTTCCTTCCATACCAATCCATTTAACCAGGACAATCTCTTCGCCTGCTTTTGCCGATCTGCTTGCAAGCAGCTGTTCTTTTTTTGCCTCACCGTGTGCTGTTACATGAACAATACTCGTCTGGATCCCATTTACACTTTGCGCATCTGCAAAGAAAACCCTGAGACCTTTTTCTTTACATATCTCCGAAATCTCCACCATCATCGCTTTCAATCTGGACTCATAGGCAAACGTCGGGAGCATGATCCGGACACTGATTCCATATGCCCGCGCTCCTCTGGAAGCCAGCTGATCCACTGCCTGCGCTATGGCAAATACTCCAAGATCTTTTTCATTTCCGGCTAATGAAACATCCGTTGCGATTGTGATCCGCTCTTCACTTTCATCTGCTATATAACAGGTTTCCTCCTGTGACGGTCTTAAAAAATCTATACCTTCTATATTATTCTGTATCTGTTTTAAAACCGAACGCCGATAGACGGTCTGTGACACTCTTCCTGCTTTCATACTTTTATCCTCTTTCTGTTCTGCCATTCTTTCCAACAGCCGCCTGCTTTTTATTACTTAAGTGCAGATGCCTTGCTGATCGCCGCATTAATCTTCTCCTGATCCTGGGTTGCAATTGCTTCCTCCACCAGCTTAGTTGCCTCTGCATTATCTGATTTTGTCCCGACTTTCACGGTAACATCAGAAGTCTGATAGGTGCTGTTATTGATTACTTCCCGGCTGACCTCTTCTCCGTTTTCATAGGTAACTTTCCAGAGCCGTGCCGTGCTTCCATCCATTCCGGCTCCCTCTGTTTCCTGTGAGCCGACCGCACTTTCCGTATCTTCTACATACTTTTTCGTATACTCTGTTGTCTCCAGAGTCTCACTTTCAAATTCCACGGAATGTCCTGCAGCTCTGGTATCTTTTCCGTAAATATAAAAACCAAGCTGGTTATTGCCATCAATATATCCTTCAATCAGGATCGGTGTATCGTAATTATTGACAAATTTAAAATCACTGATTCCTTCCGCTATCATTGCATCCCTTGATGGTTCTACATAGCTGACACTCATGGAATGCGGTGCACGCCGGGTGACCTCCAGTTCCGCATAAAGAACCGCATTATAAAGCGTCGTAGATACCTGACACAGGCCACCTCCGATACTCTCTACAATCTGTCCGTTCTCATAGGCACTTCCTGCCACATAGCCATTCTCTTCTGTGTAAGGAAGTGTGACCTGTTCCACTGAAAATTCTTCTCCCGGCATAACAACAGTTCCGTTGATCAGCTCCGTTGCTCGCCTGATGTTCTGCACGCGGTCCCCCCATCCGGCGTTTGTCGTATAAGAGCCAAGCTCATCCTGCAGGGATTCCAGATCTGCCTTTTTGATCGTCGGCTCTTCCGTATCCAGCTTTAACTCTACTTCTGCGTCCTCGTAATTCCATTTTTTGTTCATGAAATTCTTAATCTTCTTCACGGATTTATCTACATCAACCGTATAACCTTCTGCTTCATCTATCAGATCGAATCCGCTTCCGTTATAGGATGCCGATGCATTGACCGCTTTCTGTTCCAGCGGAACCGCACGTTCCTGGATCAGCTCTCTGAGTTTTGCTTCATCAACTTTAAAGCTTTCATCTATGACATATTTCTTCTTATTTAAATTATGTATCTTCTGATAGCGGCTCCAGATGCTTCCATTTTTTCCGTATCCGACCGCCTTTTCTGCAAGCTTATCAATATTTTCTACTTCCGCTCCCATTTCCTCGATTGACACATCTGCGCCCTGATCTTTTACCTTCAGTACAAGTTGCTTATTCCGATAATCTCCAAGTGTATTGTTTACCGCTTTCACTGCTTCTTCCTTGGTCATTCCGGATACATCTGTCTTCCCTATAAAAACATTTTTGCAGATATGCTCCTCATCTACCTTGCTCACATACCGCCATAATATGAACTGAATCACGGAGAAAATAATCACGATGGCTGCAATAACCATAATCCCCACATGCAGATTTCTCTGCCGGATACGCTTTTGTGCCTTTTCACTTAACTCTCTCTTTTTCTTTCGTGCCGCCATCAAAAAAATCCTCCTGATTTTATATGATATATGGAATAATTGATGTTGCTACCATTGCAACAATAACAACAAGAATAATCACTGCCGCTATCTTCCGTGTCTGTTTTGGATTAAACACTTTTTTTCACCTCAAATCACACATTTGTTTTCATTCTATACTCTTTCATTTCTTTTTTCAAGATATCCATTACTACTGTCAGATGTTACTGTTTGCATAATTCCCGGATTTCTTCTGTAACACAAAATACCTTTGCCTGATGATCCAGTGGGTTCCGGTTCTGGTAGTCAAACAGAAGCACACATTCTTCCTCTTTCATATCCCCCAGAACATCATAAGAAAACCTCTCGATATGCGTCATTTTTCTAAGCTGCCGCTTCTCCATATTTTCATAATTTTCCAGATAACGCCTCTCTTCATCCTCACGGTCATAGAACAGGCGGAACTCTTCTTTGGAAATCCGCTCATCGCCTGCAAATAACGGACGGCTCTTTGCATTCTCCCTCAGATAAAAGTCCAGTGTCAGAAGCTGCTTATACGCCTCACATCTTTCTGCATCATAAAATCTTGCAAAATCATACAGGATCTCATATCTTGCCGTGCGTGCATGACTTAAAGTATCCAACCCATTTTCTTCATAATACTCTGCCAGCTTTTCAAAAAGCGTAAATGGTCTTTTAAAGTGTCGGATCAGATAAGGAAGCGTGTAACAGAACTGCCTGCTGTTATAGTAGGTCTCCACCATTTCCTCGATCCCTTTCAGGCGCAGGGTATCCTCATATGGAAGCCACTTTGTATACAAAACTTCATACGGTGGCATTCCTTTATAAACCAGTCCGTAATCGTCTTTCTTCTCTTCCATATAAGAACCCTTCAGTACTTTCAGAAAACCAAGCTGCAGCTGCTCCGGTTCCAGTGCATAAACATCATCAAAGGATTTCCCAAAGCTTTCATAATCTTCATACGGCAATCCTGCGATCAGATCCAGGTGCTGATGTACATTACCATAAGAATTGATTCTCCTTACCACTTCTGCAACCTGTTCAAATTTCATTGTCCGGTGAATCTCACGTATCGTATCCAGGTTGGTAGACTGCACACCGATTTCCAGCTGGATCAGCCCCGGTCGCATGGTTTTTATCAATTCCATTTCTTCTTCATTCAAAAGGTCTGCCGCAACCTCAAAATGGAAATTGGTAATGCCGTTATCATGCTCTTTGATATAACGCCAGACTGTCATGGCGTGATCATGTTTGCAGTTAAATGTACGGTCTACAAATTTAACCTGAGGTACTTTATGATCGATAAAAAATTGCAGTTCTTTTTTTACCAGTTCCAGATCACGGAACCGCAGACACTTATCTATAGAAGAAAGACAATAACTGCACGAAAATGGACATCCACGGCTTGTCTCATAATAAATAATCTTATGTTCAAAAAGCTCCATGTTCTCATATACAAACGGAACCTTACTCAGATCCATGGTCTTGCGCCATTCATTTTCCACAATCTGCCCGGTCTGTTCCCGGTATACGATTCCTTTCATATTCTGAAGTCCGTCCGCTGTCTTCTCCTGATAAAAGTGTAAAAGATCGCAGAAAGTCTGCTCCCCTTCTCCTTTCATGACGCCATCCACTTCTGGCAGACGCTCCAGCACCTTTACTCCATCATAAGATACCTCCGGTCCGCCTATCCAGATGATGATCTGCGGCATCACTTTCTTGATCTCCCTGCAGATCTCTTCAACATAAGTAAGATTCCAGATATAGCAGGACAGACAGAGCATGTCCGGCTTCCTTTTGTAGATATCCCGCAGAATCTCATCGAGCTGCTGATTGATCGTATATTCTCCAATACTGATCTCATCTGATGTATCACCATACTTTTCCGCATATGCTTTCAGACAGTAGACTGCCAGATTGGAATGTATATATTTCGCATTGACTGCACCTAAAAGTACTTTCATATCGTTTCCTTTCCGTTTCCAAAAAGTTTTATCTTTAGTATCATACTCCATTTTCAGATTGGCGTAAACCAAAATGATAAAATAAAATCTCCTCAGATACATTGACATTTTTACAAAAACACGGTAAAATAATGTTCTGTGCAGCCGGGGTGCTAGCGGTACCCTGTACCTACAATCCGCTATAGTGGGGGTGATGCTGTGCCGAGGGCTTTACTTGTCAAAGCTGCCTCTGGTTTGTGGCGTTGAGATTTGGGTCTTACGCGGCGGGACTCTGTGAACCGTGTCAGGTCGGGAACGAAGCAGCACTAAGCAGAACCTCTCGGGTGCCGTAAGGTAGCCTGGGTTGAGTTTACAGCCAGAGTAACGTTTGGTAGGCTTTAGTTCGACGCACAGCGCACAGAAAAAAAGAAATTACAAAAGCTACGGATTTTGTTTCCGTAGCTTTTTTCATGCAAAAAAGCCTGCCTTTGACAGGTTCTTCGATTAAGGATTTTCTTCCGGCATATTTGCTGATTCCTGTTCTTTCTTTTTCATCTTCTGCTTCTTGCGCAGTTCCTTGAAAAAGCTCTTCATCATCTGTGAGCATTCTTCTTCCAGAACTCCTGTCGTAAGCTCTGCCTGATGATTAAACGCTTCCACCTGTAGAAGATTCAGGATGGAACCGGCGCATCCGGCTTTCGGATTCATACATCCAACAACCACTCGTGGAATCCTTGCCTGTACAATGGCTCCGGAACACATCTGACATGGTTCCAGCGTTACATATAAGGTGCATTCTTCCAGCCGCCAGTCACCCATTACCTTACTTGCCTTTTTGATTGCAGAAATTTCTGCATGTGCAAGGGGATTCTTATCCGTTGTCCGCCTGTTGTATCCTCGTCCGATAATTTTCCCCTGATATACGATCACACAACCAATCGGTACTTCCTCAATCTTCCATGCTTTTTTCGCCTGACGGATCGCTTCCTTCATGTATTTTTCGTCTTCGGTCAATATCTGCCGCATCTTCCTTCTCCTTTACTTCTTTTCGAATCACTGCCCCTACCGGTCTGCACCAGTAACCGAAATGTTCCTCATCTTCAATCTCATATTCTTCCAGATCCAGTTCACCATCAGATGGCTTCATGAACTGACTGAATCCAAATGCTCCTGCCGCCCGCTGCTCGCCCGGAAAATACAGTCCCGGAACCCCAATCCAGCATTTCCCTTCTTTTTCAAATGATACCAAATGATGGTAATTATAATATCCATGGAGCAGAAAATGATTATTCGCAAGCTTCCATTCCTTTCGCGGAAGTCCGGCAATCTCCTGACGGGTGATTTTATAGATGATATCCTTTGTGGTTTTTGGTGGTAAATCTGAATTTGCGTTCTGAGAGTTTCTTTCTTCCGGCACATTTGGGTTGCTTTTCGATTTCCTAACTGCATCTGTGTTTTTAGATTGTTCTGAGGTATCCTGTTCTTCTATATTCTCAGATTTTCTCTGGCTTGTTTTCTCCTCAAGTATTTTCTCATTTCCTGGCTTCTCGTATTTTTCATTGCTTAGCACGTCTCCGCCAATTGCAATTTTTTTATTTTTCCCCGATTTGTTTAGCTTCCATTCTTCTTCCGTAATCATCCTGCTAACATCTACCGGTCTCGCCTCATCCCAGACTGCTCCATAATATCCTGCATCCGCTCCGTTTCCAGCCCGAAGGATCATTCCACCAATCCTGCCAAACTGTCCATCTCCTCCCACATCGTCTGTCGTATAGCTCAGCTTATAACCAAATGCTGCCTGCGCCCCTCTGATCTCTCCCATTAAAATCCCTATGCACTGTCCATCCTCTTCATAAAACAGATAAATTTCCAGTGTACGACCTCCCGCTACGGGAAATCCTCTCCCATAAATCTGGACCACGGTCGCCTCTTCCTGCTCAAGAACCTTTACAAAACCTGTATTTCTTGTCCTTTTTCCATTCTGATATTCATATAAATACCGGATAAAGCTTTTCATAATCTAGCACCTGCACCTTCCTTCTAACTGCCTGTTCTAAACTATTCTGACTTTCCGGTAAAAATTACCATTTTTAAAAAATCAGAGCGGAATCTTCCGCTCTGACAAATAACTCATTGATTAATCCAGATAAATCGGTGGTTCGTAGTCTTTTCCCATCGTAGCTTTCTTTCGCTCTTCCACCCCAAGGAACGCCCACTCTGTCATGTCTGTCCACTTGTGATCTTTTCGGTCATATACCTGTACATAACCGATTCTGTGTGGATGCATACGCACACTGTTTGTCCGATACTCATGTCCGGTATATGGGTTCACATCTCCATTTACCAGATCTTCATCAATATCCTCCCGACGCTTGATCGGCTGGAAATCCTGCGGCCATCCGGAAGATTTCTTTTCCTTTTTCGGAGTAATCAGCTTTGTAAGTTTTGAAAATGGTGATTTTTTCTCCTCATGAACATCTTCAGTTTCCGCATCTTCTACTGCAGGAGTTTCCTCTTCCTGATAGGTTTCCGGCTGATTCTCTTCATAATAAGCCGGCTGTTCCTGGTACGCTTCCTCCTGCGGTTCTGCCTCTTCCTGGTAAGCAGCTTCAGAAGTTTCCTCCGGAATCTCCTCACCCCCGGCTTCTTCAACCGCTTCCGCTTCTACTTCCTGTTCGGGCTCCTGCAATTCTTCTTCAATCTGTTCTGCGTCTTCTGCAGATACTTCCACATCATCTTCTGCCGGTTCTGTGTACGGCTCTGTTTCTTCTTCAGTCAGAATATCCTCTTCCAAAGTATCTGAATCCGCAACGCTTTCTGTCTCCCTGGCAGTCTGTTCTTCTGCATCAAGATCCAGTTCCATCTGTACAGCTTCTTCCTTCGGTTCTGCTGTGGTCTCTTCAAGTATATCTACAATCTCTCCAACTGTAATATCACGTTC
Source organism: Coprococcus sp. AM100_B19A (assembly GCF_027662015.1). NCBI lineage: Bacteria > Bacillati > Bacillota > Clostridia > Lachnospirales > Lachnospiraceae > Coprococcus > Coprococcus sp. AM100_B19A. Next base: position 140,023 of record NZ_JAQDKN010000006.1, read on the forward strand.
TACATTCTTTTTTGCTTCTTCTCTTGCTGCCTTTCTTTCTTTTTTCGCAGTAAGCTTCTCAAGCTCTCTTCCCGTCGGCATCTCTTCTTCATCCAAAGCTTCCTTTTCCGAATCCGCATTACCAAGAATGCTGAGCTGGAACGGGCATCCAAGAATGTCTGCGATCATACGCATATCCTGCTCCTGAAAATTATCTCTGCCAAGCCGCTGTGTCAGATTCTGACGGGACATCTTTTTCCCGGTTCTTGCTTCGATTTCTTCTGCAAGCTCTTTAATTGTCATATCTTTTCTGCTTAAGACAATTTTTACCTGCTCCCCGAATGTGAGATTAATCATGTATTTTTCCTCCTTTTCTCCCCGTATAAATATATCTTCTTTCTAAATACAGACTTATTGCTTTGTTAACTTAAAACTTTCTTGATAAAGGAATCTTTTTCACTTATCTTTTATTCTAGCAAATGACATTTTATCCGTCAACACCTAATAAATGCGCGAATTTTTTGTATTTTTTCAAAAAATAATTTGACAAATCAAAATCAGTCGCTATAATAAAGCGTATCAAGAACGATGGCGTTCCCTATTATCCGGGGAACGCCTTTTTTGTTCTTTCTTTTAAATCGAGAAGGAGGGAATCAGTTATGAAAAAACTAGAAATCATTATCCAGCCGGAAAAACTGGAGGCTCTGAAAGCAATCCTGGATGCTTCCAATGTCAGCGGTATTATGATCAGTAACATTATGGGATATGGTAATCAGAAAGGACACAAACAATTTTATCGCGGTGCTGAATACAGCGTAAATCTTCTTCCCAAGATCAAAGTAGAAACCGTTGTTGAACCGGAAGTTGCAGAACCTCTGATTCAGAAAATTGTCGAAGAGATCAAAACCGGTGCTTACGGCGATGGTAAAATTTTTGTTTACGAAGTACAGGATGCTGTAAGAATCCGTACCGGTGAACGCGGATCTGCTGCTCTTTAGCTAAAAAATATATGTGAATCAAAATAGTGTTGAATATTGTTATCAAAGAGGATAACTGCAAATGAACTGTCTGTAGATCATTCATTGCAGCTATCCTTTTTATTTGAAATGGAGGATGTTAAATATGGGATTATCTGATTTAATTGCAGGCGGAATGGATGCAACCGCCGCCACTGAACTACTGCTTAATGTTGTCTGGACAATCATCGGTGCAACTCTTGTTTACTTTATGCAGGCTGGATTTGCAATGTGTGAAGCCGGATTTACCAGAGCAAAAAATACTGGAAATATACTGATGAAAAATATGATGGACTTTGTACTTGGAAGTTTGTTCTTTTTCATCTTCGGATTTGCGATCATGCACGGAACCGACTGGAATGGTATCATCGGTATAAAAGGGTTCTTCAATCCTACAACACTTGCCGATGCCGACGGACTTTTCAACGGACTGCCAATCGGAGTCTTCCTTATTTTCCATACAGTATTCTGCGCCACATCCGCTACCATCGTATCCGGTTCCATGGCAGAACGTACTAAGTTCCTTGCTTACTTATTATATAGTGCAGCGATCAGTATTTTCATTTACCCGGTAACCGGTCACTGGATCTGGGGCGGTGGATGGCTCGCCCAGATGGGATTCCACGATTTTGCAGGTTCCACAGCAGTTCATATGGTAGGCGGTATCTGTGCACTTGTTGGTGCCAAAATCCTCGGACCTCGTATCGGAAAATATGATAAAGAAGGAAATGCCCGTGCAATTCCAGGACACAACCTTTCCATTGCAGCTCTTGGCGTATTTATTCTCTGGTTCTGCTGGTTCGGTTTCAACTGCGGCTCTACCACAGCAGCATCCACAAACCTCGGTGATATCGCAATGACAACCAATCTTGCCGCTGCTGCCGCAACACTTGCAACCCTTGTTGTAACCTGGATCCGCTATGGAAAACCAGATGTATCCATGACATTCAACGGTTCCCTCGCCGGACTCGTAGCAATCACCGCCGGATGCGACACCGTCAGCAACTACTCTGCAATCATCATCGGACTGATCGCTGGTATCCTCGTCGTATTCTCCGTAGAATTCTTCGACAAAGTAGCCAAGATTGATGACCCGGTAGGTGCGATCAGCGTCCACGGCGTATGCGGTTTCACAGGAAGTATCCTCGTTGGAGTCTTCTCCCCGGAATACACCCTCAAAACCCAGATGATCGGTGTCCTTTCAACCGTAGCCTACGTCCTCGTAATGGCAATCATCGTATTCACCATCATCGATAAAACCGTAGGTCTCCGCGTCACCAAAGGAGAAGAACTCGACGGTCTCGATATCCACGAACACGGCTGCTCAGCATATGCGGACTTTAACTTCCGTTTATAGCCGGGCGAAGTAAAATAAAAAGATACAGCCTCTGGGATGCTTGCATTTCAGTGGCTGTATCTTTTTATTTTAATGAGCGGCTACGCGACTGAGGAAAGTTGCCAGACTTTCCGAGGTTCGCCCGGCGGACGTCTTGTACTACCTTTATCATTCTACATCCCCTGAAATCCTTCCATTTCAGTGGCTGTATCTTTTTATTTTAATGAGCGGCTACGCGACTGAGGAAAGTTGCCAGACTTTCCGAGGTTCGCCCGGCGGATGGCTTGTACTACTTATATCATTCTACCACTTCTTATTCTTCAGCACGATCGCCGATTTCTTACCCATCATCAGTGAAATATTTCCCTCTTTCACGATATACTCTTCGAATTCTCCAATATACCCATCTTCATAAGAATACATCACTCGCGCCATATTATGTCCTTCGGCAACTTCTGCCTGCCAGACCGGAACCCTTACTTCCTTCAGATGATCGGAATTATTGATAATAACCACGATCTGCTCATTCCCCCAGAATCTTCCATAGGCCAGAAGATCCGGTTCTGCTTTCAGCATCTTGATTGACCCCTTTCTGAGAGCCAGAGACTTTCTGTGGATTTGGATCATCTCACGGTAGAAATTGATCAGATCCCGTTTTTCTCTTCCCCACGGATAAGTTCTCCGGTTATCCGGATCCGTGAAACCACAAAGTCCTGCTTCGTCTCCATAATAAAGGGTCGGTGCTCCCGGCCAGGTCATCTGCATGATGATCGCTTCCCGCATAACTGCAAGGCTTACCCCTTCTTCTGCCGCACGCGACCCAAGCTGTCCCACACGGCCAACCTTATGGTTGGTACGCGTCAGAAAACGGGAATGGTCATGGTTTGACAACTGGTTCATCGCCGTCTGAAGTGACGGTGTCATCATATTTGCCATATGATGCTTCATCGCATTCATAAAATGGTCTGCATTTCCGAGAAGATCGCCGCGATATTCATCACTGTGTTTCTCCATCCCGGTCAGAAACCAGGTGACCGGCTCCATAAATGCATCGTAATTCATAACGCTGTCCCATTCATCGCCCTGCAACCAGTCACTCGGATCTCCATAGTGCTCGGCAAGGATCAGTGCATGTGGATTTGCTTCTTTTACTGCCTTACGAAATTTCTTCCAAAATTCATGATTGTACTCATTGCTTCTTCCAAGGTCTGCCGCAACATCCAGTCTCCAGCCGTCTACATTATACGGCGGTGAAACCCATTTCTTTGCGATACCAAGAACATACTCTTCCAGCTCTTTTGAATCTTCATAATTCAGCTTTGGCAGCGTATCGTGTCCCCACCAGCCGTCATAGCTTCCATTGCCCGGCCATTCATTCTCCCCGGTACGATGGAATAGAAAATAATTCCGGTACGGACTCTTCGGTGACACAAAAGCACCTACTTCATAACCATCGGCGCTCTCGTAGATCAGCTCTCTGTCCAGCCATTTATTGAAAGAACCACAATGGTTGAAGACGCCGTCAATGATGATTCGCATTCCCCTCTTATGGAGTTCTTCTACCAGCTTGATGAACAGCCGGTTACTTGCTTCCAGATTCTCTTTTCTGGTAGTTCTTGTCCGGTAACGGTCCGCATGGATATTGTTATTTTCTCCCGGATCCAGAAGCCTTCCTTCATCGACTTCAATTTTACCGACATGCGGATCAATATAATCGTAATCCTGTGTGTCATATTTATGATTAGATGGTGATACAAATAGTGGATTACAATAGACAACTTCTACTCCAAGTCCATGCAGGTAATCCAGTTTATCAATGATCCCCTGGATATCTCCTCCGTAAAATTCCCGTACATCCATCGGCTGCGGATCCCGGTACCAGTCATCTACATGATGAACCTGCTCTCCAATATAAAAGTACTCTCCCGTCTGTACATCATTATCCGGGTCGCCGTTACAGAAGCGGTCTGTATAAATCTGATACATGACCGCTCCTTTTGCCCAATCCGGTGCCGTAAAGCCTGGCACGATTTTAAAATCATAATAATCCACAAGTTTGCTCTCTGCTCCCCATTTGTTATAGTAGCAGATCTCATTTCCTGATCTGATCTTAAAATGATACCGGAATGGTTTATCTTCTAATTTGTATTTCACTTCATAAAAGTCAAATGCCTTATTTGAGATTACTTTGTTCATTGGAATGCATAGTTCGCGGTTTTCCAGATAGACTTCGTCTACGTCGTGAGCTGCTGTACGGAACCACAACTGAAGTTCATCTCCTGCCTCCGGTTCCGGCGGACTCACATACGCCTCTGTTCCATCACAAAACAATGCTTCTTTTTTCATAATCTAGCCTCTATTCTTCAAATAATGCTTCAAATTCTTCTCTTGTAATCTTCTCTTTTTCAAGAAGCAGATCTGCACATTTATAAAGAACAGCTTCATGCTCTTTAATAATGGTCTTTGCACGGTCATAACATTCGTCAATGATCCGTTTCACTTCACTGTCGATCGTTGTGGCAACCTGTTCACCATAACCTCTGGAGGTATGACCAAAATCTCTTCCGATAAATACTTCATCATTATCATCTCCATAGCTTACAAGACCAAGTGCTTCCGACATACCGAACTTCGTTACCATGGATTTGGCGTATGCTGTTGCCTGCTTGATATCCTGGGATGCCCCGGTTGTAATATCATCAAAGATCAGCTCTTCTGCCACACGTCCACCTAGTGATACGGTAATATCCTGCAACATCTTTCCTTTGGTATTGAACATCTCATCCTTTTCAGGAAGCGGCATCGTATATCCGGCTGCCCCTACACCGGTAGGAATGATCGACACGCTGTACACCGGTCCTACATCCGGAAGTACATGGAATAAAATGGCATGTCCTGCTTCATGGAATGCAGTGATCTTCTTCTCTTTATCAGAAATTACACGACTCTTCTTCTCTGCACCGATTCCGACTTTTACAAATGCTCTGCGGATATCCTCCTGTTGCAGATACACTCTTCCATCCTTTGCTGCAAGGATCGCAGCCTCATTCAGAAGATTTTCCAGATCAGCTCCGGTAAATCCTGCCGTTGTTCTCGCAACCTGTTCCAGATCCACATCATCCCCGAGCGGTTTGCCCTTGGCATGAACCTGAAGGATTTCCAGGCGTCCCTTCACATCCGGTCTGCCGACCATGACTTTACGGTCAAAACGTCCCGGTCTTAAGATCGCCGGATCAAGAATATCGACACGGTTGGTTGCTGCAAGTACGATGATTCCTTCATTCGCGCCAAAACCATCCATCTCTACGAGGAGTTGGTTCAGCGTCTGCTCTCTCTCATCATGTCCGCCGCCCATACCGGTTCCACGACGTCTTGCCACGGCATCGATCTCATCAATAAAAATAATACAAGGTGCATTTTTCTTGGCATCCTCGAAAAGATCTCTTACACGGGATGCTCCGACACCGACAAACATCTCCACAAAATCAGAGCCTGAAATGGTAAAGAACGGGACACCTGCTTCTCCCGCAATTGCTCTTGCAAGAAGCGTCTTACCTGTTCCCGGAGGTCCTTCAAGAAGGACACCTTTCGGGATTCTGGCTCCTACCTGCGTATACTTCCCGGGGCTCTTGAGGAAATCCACGATCTCTGCAAGCTCTTCCTTTTCTTCCTGCAGTCCGGCAACCTGCGCAAACGTCACATGGTTTTCTTCCTGCGTGCTCATCTTTGCCCTACTCTTTCCGAAATTCATCGCTTTTGCATTCGATCCGCCCTGACGATTCATCATCATCACAACAAATACCATGATACCTGCCATCAATATGATCGGAACCAGTGTTGTTGACATCCAGCTGTCCTGCGGGACATTGTCCACACTGTAGGAAATGTCATAAGATTCAAGCAGATCCTCTGCACTGTTGACATCGGATACATGAAGCTGTTCGATGTCATCATTCTTCAGCCGGATCTTCAGTGTCCCAGTCGGTGCGACTTTGTTCTGCTTGACCTCTACACTTTCTACCTTCTCTTTTTTCAGATCTTTCTGAAAATCCTGATACGTGTATGCTGTCTGCTGCACACCCGACTGGCTCATAAACCAGTACACACCTGCCAGCACCAGAACACAGAGCAGAATCGAAAGACCACTGATTCCTCTTGTCTTATTATTATTCAAAACCTGCTCCTTCCACCTGTTACATCTCTACACTTCCGATGTACGGTAAGTTTCTATATTTTTGTGCATAATCCAGACCGAATCCTACCACAAATTCATCCGGAATATTAAATCCGACATAATCTACATGTACATCGCACACACGACGATCCGGTTTATCAAGAAGTGTACAAAGTTTCATGCTCTTCGGTCCTCTCTTCCGAAGGATGTCAAGCAGATAATAAAGAGTACGTCCTGAATCTACGATATCCTCAACAACAATTACGTCTTTTCCTTCCAGAGACTCATCCAGATCTTTTGCAATCTTAACAATTCCACTGGACTGGGTTCCGTCACCATAGCTGCTGACACTCATAAAGTCCATTGTTACCGGCACTGTAATCCTTTTTGCCAGTTCACACATAAAGAACACTCCACCCTTTAAAACACAGATCAGATGAACCTGCTTTCCCGCATATTCTTCACTGATCTTTTTTCCAAGTTCTTCAACTCTGGCATTTACTTCTTCTTCCGGAATTAACATTTTCACTTTCTCGGCCATTTAAGGTACCTCCATTTATCGTAATTTCTAATATTTTCGTTGTCTGCTCTGTCACCTGGTATGCCTTGCTCTGCCGGCAGCCCACAATCCATAAAATCTCGCTTCCCTCTGCGATCAGAGGAATTCCGGCACGTTCTGCCACTGGTATTTTTTTATTGATAAAATAGGATTTCAGCTTCTGCCTTCCTCCGCTTTCATCAATTACAATAAAATCGCCAGCCCTTCTGGTGCGTACAGCGACACTCTGTTTTATTATACCATAATCAAACCATTTCGTGTACGTTTTTTTCGGGATCTGGCATCTGCATTCTTCTTTTTCAAAAATACGGTAGGAAATTTCCCATTTCCCGTAAGTTATATTTCCCGAAACCTGCTTCAGATCCAGATTTTTCTCTTCTTCTGCCAATTCCGTGTCCTTCTTTTTCCGCTTCAGTTCAATTCCTTCATAGGTTCTGCATGCACAGACCCCATAAGGAAGATCCAGTCTTTTTCCAACCTGCTTTTCAAACAGTCCCTCCAGCTTTTCTACATGAACCTGCTCCAGATCTTTTTCATGTTCTGCCACCAATGCCAATGCTTTCCGGAGAATCATTTTCCGGATCAGCCGTTCCTGTCGGTGATATGCATCTGCATGGATGCAGATTTTTTCTCCATTTTGGTCAGTACAGATCTGATATGCACCTTCTGTCTGCCGTTCCATATAATCCCAGATCTCCCTAAGCTGATCCATAGACCGGTTCATATGCTCCACGGTTTTTTCATTGATATTTTCTTTAAAATACGGAATCACATGGTTACGGATGCGGTTTCGCATATATGCATCTTCCATATTTGTCGCATCAATGCAGTAAGACATCTCCCGTCCCTTCAAATAATCCTCGATCTCTTTTCTCCCCACGCAAAGAAGCGGCCGTATATACATCCCATTTACCGGATATATACCGCCGAGTCCCCGAAGTCCGCTGCCGCGGGCCAGATGCAGGAAAAAAGTCTCTGCATTGTCATCCTGATGATGTGCCAGTGCGATCCTTGTTCCTCCCCATTCTTCCGCTGCCTGCTCAAATATTTCCCTTCGTGCAGTCCTTCCCGCCTCTTCTTCTGACATCTTGTATTCCACTGCCATTTTCGGAATATCCACCGAAACACTCCTGCATGGGATTTCTTTTTTCTCACACAGTGTCTTTACAAATTCTTCATCAGCTTTTGCCTCTTCCCCACGGATCCCGTGATTCACGTGTACCGCAAGGATCTCAAATCCGATCTTTTTTCGCAGCTCTTCCAGTATCAGAAAAAGGCATACAGAATCTGCCCCTCCAGAAAGACCAACGACAACTTTATCTCCTTTTTCAAGCATCTTCCACTGCCTGATATAGTTCTCTACTTTTTCTAACATGGTAAATTCCTCTCGTCTTTTATCTACTGTAACACATCTTCCAGATTCCCGCCACAAGGACTGTCATATCATCTCCTGCATTTCCGGCCGCCAGCTCCAGAACCTTATCCAGAATATAATTCGCCAGTTCCTCCGGATTCTCCAGCGGACTTCCCCCAATCATCAGATCCAGTAAATGCTCCTGCTCTCCTGCCGGAAGCGCATCCAGGATCCCGTCCGATACCATGACCACCACATCTCCGGATTCCAACTGTCTGGTTTCCTTTTCACTTTGCTGTCTCTGGATTACCCCCAGCGGAAGACTTTCCGAACGGATATGCTCCACCCCGTCTTTAGTCCGCAGAAATGTCACTGCCGCTCCTGCTTTTACAAACTCACATTTTCCATTATAGAGATCAAAAATGCTCATATCAACCGTAGAAAAGCGAACCTCTTCCCGTCCCATAACAAGAGCCGTATTGATCATGGAAAGTGCAGTTTCCACAGGAAATCCTGCTCCAAGAAGCTCTTCCAGCATTTCTACCAGCATCCCGCTTTCCTGTAGCGCCCTCTCACCAGATCCCATTCCGTCTGACAAAATTGCCGCCTCTTTTCCACCCGGAAGTGTCTTCATAAGAAAACTGTCACCAGATATCTTTTGTCCGTTTTTTCCCATTTTTGCCACACCCTGCAGCACATAATATCCCGGTCCTTCCACACATACAATAGTTTCATACTCCTGTCCCAGAACCTGCCTTTCGTTCTGAGCCGGGCACATCCTTCTCTTAGTACATACTGATAAAAGCTCTGCCGCTTTTCTGGTTGGGATACAGTTTCCCTTCTCACTTTTTACCGTTACATGAATTTCATATCTGCCATGCTCATCCACAAAAAAAACGGAACTCAGCATCCGGATCCCTGCTTTTTTGAAATGCTGCGCAACCTTTTTTGCAAGCGGCGGATCCGTAAAAATACTCGCATCCAGATCTCTCGTCACATGGCAGAGCATGTCCGCAAAAGAATCCAGCTGTGCCGCACATCCCTCACGGCTCTGTACCATCTTATTATTCCACACCAGAATCCTTTTTGCCTCCTGGAAAGTTTCCAGTGATTCTCGTAAAAATCGTGGTGCCTGAATACACTCCCTCTGAAGATGCTGTTTCATCTCTTTATTCAGTTCTGCACCATATCCTTCAATCGTACACAAAAGATCATAAAAAAGCTGCCAGTGTTCTGCCTTCTTTCTCTCCAGACACTCCGATTTCCTGCTGCATCCTCTGCACACCTTTTCCGTAATCCGATCATACATTTCTGTCATTTCTTCGGGTGTAAAACACTGCTTTTTCGGCTCCATTTTCAGAAACCTGTCTGCCAGATGCCGAAGCGACACTGCCATCTTATCTGCCTGCGTTACATATGGACTTGTGATCACTTGCTCCTCTCTGTATTTAACCTCCATTTGCCACCACCCTCTAAATTTCTATGAATGAAAAAAGCTTCGGGATATTTTCTTCCCAAAGCTTTTCTTACGTTACTGCTGTGCACGGAACAGAATCTCATTCTCCTTTACAAGTCCCAGCTTCTCTCTGGCGACTTCCTCGATGTATTCATCTGTTCCTACATATTTTTTCAGTTTATTAATTTCTTCTGAGCGTTCTTTTTCCGCATCGATCTGTGTCTGCAGTTCTTCTTCCTGCACCTTATATGCATCATTGCTCTTTTTGAGCGCCATCCCATGTACAATAACCATGCCGCATAATAATATAATAACTGCGGTAATCGCAACAATACTTCTTTTGTGCTTCTGAAGCCCGCTCCCCGGACTCTTTTTCCGGTTCTTCTTTAAGCTTCCCATCTAATCTATTCACCTTTCGCTATCAGTTGATCTTGTATAGCTTCTTACTACCAAACCCATTTAGTCTTCTACAGTGTACCGTTTTTAATCAGATTTATCAACTCTTTTTACTCTTTTTTCACAAATTCGTGTAGAAATCTTTTTGTAAGCTCTTACAAAGACAGCTGAAAGCAGCGCCATCCAGATTGCTCCGAGCGCAATCCCCAATCCGATATACCACCGCAGAACACCATCACTCGTATGATAGATCTGCACAAAGGTATAAACGGAAATCCCTGCCCAGTAACAGGCATCCTCCAGATTGATCAGCCACAATCTGTGAGCAACCAGTCTGCGCAAAACCCTGATCCACAGATAGACTGCCACGATCAGGACACCGGTCAGGATTGCATAACAGAAAACCCTGATCTCTGTTCCGATACCAGACATTTTTTCTCCTCCTACCGAAACAGTTTTGACAACAGATTTTCTCCGGCTTTTACTCCAGAATGGATATCCGAATAAGAAATATTGTCAATATTGCCTGCCAGGTCGACCTCCCCTTTTTCAAGATTCAGCCGGTTTACATGCATGTCCGTACCTTTTACCATCAGCATTCCCTGCTCTGTCTCAAGCAGGATCTCATTTAAATCAAAAGAAAGAACGTCCAGCACTCCCGTTACTGTACCTGTCTTCCGGTTATTGATAACCAGCCTGTGATTCTGAGGTTTTACCAGCTGTCTCTCTTCCATACAAATCCCAACCTTTCCTATACTGTCTTTCTAGTTATTGTATGAATAACATCTGGTAAATATGCCTCGGATCCGCTGCCAGAATGATCTCAAACCACATCTTTTCTGATGTTCCGGAGTTTTAAAGATAACGGAATAAATCTGCCGCCTCTTCTTTTTTAGTCGTATCTCGCAGATCCAGAACCTCTGCCTTTACAGTCTTGGTTCCAAACTGGATCTCAATGATATCACCTTTTTTTACTTTCGTGGAAGCCTTCGCCACCGCCCCGTTGATCAGGACTCTTCCTGCATCACAGGCTTCATTTGCAACGGTGCGCCGTTTGATCAGGCGGGACACCTTTAAAAATTTATCAAGTCTCATTTTGATTTTTCCTTCCCGTAATACGAATAAAGCGCAGCCCTTTTCAGACTGCGCCATTTTTCAAAAATGTTTTACAAATTATGCATTAACAGCATCTTTTAAAGCTTTTCCTGCTTTGAATTTCGGAGCCTTGCAAGCTTCGATCTTCATAGTTTTTCCAGTCTGTGGATTTCTTCCTTCTCTTGCAGCTCTTTCGCTTACTTCGAAAGTTCCGAATCCTACTAACTGAACTTTTTCACCTTTTTTCATTTCTTCTGTAACAACATCAACAAATGCTTTTAATGCTTTTTCTGCATCTTTCTTTGAAATATCTGCCTGTTCTGCAACTGCAGCTACTAATTCTGTCTTGTTCATGACTTACGTCCTCCTGTAAAATATACTCCCGGAACACCCCGGCATTTTGTCTTTTTGCTAGGTTTATTCTGCGTATCCATGCGGTCTGACACGCCCCTTACCCTACATATGTTATATAAGTTTTTACCTTCTTTGTCAAGTCTAAACCCTTAAAATCTAAGAAAACCGAACGCTATACCTGAAACGCAAACAGATTCCGCAAAAACCGCTTTTTTTCTTCTGTCTGTGCGACAGAAAGTGAAAGTTTTTCGACATTTTTTGCAGGAATCCATGCCTTTCCTGAGTGGTAATACGAATTGGTGATCTTCCAGAATTTTTCCGGATAAGCAAGACGGATTGCAAGGTAATCCCGTTCTTTTTTCCCAAGATTATTCACCGAATCATACGCTCTCATCATCCGATATCCAAGCCGTTCATCATAATGATGCTTTTCCATACATTTGCGCAGGAAATAATACAGATCTTCCATCTGAACATCCCGGTGTGCATGTTCAAATCCAGTCACCGCCATGCCTTCCTGACAGACCAGAAGATTATGATAATTATAGTCTCCATGGACCATATGATTTTCTGCCTCCGCTTCTTTAAAAACACTGTCCAGATCCATATTTTCCAGTATTTTCAGCACTCTGTCTGCCCAAAAATACATCTGGTCATATCCCTTTAAAAATGCGATCTCAAACGGGCTTTTCACACTTCTTCTGCAGACAAATTCCCGAACCTTTCTGAGTTCTCTGTTATGCCTTGCGTACTCCTTGATCACCGGATTTTCTTCTCTTCCTGCAAATCCGTTTTCTTCCCCAGCCAGACGCATGCATAGATGGATCCGGGCAAGATTTTCCGCACCGGCGATCAGTTCATTTTCACGTCTGACATCACACTCACGTCCCTGAAACCATTTCTTTAAGATATAGCCTGTTCCATCCTCGGCTTTACTGACATAAGCATCCTCTTTATTAAGCAGAGGCGTATCTACCCATTCAAATCCATTCGCATTTAACTGCTCATATATTTTTGCAAGCGCGCAGATCCGGCTCTCCTCCATGCGCGTCTCCTTCAAGAGGAGCAGCCCCTTATCTGTATCGCATAAAATAGCACCCCTTACTTTGTGGGTGCCGAATACTTCCATCTGATATTGTGTCAATACACTGATTCCATAATCTTTCATGGCTTCCCCCTGCCGCTTTGTTTTACCGGTCTTTCTAATGTATGCAGGGGGAGACTTAAGTCATGCATGATTTTTGATTATTCCAGTTCTTTTATTCTGGCAAGTAAATATTCCCGTGTATTTTTCTCCGGTTCCTCGATCACTTCCTGTAAAAGTGTCTGGAGTGTCTGACCAATTTTCGGTCCTTTTTCAATACCTGCCGCGATCAGATCCTGACCGTTTACTTTTAGTTCTTTTAAAGAAACACATTGCTTTTTCTCCAGAATCTCCTGGTAGCACTTCTCGATACCAGCCAGATTTTCCAGCTTCTTATCACGCTGATAATCACTCTGTGCCAACGTATCAGCCATCCGTACCTTCATATAATACGGGAACAGTTCCGCACTGATCCGGTTCATTGCGCGGCGTACATGCTTCATCGTTGCAGGCATCCGGTCATCATGATACAGCACCAGCTTTGACACCTTACGCAGCGTATCATTATCGAATTTCAAGCGATGCATGATCGACTTTGTGAGTTCTTCGCTGACGTATGCATGCCCTTTAAAATGTGCCGTCCCATCCGGATCGACCGTCTTTCGTGCCGGTTTCCCCGTATCGTGAAACAGCATTGTAAGACGCAGCACTTTATCTGCCGGAATATTCATCAGCGCATGGATCGTATGCTCACCTACATTATAACAGTGATGCAAAGTTTCCTGTGTTGTTTCCATCATTGCATCGAATTCCGGGAGGATCACCTTTGTGATCCCAAGCTCATATGCATCCAGGATCTTTTCCGGATGATCGGAGACCAGAAGCTTTACAAGCTCTGTCTGAATACGTTCTGCACTGATATAGGAAAGATTTGGTGCAAGTTTTCGGATTGCCTGTCTGGTCTCTTTCTCAATCTCAAATCCAAGCTGCGCCGAAAAACGGATCGCCCTCAAAATCCGCAGGGCATCCTCCGAAAAACGTGCCTCAGCATTTCCCACACAACGGATCACACCTTTTTTCAGATCCTCCATCCCATGAAACAGATCCACCAGTCCATCCTGTTCATTGTACGCCATCGCATTGATCGTAAAATCTCTGCGCAGCAGATCCTCTGACAGACTTCTGGTAAACTGCACTTTACTCGGATGCCGGTTGTCTTCGTATTTCCCGTCAATCCGGTATGTCGTCACTTCAAATCCTTCTCCATTTAAAAGCACCGTAATCGTTCCATGCTCGATTCCGGTGTCAAAAGTTCTGGCAAATAATGACTTCGTCTCTTCCGGCGCTGCCGATGTTGTGATATCCCAGTCACCCGGCACACGTCCGAGAAAAGAATCCCGGACGCAGCCGCCGACTGCATATGCCTCAAAGCCATGTTTTTGTAATGTAGTTATAATTCGATTCACCTTTTCAGGTAACTGAATTTTCATATACATTCGCTCCTAGTATGCTTTTCCAAAATAAACAACATGTTTAGCCTGTTTGCCACAGAAAATACAGGTATCTCCGTCTTTTACCTGATCCTCTTTGCAGATACAGCGGGTGGTTGCTCCACCTGTTGCTGCCTTGATCTCATCTTCACATTCTGCGCTTCCACACCATTTTGCTTTGATAAATCCACGTTTGGTGTTGAATTTTTCATTCATTTCATCCATGGTTTCAGCAAAATCAATGTGGCTGTCAAGGAATGCTTTTGCACGGTCATACATATCCTTCTGGATTGTTTCAAGGATCTCGCCAAGTTTTGTCTCGATCTCATCTAAAGAAACAACGATCTTTTCTCTTGTATCACGACGTACAACAACAACCTGGTTCTGTTCGATATCCTTTGGTCCGATCTCGATACGTGTCGGGATACCAAGCATTTCCTGCTCACTGAATTTCCATCCAGGGCTCTTCTCAGAATCGTCAATCTTCACGCTGTAGCCAGCTTTTTTCAGTCTCTCTGTCAGTTCATTTGCTTTTTCAAGAACGCCTTCTTTGTGCTGTGCGATCGGAATGACTCTTGTTTGAACCGGTGCGATTCTCGGTGGAAGAACAAGTCCGCTGTCATCACCGTGAACCATGATCAGGGCTCCGATGATACGTGTAGACAGTCCCCATGAAGTCTCATATACGCTGTGAAGTTCATTGTTCTTATCCAGATATTTGATGTCAAATGCATCCGGGAACGCATTTCCGAAGAAATGGCTGGTTGCAGACTGAAGTGCTTTTCCGTCATGCATCAGAGCTTCTACGGTGTAAGTGTCCTGTGCACCTGCGAACTTCTCGCTCTCTGTCTTCGGACCTGATACGAACGGGATTGCAAGGGAATCACGGATCAGTTCCTGATATACACGAAGCATGGTCAGTGTTCTCTGTTCTGCTTCTTCATAAGTTGCATGAATAGTGTGTCCTTCCTGCCATAAGAATTCTCTGGAACGAAGGAACGGTCTGGTTGTCTTCTCCCAGCGAAGTACCGAACACCACTGATTCCATACTTTCGGAAGGTCACGGTAAGACTGTACGGTTCTTGCCCACAGGTCGCAGAACAGAGTCTCCGATGTCGGACGGATGCACATTGGCTCCTGAAGAGTCTCAAGACCACCTTTTGTTACCCATGCAACTTCCGGTGCAAATCCTTCGATATGATCGCTTTCCTTCTGAAGAAGGTTCTCCGGGATCAGCATTGGCAGGTATACGTTTTCAACACCTGTCTCTTTAAATCTCTTGTCAAGGTCTGCCTGGATCTTCTCCCAGATTGCATATCCATTTGGAAGATAATTAAGACATCCTTTTACACTTGAATAATCACAAAGCTTTGCTTCTCTTACAACGTCGGTATACCACTGTGCGAAATCTTCATCACGAGAGGTAATCGCCTGTACAAATTTCTTTTCCTTAGCCATTGGTAAGTTCTCCTTTTCTTCATTTTTGATTTGTAACTGTTCAGAGCCAAGCAAAATTTCATAAAACAGGTGTAAAATGCTTGCATTTTTAAGACTGTTTTTGAAATTTTATTTGGCGGATACGCCACACCGACGAAATGCGTAGCATTTTGAAGGTTGGCTCTGAACAGTTACTTTGATTTTATAAATAAGGTTATCATAAAACCAGAAGATGCTGCTCTCTGCAGCCTCTGCCGGATGCAGGGGATTCAGATCAGACATGCTTTGCCCGTAAAATAAAAAACACCAAATCTTCATGCCCCTGACAAGGGACCGAAAATTCGGCGGTACCACCCTAATTAATCGTATTACGATTCACTTCATTACCCGTTAACGCCAGGCATACGCCACACTTTTCATGCGGAACTCCAAGGTCGGTTCTATAATTTCCATGTAGCTTCCTCCCACCAGCCAGAAGCCTCTCTGTGCCACTTTCATCATATACTAGTCCTCTTCATCGTCAAATCTCTTCGATTTACTATAGAGTTTAATTGAGATTTTCGGATTTGTCAACCCAATTGACAAGCCCTTTCCGTTATGTTTTAATCAAAGAAACAAAATTTTCGCATATGGGGAGGAATTATTTTGCAAACACCTGAAATTCTATATGAAGACGACCAGATTCTGGTCTGCCACAAACCTGCCGGTGTTCCCGTGCAGACAAAAAAGATCGGCACACAGGACATGGAGAGCATTTTGAAAAATTATCTGTTCATCCATTCTTCACATCATGCCGGACATAAGCCACCTTATCTTGCCGTGATCCACAGACTGGATCAACCGGTTTCCGGCATCCTGGTTTTTGCCCGCACACCTGCGGCTGCGAAAAATCTGAACCAGCAGTTACAGAACGATCAATTTGAAAAATACTACCAGGCTGTAGTATGTGGATCCCTTCCGGACTCCGGCACTCTGACCGATTATCTGGTAAAGGACGGTCGCACCAATACCTCCCGCATCTGCAGTAAAAATACACCCGGTGCCAAAAAAGCTGTCCTTTCGTATGAAATACTGGAAACTTCCGAAGTGACTGGCTTATCCGTTGTTCAGATCCATCTCGGAACCGGACGCCATCACCAGATCCGTGTCCAGATGGCAGGTGCAGGCGCACCACTCTGGGGTGACAACAAATATAACCCGGAATTTGTAAATAAAAGAGGATATTTCCCGATTGCACTGCGGGCTTTCCGGCTTTCTTTTTGCCATCCGACCACCGGAAAACGTATGGAATTTGAAGTCCCATGTAACTGGGAACAGTTGGAAACAAAAGCAGATTAGAATGGAGAATACAAAAAATGAACTTATTAGAAGAATTCAAAAAAAATCCCGGATTCGTCTACCGAATCGGGACTGATTACTATTATATAGGAAAATGGATCTGCAAGCCATGCACAGACGAAGCCGTTACAGACTGCCATGCCATGTATGAAATGTGCATCCAGGCAAAAGAACAGGCAAACGCAGCCCTTTATTTTCAGAAGCTGCGTGCCTACAGTGAATTTGCCCTGGACATTCCATACAATCCGGCAAAGATCCTTCAGTACCAGACCGCTCTTGTCGAAGCACTTTCCGATACTGATATCCAGTCTCTTACCGACCAGCTTCGGCATTTTCACGATCAAGCATCTTAATCACATCCAGAAGTGTAGGATACACATACCGGCATAATCCTCTCACTTCTTCATCCGGCTGTGCAAGATCCGGGATCATCACCGGGATCATACCCGCAGCCGAAGCCGAGCGGATTCCTGCCGGTGCATCTTCAAGCGCAATACTATGTACCGGCTCGATGCCGATCGCCTCGCACGCTTTGAGGTAAATTTCCGGATCCGGCTTTGCATGTTTCACCGAATCGCCAAAAACCCCGCCATCAAAATATTTCCACAAACCGACTTTCTCAAGAGATGCCTTTGCGTGGATCTCTCTGGAGGACGTCGCAAGTCCGACCTTGTATCCGTGTTCCTTCGCATAGATAAGAAGTTCCCTTGCTCCCTCTTTTACGCCGATCCCTTCTTTGTCACAAATGCCGTAATACTTCTCCCGTGTCAGCTCATTAAACTTATCCATCGGAAAATCTTCGCCATATACACTTTTAAAATATGCTTCTCTGCGGACTACATTGAATCCCAGCGTATGATAAATATGCTCCCCGATCCGTCCGTATCCGAGCTTCTCTCCTGCATAATTCCAGGATCTCTGCACAACACGTTCCGAATCAA
This sequence comes from Coprococcus sp. AM100_B19A, assembly GCF_027662015.1. Lineage (NCBI taxonomy): Bacteria > Bacillati > Bacillota > Clostridia > Lachnospirales > Lachnospiraceae > Coprococcus > Coprococcus sp. AM100_B19A. The sequence continues at coordinate 158,032 of NZ_JAQDKN010000006.1, forward strand.
GGAGCAGTCCGTCCATATCAAATACCAGTGCTTCTACCTTCATCAGAATTCAATTCCCTTTCCGAGGGCATCTTTTAAATACGTGGTTACGTCTTCCAGTTTTTCCAGAATTTCTTCACGTTCTTCCCACTCTTCGCCGGTCATATCTTTGCTGACCAGTGCCTGCTTGACATCTTTTAATTTTTTGATCAAATCTTCTGTCATAGTAAATCCCCCTTTTCTTATCAATTACTGTTTTTCTATAAATTTATTTTACCGATATTGTCAGCAAATTTCAACAGTTCATCCGAAAATGTAAACAAATCTTAACATTCACCGCTATAAAAAACTCTTAGCTAACTTCCATTTTTCTACTTCCATTATATAGCAAATGTGCTATAATAATTCAGTATGTAAAAAAGTGTTATAATCATAAGGGGATTAAGAAATTGGATGACAACAAATTAGAAGCAAAACTGCTGAAGATTAAAGCGCTTGCCGAACGGGGAGAAGGTGGCGAGAAAGAGGCCGCCATCAAAATGTATCATAAGCTTCTGAAGAAGTATGATATTGATGAAAAAGCATTACAAAAAGACAAGCTCAGCAAGCACTGGTTTACATATGAGACAGATATCGAGGAAAATCTTCTGGTCCAGATTTTTTACATGGTAACCGGAGATCCCGAATATTTCCGCCGGACAAGCCGTACACGCGGAACCCAGTGCGGATGCATATGTACCGATTTTGAGAAAACTGAAATTCGTTTTTATTTTGAATTTTACAAAGATGCACTCAATCAGGAACTGGAAGCCTTTTTGATGGCTTTCAAATTAAAAAATCATCTGTTTCCGGATGAAAGTGCAAGATGCTTTGTTCCTGAGGAAGAGGAAGAGATATCAGAAATGCTGTTAAAAGCGCAGAAATTTGCAGAAGATATTGATAAGTCCAACCCGGTTCGCCGGATTGCATCTGCCGATCTTTCTGCTGATCCGGATGCACTGGAATCATAGGTATATACGTCGTTCTTTTGCGATATGCATTATAGCAAAAAAGCTGTTCTTAAAACAGGAGGGTATGACTCATATTAAATCATACCCTCCTGTTTTGATTTCTCGCGCTGTATCTGTGATAAAACTTATCTTCTGTACAATCTATAGCCTGCAGATACCGCCTTAACAACTCTTTTCCATCTGTCTGACCACCTAGGCAAGATCCCGAAGCCTTGCAATTTCTTCTTTATGCCCCGCATCATCCAGTGGCGTTTCCAGATAAAACGGCAGATCTTTTAATTTCGGGTGACGCATGACATTTAAAAGCGCCTCTATCCCGATCTCTCCGCCGCCGATCACCGCATGCCGGTCTTTTCTTGAACCAAATGGCATCATACTGTCATTTAAATGAATCGCTCTCAAAAGCTCAAGTCCAAGTACTTTGTCAAACTCTTCCAGCACCCCGTCCAGATTATTTACAATATCATATCCTGCTGCAAACACATGACAGGTATCCAGACAGATTCCGATCCGCTCCGGATGTGATACCCCGTCGCGGATTGCTTTCAGCTCTTCAAATCTCCAGCCAATCTCTGTCCCTTTTCCGCTCATTGTCTCAAGCAGAACCGTAATATTCTCTTTTCCGGTAATCGCCTGGTCAAGCCCCGCAATGATATTTTGAATTCCTGCTTCTGCGCCAATTCCGGTATGGCTTCCCGGATGAAACACCAGATTCTCAATCCCCAGTCTGTCCATCCGCGTCACATCTTCCCGGATCACCGTGCAGGCGAATTCATACACCTCCGGCTTCGCACTCGCCAGATTCATCGTATAAGGTGCATGCGCCAGAATCGCTCCAAAACCGGCCTCTCTCCTGATCCTCTGAAACTCCTCCGCTTCCTTCACCGTCGGATCCTTATAATTCGATCCCCGCGGATTCCTGCTGAAAATCTGCATCGTATCTGCATTCATCTTCACCACATTCTCTGCAGTCTTCACAATCCCTTTCGCAATCGACATATGTGTTCCTATTACCATATTTATTAGATCGCTCTCGTATACTTCTTCAGCCATTCTTTCTCTTCATCATTCAGATAAGGAGACACCTTCTCATATACAGTTGCATGATAAGTATTCAGACGTTCCTTGTCTTCTGCATTCATGATATCCGGATTGATCGCATCCAGGTCAAATGGCACATAAGTAATCGGTTCAAAATACAGGAATTCTCCATACTCATTCTTCTCGCCTTCACAGACAAGCAATTCATTTTCCAGACGCACACCGTGAGATCCTTCGATGTAGATTCCCGGTTCATCCGTAATGACCATACCTGGCTGGAATGCATCAGACTCACCGGCTCTGTAAGTATAACGGAAGCCTGCCGGTCCCTCGTGGATGTTCAGAAGGTATCCAACCCCATGTCCTGTTCCGTGATTAAAGTCCAGTCCTCTGTCCCAAAACGGCTTTCTTGCCAGATAATCAAAGTTCATTCCGCAGCAGCCTTTCTTGAAGATCGGACTTGCAAGATTCAGGTTACTGATCGCAACCAGTGTAAAATGATCTTTCATGATCTGTGAAACTTCTCCAAAAGCATATGTTCTGGTGATATCAGTAGATCCTTCGTAGAATCCTGCTCCTGTATCCGTCATCAGGAAACTTCCCTCATGAAGCTCTACATCGGTCTCCGGTGAAGAAGAATAGTGTACGATCGCACTGTGCTCCCCGAATGCAGAGATCGGTCCGAAGCTTGGACGGATAAATCCACCCATCTCGGCACGGAACTCATCCAATTTGTCAGAAGCGCTCATCTCTGTGATCGTCTCTTTGCCAACATTTTCTTTCAGCCATTTCATAAATCTGACATGAGCCACGCTATCCTTGATCTCAGCGATACGGATATTTTCGACCTCTGTCGGATTCTTTACACATTTGAATAAGATCGCCGGATTTCTCTCTTCCACTTTCTTCACATTCTCCGGAATGTTCTTGTAAAGTGCAAAGTTCAGTCTTCCCGGATCTACCATCAGGACTTCTTCTGCTGCAACCTTTTTGATGTCCTCATAAATATCATTGTATGGGTGCAGAATAACCCCGTCTGCTGCAAGATGTGCTTTGATCTCATCGCTTAATTTTTTCTCATTTACAAAAAGATCCACCTTATCCATTCTAATCACTGCATAGGTCAGAACCAACGGAAAATATTCTACGTCATTTCCACGAATGTTCAATGTCCAGCAGATGTCATCCAGTGTGGTAAGAACGTGTGCTGTCGCACCTGCTTCTTTCATTGCTGCACGTGTACGTGCAAGCTTGCTCTCCACAGTCTCTCCTGTGTATTTCTGTTCCAGTTCAAATACCGGCTCTTCTGAAAGAATCGGACGGTCTTCCCATACTTCATCGATCAGATCATATGCATATACGACCTTTCCGTTCTTCTCAGATGCGATCTTCTCGTATTCCTCTCCTTCTGTTACAGAAACAACACGTCCATCAAATCCTACATTTTCGCCTTCTGCCAGAGCTGTTTCCAAATATTCCCCAATCTTCGGAACGCCCGGCTGTCCCATCTTCATCAGTTCTACTGTTGTTCCCTCCAGCTGCTTTGCCGCTTGGATAAAGTATCTTCCGTCTGTCCACAGGCGTGCTTCTGTCTTTGAAACCACTGCTGTTCCTGCAGATCCCGTAAATCCAGTAATATACTCTCTTGCTTTAAAATGCTCCCCCACATATTCGCTCTGATGAAAATCTGCAGTCGGAATAATATAAATATCTATTCCCTTTTCCTGCATTTTTGCACGCAATTTTTCAAGTCTTTCCGGTATTGTAGACATTTTAAAAAACCTCCTTTAATTTTTCCATTCTCTGACCATTATAACCCGTAAACTTTTGAAAAGCAACCTAAGAAAAGGAGTCGGATTCAGCAAGACTAACTTACCTGTTCCAACTCCCTTTTCTATCCTCCCAATCTGCCATTAGCAGACACTTTATCACTCGAAATAATATCCGTCAAAAGAATATTTGTACACTCTGTATATAAATTTTTCCACATCCATCATGTAAGATGCAATCAAGTTATGTTCTGCATCATACTCTGCAAAGACTCCTGCAAATCCGCTGTCAATCACATCATTTTCATTCAGATCCTGTGCACTGCCTGTAAGTCCGGTCACAAGTCCGCTACACATCCGATTATCTTCACCTTTTTTGACATCTTCCATCACCTTTCGCAAATTTTCACAAATGGTAGTCTACCCGAAAAACTTGTTCTGTCTATAGGAAAAATGTGATTTTTCTGTAAAATCAGGACTGATGCATCGCCGCATGCTCCTTTTCCAACTCTTTAAAAAGTTCCGGCACAGTCCACTGACTGTTTGTGTCTGTCAGAACCGCTTTATAATCAATACGTTTCATACCCTTCTTTCGCATCATAAATAAAATCTGATCCAGATGGCTGCCTGTCACTCCGGCAAATACCATCATCTCATCTGCCAGCTCTTCACCCTCATAAATCCTGTCTGTCTCTGACGCTTCTTTCATTCCGGCAAGTACACCAACCGTCTGAAAATACTCTTCTCTTTTTATCAGTCGCACCCGAATCCTGAGTGACATACAGATCATCTGCAGCTCCTGCGCACGCTTCTTATCTTTTATATTAAATAATAATACTGTTTCTCTCATAAATTTCCTCGACTACTCCGCTTTTCTCAAACGGTTCTTTTTATGTTTATTCCACTCTCCGATTACCTCACTGACAGTTGATACCGTAACAAACGCACTCTGGTCTGTCTCATGGATAAATGCAAGAAGCTTTGCATATTCACTCTTTTCCAGAATTGTAACCACTTCTGTCTGTTCCTGATTGCCCAGTCCTCCGACTGCCGGATAAAGAGTCGCCCCTCTGTGCAGCTCATGTACAACAAACTGCTGGATCTCCGGATATTTCTTTGACAGGATACACACCCTCTTACGGATACTGAAACCATCGATAAAATTATCCAGAACAATCCCATAAAGATAAGTTCCCAGAAGGCTCACTACCAGTGTCTTTCTGTCGTAGACAAGGATAGACGTCGCAGCGGTCACAAATCCTGCGATCGTAAGACTCTTTCCAATTTCAAAATGCAAATATTTATTTAAAACTTTTGCAACAACATCAAGCCCACCAGAAGATGCATTGACATTAAACAAAATCGCCTGTCCAATGCTGATCACCAGAATATGGCACAGCATATTGATAAACATATCATCCGTGAGCGGCGGAACATCTGGTGTCACTGTTTCAAAAATACGCAGATAAACCGGGAGCATTAAAGATGTAATGACCGTCTTACCTCCGAATTCTTTTCCGACAAACACAATCCCTATGATCAGAAGTGCTACATTTAGAATCATCGTCATCGTCGAAACCTTCAGCGGAATAAAATTTGCCAGAACCATGACAAGTCCCGAAATACTTCCCACAACAAAGGAATTCGGCATCATCAGATAATACACTGATGCCGATACAATAAACATTCCTACCGTGATCGTTGCATACTCTTTCAATATGTTTTTTGCTTTGTTCTTCTCTTTCAATTTTCTTTCCTCTCTTTCATACCGGTGCCTCTTATTTCCCCAAATATGCGGCACACTATATTTCCCAACATAGCACATTCATCATAACATACTTCTCATCAAACTTCTACGCTATGTTTCTCATTAAAAACATGAAATCTTCTTTCCATTTATAGTAGTTTCAATTATAATAAAGGAAGAGTGAATTTTTTAACAATTTAGAGAAGAGAGGGTTAATTATGAATGCTGATGGAAACGTAATCAAAATCAAACATGACGTACTGTTCGAAGTAGCAAAGCTTGCTTTTGCAGGTGAACTTGAAGAACAACGTGATCACCTCCCGCTGAAGCTTATTCCGGGACCGACACCGCAGTTCCGCTGCTGTATCTACAAAGAGCGTGAGATCATCCGCCAGAGAATCCGCCTCGCAGAAGGCAAAGCTCCGGGACCGGAAGATGATGGCAATATCATCCAGGTTATTTCTTCTGCCTGCGAAGACTGTCCGATCTCCAGCTACACAGTAACAGAGAACTGTCAGAACTGTCTTGGAAAGGCATGTATCAATGCATGTAAGTTTGGAGCAATTGAACCGGGACATTACCGTTCCCATATTGACGCATCCAAATGTAAAGAATGTGGTCAGTGCGCCAAAGCCTGTCCGTACAATGCCATTGCACATTTAAAACGTCCGTGTAAATTCAGTTGTCCGGTCGATGCAATCACCTACGACGAGCATGGCATTTCCGTAATCGACAAAAACAAATGTATCCGCTGCGGTAAATGTATCCACAGCTGTCCATTCGGTGCAATTGCTTCCAAAACATTTATTGTTCCGATAATCAATGCTTTAAGAGAAGGCAAACACATCTATGCAATGGCTGCTCCTGCCACAGAAGGTCAGTTTGGTGCTGACATTACCATGGAAAGCTGGCGCAAAGCAATGAAAGAGCTCGGATTCGTAGATTTCTACGATGTAGGACTCGGTGGAGATATGACTGCTGCTTACGAAGCTGAGGAATGGGCTGAAGCTTACAAAGAAGGACAGAAAAAAGTAACTTCCTGCTGCCCTGCATTTGTAAATATGGTTCGCCTGCATTACCCACAGCTTGCTGACAATATCTCAACAACTGTTTCTCCGATGTGTGCAATTTCCCGTATGATCAAAGCACAGGATCCAGAAGCGCTCACTGTATTTATCGGACCTTGCCTTGCTAAGAAATCCGAAGTTGTTGATCAGCAGATTGAAGGAAATGCAGATTATGTTCTTACATACAGCGAGATCCGTGCGATCATGAAAGCAAAAGGCGTTGAGCTCGAGGCCTGTCCGAACGACAACCAGACCGCTTCTACCTTCGGAAAACGCTTTGCAAATTCCGGCGGTGTAACAGCAGCTGTTCTGGAAAGTCTGAAAGAATCTGACAATTGCATCGACGCGAAAGTCTGTCGTGCAAATGGTTCTCAGGAATGTAAGAAAGCCCTCCTTCTCATGAAGGTTGGACGTCTTCCGGAAGACTTCATCGAAGGTATGGCATGTGACGGCGGATGTGTCGGCGGTCCAAGTTCATTCAATGACCAGATGGCTTCCAAGAAGAACCGTGACACCCTGATTTCTCAGGCTGACGATCGTGGAATTCTTGATAACCTGAAGAATTACGATATGAATAAGTTCTCTATGCATAGAGATTAAAATTATAAGGGAGTTTTGCTCTATCACTGAAATCAGTTATAAAGTAAAACTCCCTTATTCTAATTATACACACCACGCATCTATTTATTATCCCCTATACCACGGCAGCCTGTCCCGCAGCATCATCTTTTCCATCCGCTCTAGATTCTTATCCGAATGCTCAATCTCCCGCGAATACCGGTACACCAGCTCTACGATCTCTTCTGGTGTAAGCTCTCCTTCATTTTTTATCCACCGTGCTTTCCACAGCTCATAAATATGGAAAGTACTTATTACTGCCATCTGCACCTTCGCATAAATCCTTCCATCATAAACTGCGCCACAGAAATAAGTGAAAATGAAATACACCAGCAGCTGCTCTGCCTGGATCTGGATATTGCTCTCTTCCTTCGCCCACCGCTTAAAGTCAGACGAGATTCCTTTATACGCATCTGCTCCATGTGAATACAGAAGTTCTTCGCTCTCCATCAGAAGCATATCCCAGTCCTCACGTAGAAGTTCCAATTCATAAAGTTCCCGGAACATCTTATGCGCCATCTCCCATCTTTCCTGCACAGACGGCTTTTCTTCTTTCCAAAGTTTCCGTACAAACTTTCTGGCACTCTTTGTCTGATAACGTTCAATGACTTCCTCGCAGGAAAATAACTGTTCCCGGTTAAATCTGCCCTGCAGATCATGCGCCATTCCAAAAATCAGTCCCACTCTTATTTTTAATGAATGTTCCCGGTCCTGCAGAATTCCAAGCATTGCATCTCTCGCATCTACAAGCATAGAATACAGAAACGGATCAAATTCCTCGTATTCCTCTTCTCCTTCTTTTTCATAAGTAAGAAAACGGACCGGCTCTTTCTTCTCCATCAAAATCCTTGCCACCTCTGGACAGGATACCGACAGGGTAATCTCCCGTACATCCTCAAACTCCTCGACATGTCTCGGATACAGGCGGCAGGTTTTACACAGACTTTTCTCTCCGAGATTCGCATACATCTCACACAGATTACAGTCATTTAAAAATGCACATCGCTTTTCTTTATCCTGCCTGAAAATGCCACGGATCCAGTCCACGGATTTCAACATCGTAAACCAGAATTTTCCTTTCACATGCTTATATTTATTCAGTGATTTTTTGTCAATTACAATCTTCCACCCTGCACAGCAGGTATCTTCACATTTGTCTGCGATGCAGGTGAACTCTTTATAATAATCCGGAATTGTATATTGCATTTATTTTTCTACCCCTATCTTCTTACAGATATCCGCCAGACAGCATCTGTCGCAGTGCGGCTTCGTCCTTGCCGTACAAACTTCTCTTCCGTGGTACACCAGTCTGTGACAGAAATCGCTTCCTTCCTCCGGCGGAACCAGCTTCCAGAGTTCCATCTCTACTTTCTTCGGATCCTTAATCCCGTCTACCAGTCCAATACGGTTCACCAGACGGATACAATGGGTATCCGTTACGATCGCAGGCTCACCAAATACATCTCCCATGATCAGGTTCGCGCTCTTTCTCCCAACACCTGGCAGCTTTAAGATCGCATTAAAATCCTTCGGAATCTTTCCGCCATACGCATCCCGAAGCATCTTCATACAGGCACTGATATCCCGTGCCTTACTTTTCCCAAGCCCACAAGGACGTACAATCTCTTCGATATTATTTACATCTGCTTCTGCAAGTGCCTCTACTGTCGGATATTTTGCAAATAAACCTTCTACGACTACATTTACCCTTGCATCCGTACACTGTGCCGCAAGACGCACACTGACCAGAAGTTTCCATGCCTGATCATAATCCAGAGTACAGTCTGCATCCGGATATTCTTTTCGGAGGCGTTCGATTACTTCCAATGTCCTTTGTTTTTTCGTCATTTTCTACTCCTCTTTACTTCATATTCTGTATTGTAAGATAATTAATCTGTTTCATCTGTTTGATATCGTCTTTATTGAAGGTAAGCAGATTCATCAGCTTTTCTTTATTCACGATCTCTTTTTCTGAAATTACTGCTTTAAAGGTAATCGGAAGCATCGTATAATTCGACAACCCCGATACCAGTGCAAGCTGCTGCCCGGGATTTACCAGATTATTAACACAGGAAATCATGATATGCTCCGACTTTAATGCCTGATTATGCAGCATATAGGTTCCGATAAAGCCTTCTTTCTCATATTCTCCTGTATAAAGTCCACTGCAATCTCCCGGTTCCCGAATTTCACTTACATCATTAAAAAGATGTACTTTATATCGATTCCCATTTCCTTCAACTACCTGCTGTTCGATCACACTTTTGATGATCACCTTCCCGATTGCATCATAGCTATACATATACAATTTTTCGATCTTCTCTGCATAACGGCATTCTTCCTCTTCTTTTGCAGTCTCATCCCCAATAATTGCCAGCGGAGATACTTTCAAAATCCGTGACAGCTCCACAAATGTCGACATATCCAATGAAATATCTCCTTTTTCGTATTTAGAAACTGTCGACACACTCTTATGTAACAGTACCGCCAGTTCTTTTAAGGTCATATTATACGCCATACGGTATTTTCTGATATTCTGACCTACTCTTTCATCTACATTCATACCAATTTTCTTTCCTTTAAATCAATTTTTTTATGACATGTGCATAAATTTCGTCGCATTTTCCAAAATTTGCATTTTGCAGCATGTTTTTTCTATTATTTCAATAATAACACGTTCATTTTTTTCCTGTCAATAAAACACACCTCCTTTGTCATTTTGGTTTAATCCGCATAAAATGAGGTTGTCAAACACAATCAACTCATAAATTTGTGTAACTAAAAATCAAGGAAGAAATGAAAGGGGATTACAAATGGAAGTTGAAGAAAGATTACTAAAATACATTTCCATCAAAACACCTTGTGACGAAAACAGTGATAAGGTTCCAACTACATCATGTCAGTTTAATCTTGCGAAAATCCTTGCCGATGAATTAAAAGATCTCGGACTTACCAAAGTGATTCTGGATGACAAGTGTTTTGTCTATGGAATTCTCCCGGCTACTCCCGGTTATGAGACCAGAAAAAAACTGGGATTTATTGCACACATGGATACCGTTCAGGAATTCTGCGAAGGAGAAATTCATCCTGTCTGTACACCAGATTATAATGGTGAAGATCTCGTCCTTGGAGACAGTGGAAGAATTCTTACCACAAAGGATTTCCCACATTTAAAAGCTTTAAAGGGACGTACCTTAATTACCTCTGACGGAAATACCATCCTCGGAGTAGACGACAAAGCCGGTATTGCAGAAATCATGCAGCTGCTGGAAATCCTGCAGACAGAGCAGATTCCTCATGGTCAGATCAGTGTAGCATTTACACCGGATGAAGAATGCGGAAGCGGTGCTGCTCATTTCGATTTTGAAGCTTTTGATGCTGAAGTTGCCTATACAATGGACGGAGATGGAGAAGGCGAGATCCAATACCAGAATTTCAATGCCTGTGAAGCAAAATTTGAAATCAACGGGAAGAATGTTCATCCCGGATCTGCAAAAAATGTCATGATCAATGCGGTTCTCATCGCAGCAGATATCAACAATATGCTTCCAAGATATGAGATTCCGAGATATACCGAAGAGTACGAAGGATTTTACCATCTTCTGAGTATTCACGGCGACGAAGGATATGCCATCGCTGAATATATTATCCGCGATCATGATACAGACAGCTTTGAGGCTCGAAAAAATACACTCCGCCATATCGAGAAAACCTTAAATGAGTTCTGGGGAGCGGGAACAGTTGCTTTGACTCTGACAGACGAATATAAGAATATGGAATGTATTATTAAAGAGCATATGTATCTGATCGATTACGCAAGACAGGCTTGTGCAAACGCAAATGTCCCGGAAGATATTTCTCCGATCAGAGGCGGCACAGATGGCTGCAAGCTGTCTTTCAAAGGACTTCCTTGTCCAAACCTTGGCACCGGAGGTCATGGCTATCACGGACCATTAGAGCATGTAACCATAGAAGGCATGGAAGCTGCTGTCCGTGTGATCGTAGAACTTGTAAAAATATTTGCAAACGAATAGAAAACAGAGGTACCGATTATGAAAAAGAAAAAAATCTCTTTCCCTTCTGCGCTTACCGTATTATTTATCGTCCTTATTTTTGCCGCTATTTTAACCGCAATCGTACCGGCAGGACTTTATTCCAAATTAACCTACAACGCAGATCATGATGTATTTGAAATCACTACACCGGATGGTGACGTTACAGAAATGGCTCCCACTCAGGAAACGTTGGATGAACTTGGTGTCACCGGTAATCTGAACAAATTTTTGGATGGAAGCATCAGCAAACCAATTGCCGTTCCGGGAACTTATCAAAAAGTAGAACAACAGCCACAGGGAGTATTCAAAATCCTTCTCGCTGCCATCAAAGGTGTATATGATACCATTGATATCATCCTCTTCGTATTCATTCTGGGCGGATGTATCGGTGTCCTGAATTATATGGGCGCATTCAATGCAGCAATTGCCGCTCTTTCCAAAGTCACAAAAGGGAAAGAATATATCCTGATTATTTTGATTACCATTATTATTGCGGCAGGTGGAACAACCTTTGGTCTTGCCGAAGAAACCATTGCTCTGTATCCGATCCTTGTTCCGGTATTCCTTGCAGCCGGATACGATGTTATGGTCTGTATCGCTGCCATTTATATGGGTTCTTCCATCGGAACCATGTTCCCTACCATTAACCCGTTTTCCGTAGGAAATGCATCAAACGCAGCCGGAATCAGCCTTGCTGACGGAATGGGAATCCGTGGTATCGCACTGGTGCTCGGAATCATCATCACCTTGATCTATATTCTTCGTTACGCAAAGAAGGTAAAAGATGATCCGTCTAAATCTATCTGCTATGACCAGTATGAATACCATTTACAGAAATACGGTCATCAGGGAGAGGTTCCGGAATTTACAGGTAAAATGAAACTTTCCCTGCTTGTATTCGGTGTATCCTTTGGTGTACTCGTATGGGGACTTGTCGCACAGGGATGGTGGTTTGATAATATGACCGCTCTCTTCCTTGCCTGCGCGATCCTGCTCGCCTTTACCTCCGGCATCGGCGAAAAGAACTTTATGGATCAGTTTATCGGTGGTGCTGCCGATCTGATGAGTGTTGCCCTGGTTGTCGGTGTTGCCCGTGGTATCAATGTCATTCTGGAAGATGGTATGATTTCTGATACGATCCTTGAATTCTTCTCAAAAGCGATCAGCGGCATGAATCCGATCCTGTTCATCATCCTTATGATGCTGGTATTTATCGTACTTGGATTTTTCATTTCCTCTTCCTCCGGTCTTGCGGTTCTGTCCATTCCGATCATGGCACCGCTCGCCGACACCGTTGGGGTATCAAGATCCGTCATCGTTTCAGCATACGCATACGGTCTTGGACTGATTTCCTTCATCACACCGACCGGACTGATCCTTGCATCCCTTGCAATGGTTGATGTTACCTATGACAAATGGCTGAAATTTATCATGCCTCTTATGGGTATGACAACCGTATTCAGTGCGATCATGCTAATCATTCAATTATATGTATAAATACCTTATCCAGACAGGAGGAAGCCAGTTATGGATTTTGAAAAACAAATAAAAGCAGATCGGGAAAGTCTGATCCAGGATATCATAAAACTGGTATCGATCAACAGTGTGGAAGCAGCACCGGAGGCAGGAATGCCTTTCGGTGCAGGTCCTGCAAAGGCTCTCGATTGTTTTCTTGAAATAGCAAATTCAATGGGACTTACAGTTGAAAATTTTGACAACTACGCAGGACATGCCGATTATGGAGAACAGGATGAAATTCTGGGAATCCTTGGGCATGTAGATGTCGTTCCCTGCAGCGGAAACTGGATCTGTGATCCTTTCAAACCGGAAATCATAGACGGAAATCTTTACGGGCGCGGTGTTCTTGACGACAAAGGTCCTCTTCTCGCCTGCCTGCACGCAGTAAAGATTCTGAAAGCAATGGAACTTCCTCTGCAAAAGAGAATTCGTTTCATCGTTGGCGCCAATGAAGAAACCGACTGGAAATGCATGGATTATTATTTCAATCAAAAGAAAATCCCTGCTCCACAGATGTCTTTTACACCGGATGCTGTATTTCCACTTATTTATGCCGAGAAGGGTGTCTTCCAATATCAACTTGTAACAGATATCACGGAAGAGCTTGTTCTATCCGGCGGAAACGCTTTTAATGCAGTTGCAGATCACGCATCTGTTCTGCTTCCCGAAGAAATGGAAGCTGTGATCCATAAGAATCTTCTCTCCTGGGAAACACAGACGAATTGCCATTTCCGACTGGACAGAATGGACTCGTCTCTTCGCCTGACTGCAGAAGGTGTTGCCGCACATGCCGCCCATCCTTCTACCGGAATCAATGCGATCAGCGGACTTATGAAAGCTGTTTCTGAATTACCACTTCAAAATGAGCTTTCCAGAATCGCTGCCTTCTATATGAAGTACATCGGTTTTGATCTGACCGGCAAAGGACTGGGAATTGATCTTTCCGATGAAATTTCCGGTAAATTAAGTTTTAATGTAGGAAAGGTCGAAGTACAGGATTATAAAGTCATCTTTTCTATTGACAATCGTGTTCCTGTCACTTACCGCTGCATGCAGGTACAGGAGCTTATCCAGAAGCATTTAAGCGGCTCCGGATTCCGTTTTGAAAATCCAAATGCCACAGAATCGATTCATATCCCAAAAGATTCTTTCCTTGTACAAGCATTGTTGGAATCCTACCGTACCGTTGTTGGCGATTCATCTGCTATGCCTCTGGTTGACGGAGCCTGCTCATATGCGCGCGCACTGGATAACTGTGTTGCTTTCGGAGCACTTTTACCGGATCAGCCGGATCTGATGCACCAGACCAATGAATATCTGGAACTTGACAAGCTTGATATCTGGATGAAGATTTATCTGGACGCCATTTACAGACTCGCAAAATAGAATCGGAATGAATAATGTAATGTATTTGTTAATATCTTACATTATTCATTCCTTTTTTTATTTAAGTTTTATACATTTTGTACATTTCTCAAATGACATTTCGTTAAATCCATGCTATAATTAAAAAAATGATAATTCATCTGTTAACGTACAAAATAAGGGGGGCTTACATGAAAAAAATATCACGTCATGAACTGATGCAATATGGAACGGCTGTCATTTCGTTCCTGATTGTAATGACGTTCACACTTCTGATTTTTTTCTGGTTTGTACAACAGAGCGTTGATAAAAGTGTACAGAACGTTATCCAAAAAAACACACTGCAGCAAAAGGATCACCTGGAACTGGTTCTGGAAAAAGAATATGAATTCCTGGAGAGTCCTGCTGCATACTTCGGAACAACTTCCGATCTGTTCAGTAGAGATAATCTTCAACTTCTTGCTGAACTGGCTTCTTCCAGCTCCTTTCACCGGCTTATGCTTTTTTCTACAGACGGTATCGGACACTCCAGCGATGGAAAGAATACCGATGCAAGTTCACGGGACTATTTTCAAAAGACATTGGAAGGCAGACGCGTCCTTAGTTCTCCTCTGTCAAGTAGCGTAGACAACGAAACCCTCGTTGTCCTCACAGTTCCTGTTTATGACAAAGATCAGAATATTATCGGTGTTTTTGGAGGTTCCATCGATGTCGCGAAACTGACTACCATGCTCTTTGAGGATCTGTATTCCGGTTCCGGCTACTCATTTATCACAGACTCGGACGGCAACATTATTTCCATTGAATCTACTCACAACGAAATCCGGGAGAACTTTTTTACTTCTTCCTCTGACTGGGTATTTCAGACCTCGGAAGATGGCGCTACCCTTCAGGAAGATTTTAAGCAAGGACACGCAAACTGCCGCAAGATTACAGCAGATTTATCACATGCACGCTATATTTCCTACCAGCCACTAAAGTACAACGACTGGATGCTCTGCTATATCGTTCCTGCTGTCGAAGCCCGTCAGCACTTTGCTTTTATCAACAACTTTGAAATCATTCTGTTCGCCTTTTTTATCTGCATTGTGCTGCTTCTGATCTTCGCACTCTGGAAGATCAACCAGAAGAATCAGACTTCGCTTCTTCGCCAGGCGCATACAGATGCTCTGACCGGACTTCTGAACAAAGTTTATGCAGAACACACGATTTCCGAATGGCTGCGCGAAAAAGATTTTGAAGATTTACAGGCTTTAATGATGATCGACATGGATTATTTCAAGCAGATCAATGATACTTATGGACATGCAACCGGTGACCAGGTACTGAAAATATTTGCCGGATTTCTGAAAGAACAGTTTCGGACAACCGATATCATCGGTCGTGTCGGTGGTGACGAATTTATGATCCTGATGAAAAATGTACGTCTGGATTACAGTATCCATCTGCATTTGCAAAAGCTCTATACAAATCTTCAAAATGTAGATATCCCGGAACTAAATGGCCGGAAACTTTCCTGCAGTATCGGCTGTGCTGTTGCTCCAACGGATGCTGAATCTTTCAGCCAATTATACCGCCTTGCTGATCATGCTCTGTATACAGCTAAGCACAACGGACGTGGACGTTTTGTTATTTACCACGATATCAAGAACCAGCAGGAAACCGTTTTATCCTGATCAACGTCAGGAATTCTGGTACAGGTCAATATTCCTGTCATTTAATCTCAAAATTCCCGCCGGGCAGATCCTGTACCTGCCCGACGGGAATTTCATTCTTCTTTCTATCTCAGATACGCCTCCGGCACATCCAGTCATTTTTAATCATCGTAAGTATCCAGGAAATTGTGTCTTACACCTTTTGCCTTGTAGCCGACAACCGTATCCAGATTGACATTTTCCACACTCTTGAAAATATTGCCCTCCACAAACGGGTTCGTCTTCTTAAGCTCTGCAATCAGCTTTTTGATCTCCATACGCTTTGACTGATTTTCTTCATTGTTGCAGGTTGTGCAGGTATCGGTAAACTTACATGCACACTGAATAAAATGCAGGTCATTGTAATCTCTCCATGCCTTGATGTCATCCTCACGGATCAGATACATCGGGCGGATCAGTTCCATCCCTTCAAAATTTGTACTGTGAAGCTTCGGCATCATAGTCTGCACCTGTGCACTGTAGAGCATTCCCATCAGAATCGTCTCAATCACATCATCATAATGATGTCCCAGTGCGATTTTGTTGCAGCCCATCTGCTGTGCAAAATTATAAAGATATCCACGTCTCATCCTTGCACAGATATAACACGGTGATTTTTCAATCTCAAATACCGATTCAAAAATATTGGATTCAAAAATCCGGATCGGAATCTTCATCTTCCTTGCATTTTCTTCAATGACCTTCCGGTTCTCCGGACTGTATCCCGGATCCATCACCAGGAACTTTACTTCAAAGTTAAATTTGTTGTGACGCTTTAATTCCTGGAAAAGCTTTGCCATCAGCATTGAATCTTTTCCACCGGAAATACATACTGCGATCCGGTCACCTTCTTTGACCAGTTCATATTCTCTGACAGCTTTTGTAAATTTGGACCATATCTTCTTTTTGAACTTCTTGCGGATACTAAGCTCCACATGTTCACAGACATCATCTGCTTCCTTTTTCTTCATATCTGCCATCAGCCATCCAACATAACCGCCCTTCAGGCTGTATGCTTCATATCCCTGATCCTGCAGTTCTTCTGCGATATCCCTGCTGATCTGTCCTCTGCTGCAGCAGATAATGATCTTCTTTTCCTTATCTTCCGGCGGATTCTCCATCAGTGCATCTGCTGAGCTTGCCACTGAATTCGGCAGGATTCCATGGGCGCGCTCAATCTCGCCACGGATATCAAAAAGCTCGTAGGACTCTGCAGGAAGCGTTTCCATTTCCTCGATCGTAATATCTATACTCATTGATTTTCTCCTTGTAAAAAGAATGTATCCTGACACATAATCCTCTTTATTGAACAGAAAGTTCCATCTGGATTGTTGTCAAATAAAAAATACGTGTGTATCGGTACATATCATAGCATAATCTGTTCATCTGGTCAAAGGGAGATCCATCCGAAAATACCGGATTTCCGCTTATCGCACAGCATTTTCAACACTCCTGACTGCCGCAATTCCTTTCGGAAATGCAAGACTGACAAACAGTGAATAGTACCAGCCAAATCCGGCATTTTCCATCATAATCCCATATGCCATGCTTACGAAAATGTAACTGCACATGATCGGAATGGATTTCAGAAAAGCATTTTTTCTGATCTGTGCCTTTGTCATAGTGTTTTCTCCTTAAAATTTTCTGTGCACATCGAAAAAGACGAAGGTTTCGAAAAACCTCCGTCCAAAATTCCTGTGTGTATAATATTTATTTGCCCTGAACCGCTGCAAATCCACCTTCAAGATCTGCGATGATATCATCGATATGTTCTGTACCGATAGAAAGACGGATTGTGTTCGGTTTGATTCCCTGATCAAGCAGTTCTTCTTCTGTCAGCTGAGAATGTGTTGTTGTTGCCGGATGGATAACAAGACTCTTAACATCCGCAACATTTGCAAGCAGCGAAAAGATCTTCAGGTTGTCGATGAACTTGTGAGCTTCTTCCTGTCCGCCTTTGATCTCGAATGTGAAGATAGATGCTCCACCATTCGGGAAATATTTTTCATAAAGTGCATGATCCGGATGATTCGGCAGTGACGGATGGTTCACATGCTCTACCATTGGATGATTAGAGAGGTATTCTACTACTTTCTTTGTATTTTCTACATGACGGTCAATTCTAAGCGACAGTGTCTCTGTTCCCTGCAGCAGAAGGAATGCGTTAAATGGAGAAATTGTTGCTCCCATATCACGAAGAAGGATTGCACGGATGTAAGTTACAAATGCTGCCGGACCTGCTGCATCTACGAAAGATACTCCGTGGTAGCTTGGGTTTGCATCTGCGATTGCCGGGTATTTTCCACTTGCTTTCCAGTCAAATTTACCGGAATCTACGATGATTCCACCAAGAGTTGTTCCGTGTCCACCGATGAATTTGGTAGCAGAATGTACAACGATGTCTGCTCCGTGTTCGATCGGACGGATCAAATATGGTGTTCCGAATGTGTTGTCGATTACAAGCGGAAGTCCATGCTTGTGTGCAATTTCAGCGATTGCATCGATATCCGGGATATCACTGTTCGGATTACCAAGAGTTTCAAGATAGATGGCTCTTGTGTTATCCTGAATTGCATCTTCTACTTCTTTCAAGTTATGTGCATCTACAAATGTAGTTGTGATTCCGTAATGTGTCAGTGTGTGTTCAAGAAGGTTGAAGCTTCCACCGTAGATTGTCTTCTGCGCTACGATATGTCCGCCATCTGCTGCAAGTGCTTCGATGGTATATGTAATTGCAGCTGCTCCGGATGCTGTTGCAAGAGCTGCCACACCACCTTCAAGTGCTGCGATTCTCTTTTCAAATACGTCCTGTGTAGAGTTTGTCAGACGTCCGTAAATGTTACCTGCATCTGCAAGTCCGAATCTTGCTGCTGCATGTGCAGAGTTCTTAAATACATAAGATGTTGTCTGGTAAATCGGTACTGCTCTGGCATCAGATGCCGGATCTGGTTCTTCCTGTCCTACGTGAAGCTGAAGTGTTTCAAATTTATAATCGCTCATATTTTTCTACCTCTCTTTTCTACTGTCTGATGTATCGTGATCTCTATAGTGATCTTTCAAATTTGATAGTTGCATTATATCCACTTTTACCTACTTTGTCAATAGGTTAATAGGGAATTATTTTAAAAACATTTAATTTCAATATGTTTTATCTGTTTTTCTTCTATCAATATAAAAAAGACGCTTTTGGCGTCTTTTCTGTATAATAACATCCACTACTGCTCATCGGTGATCAGCCCGGCGATCAGTTCTGCTCCTGTCCCAAGATCTTTGATTGTCGTATATTCATTTACCGAATGTGCCTGGTACATTCCATTTGACAGCACCAGTCCAGGAATCCCGTTCTTCGCAAAGCTGTTGTTGTCACTTCCGCCAAATGTCTCTACAAGATTTCCTGCAAGTCCCAGCTTTTTGCTTACTCTTTCAAACCGTTTTACCGGCACACTGTCTTTTGCTGTCTCATAAGCGATCAGATGAACTTCGCAGGTAAGTTCTGATTCAGCTCCGTGTTTTTCAGCCACCTTTTTGAAGGTATTTCCCACTTTTTCTACACAACGAGTCGCTTTTTCATGAGAATAGCTCCGGATTTCTCCCTTTACAATACATTTTTCCGGAACAATGTTCGTTCCGCTTCCACCTTCGATCAATCCGATATTGCAGGTTGTCTCTTCATCCACATGTCCCTGACTGATCTGCGTGATCGCTTCGGATGCAATAGCGATCGCATGAACGCCGTGCTCCGGATCAAATCCGGCGTGGGATGCCTTCCCGGTTACTACCACCTGATAAGAAATCAGAGACGGTGCTTTATATGCCGCGCTTCCAACCGGTCCGCTGATATCCAGTACATAGGCTTCTTTTGCACGAACCTTTGAAAAATCAAATACGCTGCTGCCCTTGATATAAAGCTCTTCTGCAATTGCAAAAAGAATCTCGATATCCCGGTGTGGTACTCCCGCTTCTTTTACACTGCGGATTCCTTCCAGAATCTCCACAAGTCCTGCCACATCATCAGCTCCAAGAACTGCTTTTCCTGCGGAACGGATCACACCGTCTTCTCCGATGATCCCTTTCTTGCCTTTGGACGGCTCAACCGTATCCATATGACCGGACAAAAGGACCGGATCTCCCGGAAGATCTCCCGGAAGATATGCATATAAGTTTCCGGCATTTCCTCCGAAATGTTCTCCGGCATTGTCTTCCTCTACTTCAAAACCAAGTTCTTTTAATTTCACGATCAGCCGGTCTGCCATCTGACGCTCCCCAAAGCTTGGTGCATCGATCGCAGTCAGTTCCTGAAATTCGTCAACTACTCTTTTTTCATTTACTTCTATTTTGCTCATTTCTGCCACTTCCTTATCTGCACGGTCATTATTCCGATCTAAAAACGGTCATCGTCCATCTGTCCTGTACATCTTCCATCACAGATGTCTGTCGCTTGACTCACACTTCTACTTTAATACAGCTTCCAGGTCTGCGATCAGATCCTCTGCGCCTTCGATTCCAACGGAAAGTCTTAAAATCCGGTCTGTGATTCCGTTCCGGTCAAGCTCTTCTTTGGAAAGATCCGCATGCGTCTGGGTGATCGGATAAGTGATCAGAGTCTCAGTTCCTCCTAGGCTTTCCGCAAACTGGATCAGTTTTACATTTTCCAGAATGTGATATGCTCTCTCTTTGGAATCTACTTCAAAGGTCAGGATCGAACCAAATCCTCTTGCCTGCTTTTTCATCAGTTCGTAACCCGGATGTGATTCAAGTCCCGGATAAAGCACCCTTGTCACATACTCCTGCTTCTCCAGAAAATGTGCGATCTTCAGTGCATTTTCCTGTGCCCTGTCCATACGGACTCCAAGCGTCTTGATCCCTCTGAGGATCAACCAGCTGTCCATCGGTGCAAGGGTTGCTCCTGTCGTCTTGATAATAAAACGAAGCTGTTCCTGAATGTCCTCGCGGTTTGTTATCAGAAAACCTGCAAGTGTGTCATTATGTCCACCCAGATATTTTGTCCCGCTATGCACAACAATGTCAGCACCAAGCTTCAGCGGATTCTGGAAATATGGTGATAAAAAGGTATTGTCCACGATCAGAAGAAGTTCATGTTTTTTTGCTTTCTTTGAAAGTTCTTCCAGATCGGATACACGCATCATCGGATTGGTCGGTGTCTCTGCATAAATTGCTTTTGTGTTATCCTGGATATAATCCTCTACATCCACACTGCTTAAATCCACGCTGGTAAATGTCAGTCCATTTTTCACATTAATGCTGTGGAACAGACGGACGCTTCCTCCATAAAGATCCTCATCAATGATGATGTGATCGCCCGGTTTGAAAATCTCCATCAGAGCTGTGATTGCTGCCATTCCTGTCGAAAATGCCAGTGCATCGATTCCTTCTTCCAGCGATGCTACGATCTTCTCAAGATGTTCTCTCGTCGGATTCTGTAATCTGGAATAGTCATAACCACTTCCTCCGCCTACTCTGTCTCTTGCAAATGTTGCAGACTGATAGATTGGATAACTGATCGCCCCATATATTTCATCCTTATTATCGTCAGCCAAATGCTGACATCGTGTATCAATTCCGTACTTCATTCTTGTCTATCTCTCCTGTTTCTATAAATCAATGTCGCTATTTACTGTACAATATCTTTCTGCCAAAATCCAGTTTTCTTTTCATAAATTTACGCAAGTTCTTTCTCCGTCATCACACATTCAAACTCTCCGGAGCCGCTTACCTGTGAAAAATCTGCGGTATAGCCGAGCTTTTCATAGAATCCAAGTGCCGCTTTTCTGGAATTGATATAGATTTTTGTCACACCTTTTTCGCGCATCCAGTTTTCCGCCTCAATGATTCCTGCCTGTCCGTAATGTTTTCCCCTATAGGATTCCAGTGTTGCCACGCGCTCAATTTTTCCGGTATGTTCATCCAGATAATGCAGCCTGCAGGTGGATACCGGATAAATTCCGTCCATCACCAGAATATATTCATCTTCCGGTGTGTCATCTGAAAATTCTCCCTCAAGCGGGATCTTAAATCCCAGGCACATTGCCTGTGTCCGCACATAGTGTACCCCGGCTCTCTGCCATTCTTCTGTCACTCTGACTGCTTTCATCATTCATTCCCCGCTTTCTTTATTTTCCGGATAATTTTTCTCTTCCGTGTGGTGTCAGCCATAAGGATTCATCCGGTCCGTTCGGCACGATTGCAAACTCATTGGATGGGCAGCAATCAATATGATAATGCTTCTTGATCGCCGCAAAATTCGTTGTGTCGCCAAATCCCGGTGTCTGATACAAATCTCTTGCATATGCCCACAGATTCGGATAATCGCGGAGAAGCTTTTTATTCAGACGAAATACCGGATAATATGCACAGTCAAATCGTACCAGTGTCACATAAAGACGCACATCAGATTCAGTCAGTCTGTCACCAAATAAGTATCTCTGGTTTGCAAGCCTTCTCTCATAATCGTTTTCACCAAAACGATAGCCTTCTTCCAGAAGTGCCACATTGTAGATTGCAGCCTGACACACGCCATCGGAAATTGCCCTCGCACAGCCAACTACCTGGCCTCCATCGTAAATAAATGCCGTCGCATAGCTGTTCTTAAATATTTTTTCTTCTGTAGCGGCATCAAAATGACTCAGTCCAAAATGGTCTAAAATATCTGCCACTGCCTGATAATCTACATTTTCCTTGTCTGTCACCAGTCTGATACTCATTGCTTTCGCTCCCTTCTTTTATCCTGTTGGAAAAAATCGACTGATCCCTCAACCGATTTTGTTTTTCTCTTAAATTGAATAATCCGGTTCTTCCATCCGGTTGATCTTTGTAAAGAACTCTTTGACACGTTCGTTCTTTGGATTTCCAAACACTTCTCTCGGCGTTCCGTCTTCCAGGATCTTTCCTCCGTCCAGGAAGATCACTCTGGTTGCAACGTTTCGTACAAAGCTCATCTCATGAGACACCAGAAGCATTGTATATCCTTCATTTGCCGCTTTTTTGATCGTATCCAGAACTTCTCCGACAAGCTCCGGATCCAGTGCAGATGTCGGCTCATCCAGAAGCAAAAGCTTTGGCTCCATCGCAAGTGCTCTTGCGATTGCAACCCTCTGCTGCTGACCACCTGACATATGTCTCGGATAATGGTTTGCGTGATCCAGAAGACCTACATTTTTAAGCTGCTCTCTCGCAATCCTTTCTGCTTCCTCTTTTTTCATCTTCTTTACCACGATCAGCCCCTCCATTACATTCTGAAGCGCTGTCTTCTTTGAAAAAAGATTGAAATTCTGAAAAACCATGCCGGTCTTTTTCCGAAGCTCTGTCAAATCTTTGCCATGAATATGTGCAAGATCCTGTGTCTCACCGTCAATCGTTATGGTTCCGGTTTCCGGTTTTTCCAGTCTGTCCACACATCTTAAAAATGTGGATTTTCCTGTTCCAGAAGGTCCGATGATCGCTACGACATCTCCCTGATTGATGGTAAGGTCGATCCCATCAAGAACCTTATTATTTTTAAATGTTTTTGATATATTTTTGATTTCGATCATACCTTATTCCACCTCTGTATCTCTGATATCTAAAAGTGCCGGTGCATCTTCCGGTACCCGGAGCTTTTTCTCAAGATAGCTGATCACTCTCTCAAGTACGAAAGTAATTACCCAGTAAATAATTGCCAGTGAGATATACACTTCAAAATAACGGTAATTTCTTCCCGCAAGAATCTTTCCTTCTGCGGTCATCTCCACTACGGAACAGACAAATGCAAGAGAAGTTCCTTTGATCAGTCCGATAAATGCATTTCCAAGGGATGGGAGTGCTACCACGGTTGCCTCCGGAAGGATGATCCTTATCAATGCCTGGAAATAATTCATTCCTAAAGCGCTTGCTGCCTCAACCTGTCCTTTATCTACTGATTCAAGAGAGGCACGGATGATCTCTGCGTTAAATGCAGATTCATTGAGTGCCAGAGCAACGAATGCATATACGATTGGTGCGACTCCATTGACATTGTAGTTGGTTCCACATTTAAAATTGATATATTTCAGGAGCATCGGAATACCGAAATAAGTCACATATAACTGAACCAGGATCGGCGTTCCGCGGATAACCGAGATATAGATACTTACCAGCTGTTTCAGTACCGGTACCTTTTTAATCTTCACAAGTGCAAGGAGCAGTCCCAGGATGAGACTGGCGATCATTGCTGTGACAGCCAGTTCCATTGTGACCGGAAGATATTTTAAAAGTAGCGGTATCTGTGTAAATACCAGTTTTCCATCAAATAATTTACCCATTAGTTAATCGTCTCCTCGAACTTATCATCCTCCGGTGCGGCATCCTGACCATACCATTTTTTACTGATCTCAGTCAGGGTTCCGTCTTCCTTCAGCTCCTTCAGCGCTTTGTCTACCTGTTCTCTTAAATCTTTCTGATCCTGTGGGAAAATATAATATGCATAAGAGTTTTCTGCAATCATTTTTGCTTCATCTTCCGGAATATCATTTTTCTGCACATCATAGTTAAATTCTTCCATGTAAGAGTTGTACATTGCCAGATCGATGATCGTAAAATCCTGCGATCCGTCTGCTACATGCTGTAAAAATACAGATGTATCTGCATCCGAGTAAGTAATATTGATCGCTTTATCCGGATTCTTTTCATTCCATGCTTCTACTGCATTGGATACGCTGATTCCTGTACCACCTTCAAAAGAAAGTCCTGCTGCATCTTCAAATGATTTGATCTCTTTTCCACCTTTCTTTGTTACGAATACATAGCTGATCTTGTCATATGGATAAGAGTAAAGATAACTTGCTCCACGGTCTTCGTTGTAAGAGAAGTTGTTAACTCCGATCTGATAATTTCCACTGTTCAGTCCGGAAAGTACAGATCCAAAATCAGTCACTTCATATTCCAGTTCATAATCCGGAAGTTTATCAAAAACTGCATTCAGTACATCCACATCGTATCCTGCCGGCTTGCCATCATCGCCTACATAGACATATGGTTTTGCGTTTGCTCCGGTTGCTGCTTTGATTACTGTCTTTCCACTGTCTGAAGAGCTGTCCTTTGAAGCGCTTCCTGAAGAAGATCCGCATCCTGTAGCCAGGACTCCTGCTGCCAGTGTAACTGCTAAAATGCTTGCCAACTTTTTCATAATATTTTTCCTCGTCTTTCGTCTGTTATTTTTCTGCTTTAAATTTGTGTGCCGGATCTTTACTGAGTGATTCTCTTCCTGTCGGTGTCTTCCAGATAGTATCCCAGTCTGTTTCCTGCACCACGATATCATAGTATGTATTTTCCCAATACTCTTCATCTGCTTCATTCAGATCGACAGATGCCGCAAAATCCTTAAAATATGTGTTATGTCTGAATGCCGGGATCTGATACAGATCTCTTGCATATCCCCACAGATTCGGGTAATCTACCAGACGGTGTTTGCAAGGTCCGATATTTCTTGAATAAGACACATCCAGTCTTGCGATGGTTGTATAAAGACGGATATCACTGTCTGTCACATAATCTCCGAATAAGAATCTCTTGTCTGCAAGTCTTTCCTCCATTGCATCAAGCCCTGCGAAAAATGTCTCATATCCATCGGCAAATGCCTGTAAGGATTCAGCGAACTGCGCTCGATAAACAGCGTTGTTTACATTTTCAAAGAGCCATTTGTTCAGCTTATCGATCTCCGGTCTTAATTCTTCCGGGTAAAGATCCGGCGCTCCCTTTTTGTGGAATGGTCTGAACGCTGTTTCCAGATGATTTGTAAGCCAGTGGTAATCATTATTTACCACTTTCTTTGTCTTATAATCTACAAATGCCGGAACGGTTGTACGTCCTGTGTATTCTTCATCCGCATTGTAGTAAAGCTCACTTAAGAACTGTGCGCCCGTTTCCGGATTGATATGATCCGGGGAATTTACAAATTCCCATCCAAGATTCTCTTCCTGGTCTGTCCAGTCTACGATCTCAACTTTCACTGCATCCTCAAGTCCGAGAAGCTCTCTTGCGATCGCTGCCCGATTGGACCAGTTGCATCCTTTTGCCCAGAAAAGAATATATCTGTCTTTTTCTACCGGATTTTTCCCTTCTCCAAAACCTTCCGTGAAGCGGTTTGGCTGACGATGGAAATTTCCATATTCATCAATTTCCTGTGCAGTTTCTCTCGGTCTTACTCTGATCTGTCTTCCATTTACATCTACATATTCAAAATCTGCCATAATTCGTTCCTCCTACTGTTCTTCTGCCTTAAATTTATTGCCCGGATCGCTGCTTAAATGTGCACGGTCATGCGGTGCACCCCAGTATGCATCAAAATTAATCTCATCCAGAAATCTTGCATTGAAAGATTCAAAAAATAATGCGCCGACCTTCTTGTTGTTTGGATTTGCGAAATCCTTAAAGTAGGTGTTATTTCTGAATGCCGGAATCTGATACAGGTCTCTTGCATATCCCCACAGATTCGGATAATCGATCAGGCGGTGTTTGGTATGTCCAAGCTGCCAGGTGTAACGAATATCCAGTCTCGCCAGCGTCACATACAGTCTCACATCACTGTCTGTCACATAATCTCCAAAGAGAAATCTCTGATTTTCCAGACGTTTTTCCAGAATATCCATTGCTGCATAAAAAGAATTATAGGCATCCCAGTAAGCTTCCTTTGATCTTGCAAAGGTTGCTTTATAAACTCCATTATTAATGTTATCAAAGAGCCATTCATTCATCTCATCGATATCTTTTCTGAGTTCTTCCGGATAAAGATCCGGTGCTCCTTTTTTGTGGAACGGTTTAAAATCTACTTCAAAATAATTGGTAAGCCAGGTGTAATCGTTATTTACAACTTTTCCTGTCTTTGTATCGATCAGAGCCGGTACCGTTGTTCTTCCTGTGTAATCATCATCAGCTTTGTAATAAGCTTCACTTAAGAACTGGATTCCAAGGACCGGATCGATATGTTCTTTGTCGTATACGAATTCCCATCCAAGATTCTTCTCATGCTTTGCATGATCAACCATATTGACACTGATTGCATCTTCCAGTCCAAGAAGTTCTCTTACGATCGAAGCTCTGTTAGACCAGTGGCAAAGCTTTGCCCATACCAGATGGTATCTGCCTTTTTCTACCGGATTTTTTCCTTCTCCAAATCCTTCTGTAAAATGATTTGGCTGGCGGACAAAATATCCATTCTCATCTATCTCCGATACAACTTCCTGCGGACGTACACGGATCTTTCTTCCATTTACTACTTCATAATCAAATTCTGCCATTATTTCTTCCTCCGTTCATATTTATCAGTACTGGTTATTTTGTATAACCTTTATTTCCTATCAATTTAGTTGGTATAATATCATCTATTACCTACTAAGTCAATAGGTTATTTTATTTTTTTGTTTTTTTCTTGAAACACATATAACCCTACGGTATAATAGGTAAAAAAGCACCAGGGTTCATAAACTCTCTGGTGCTGCTATTGTACATATAAAAAAATGGGGGAAAACTAATTATGATTTCTACAAAAGGACGTTACGCACTTCGCGTGATGATTGATCTCGCCCAGCATAAGGACGAAGAATATGTTCCGCTTAACGAGATCGCAATCCGCCAGGAAATTTCCGAAAAATACCTGGAAATTGTCCTGAAAATTCTTGTAAAGAAGAAACTCTTAAAAGGACGCCGTGGCAAAGGGGGCGGATACCAGCTTACCAGGGAACCTTCTGAATACACTATCGGCGAGATTCTTGAACTTGCGGAAGGCAATCTTGCTACAGTCGCCTGCCTGGTTCCAGGTGCCGAGGTCTGCAGCCGTGAAGAGCAGTGCATTACGCTTCCTTTGTGGAAGAAATTTGATGGAATGGTACATGATTTCTTCTACGAGATTACATTGGAAGATGTGTTAAACGGAAATATTTAAGGAGATTTTTTATGAATACTTCGAATTTTGAATGGCCAGTTGATAAAAAGCCACTGTATTCCCTGCTTTCAATCCGCCTCCGCGGTCTGATTGACGGAATCCCTCACCAGATCTCAAATCTGGCAAATGCATCGGCCCTTCTCGGTGATGCGCTTCTGAACATCAACTGGGTTGGTTTTTATCTGATGAGAGAAGGCAGGCTCGTCCTTGGTCCTTTCCAGGGCAAACCTGCCTGTATTGAAATTGAAATCGGTAAAGGTGTCTGCGGAACCGCTGTGGCAAACGATCAGGTTATGCTGGTAAAGGATGTCCACCAGTTCCCGGGACATATCGCCTGCGACAGCGCCTCTAATTCCGAGATCGTGATTCCGCTTCATAAAGGAAATGAAATCGTTGGCGTTCTGGATATCGACAGCCCTGTTCTCGCCCGTTTTGATGAAGAAGATCAGGAAGGGCTGGAACACTTTGTCAGAATCCTGGAATCTATTTTTGACAGATAAGCTGTTCTTCCAGATAGCTTACAATCACCTCAGCTGCATATCCATGTGACTTTTCCCCCGGATGCCGGAGAGAACCCACTTTTCCTCCGGCGTATCCGGGAGTTCTAAAAATCCATAAATCTTTTCATAGCGTGATGGCACATTATGATCCGGATTATTATCACATCCTGACAAAACTCCCCATCCTCTCTGCGAAACAGCCCGGAATTCTACTATTTTCCACACTTGACATTTTCCTTTTCTGCTTATACATTATTACATTAGCAAAACTATTTTTATTTGGAGAGATTAAGATGAATGAATTATTAAAAAAGATCCGCCTAAAAGATGCTTCCGCATTTACACATAGTGGAAAATTCCACGCAGATGATGTATTTTCCTCTGCATTGTTATTATATTTAAATCCGGAAATTACAATCCTTCGTGGTAATAAAGTACCCGAAGACTTTGACGGCATCATATTCGACATTGGGCGCGGCAGATATGACCATCACCAGAAAGACAGCCGCATCCGTGAAAATGGCATCCCTTACGCGGCATTCGGCCTTCTCTGGGAAGAACTTGGTACCGAAATCCTGGGGGAAGAGCTTGCTGCTAAGTTTGACGAAGCTTTTGTCCAGCCACTGGATAATAATGATAATACCGGTGAAAAAAATGAACTGGCTTCACTGATTGGAAGCTTCAATCCTTCCTGGGACGAAGATGGCGGAACCGATGAAGCCTTTTTCCGTGCAGTCAGTGTTGCCGGAATGATCCTTGACAATAAATTTGCCCGTTACCTTGGAAATGAACGTGCTGACAAGCGGATCGAAGAAATTCTCGAAACACAAAATCCTGAAGCTGATTCCCGTATTCTGGTCCTTCCTGAATTCATTCCATGCCAGAAACGTCTTTCCGAAACAGATATCGCTTTCGTTATTTTTCCATCCAACCGCGGTGGTTACTGTATCCAGCCTCAGAAAAAAGAATATTCCCTGAATTATAAATGCAGTTTTCCATCTGAATGGCTCGGTCTGGAAAATGAAGAACTCCAGAAAGAAACCGGTCTTTCGAGTGCTTCTTTCTGTCACAAGGGCGGCTTTTTAATGACTACAGCTACTTTAGAAGATGCACGAAAAGCATGTCAGATCAGTCTGGATACCTTTACTGACGAGATTACCCTTGTAAATCTCAGTTCCGACACTTCTACAAACACACTTTTAATGAAGCTGCCAGAACTCACGCATGTAAAAATTATCCACAAACCTCTGCCTGATCTCCCTGCTTTAGATATCAATGGAATTTATGCTGAGGTAGAAATGGAAAAAACAGAGTGGAAAAAATATATCAAAGATCTGGTAAAAGATATGCTGAAAACGAAACCGGAAGCTGTCTATGTCGATGGAGATATGTTTTCTCTTTACCCGGTCGTGCATCAGCTTCGCAAAAAGCATATCCCGGTTCTTACTTCTGTTACAAAAGACGGTGAAAAACTTATTATCCGTATCCCATCCGGTTCCTGATTTTTTATTATCAGGAATTTGATGATCTGAAAGTGTCAAAAAGAATGTGCCATAACACATTCTTTTTGACAAATGAGAGCTTAATTATCCCAGTATAATTTTCGCTTTTTATCATCCAGCCCATCCACAAACCTTCTTTTGAATACAAGGAATTCTTCCAGATCCATCAGGATATGGTACAGCATCGCACGGCTCTCAAATTCCTCTCTGGTCTTTGGAAGTGAATTGTTCCTGATAATCGCAAAAAGTTCATGTAGTTCATCCAACTGAGCTGTCGGAACTGTATGTTCCTTCACACATACCAGCATATCAAACACATAACTCGAAATGATCATTGCCTCATCTGGCATATGTCTGATTTTCTTCATCTCATAATGTAAGTTATGGATCACGTTGCACTGCTTCATACGCATTTCAAAATAATCGATATAGTATCCCGGATGTGACTGAAACGTATTATCCTGATATTCATAGGCATCCTGGATAAAGCCCTGAACCTCTTTTTCCAACGCACAGATATCATCCCATACATTTCTCTGCATTTCCTTATTCGCCAGATATGCCGAGATCTCTCCAAGTATCATCTGCAGACGTTCTTCCGTATATCGCATATTTTCGACCAACGCCTTGCGCTGACTTCCATAATCATAAAACAAGTTCAGGACCAGTGCCATCGTAATTCCGATCAATACCAGCATAAATTCATTTGCAATAAAATCAACTTCAAAATCTCTGACTTCCAGAAAATGCATTCCGATCAGTGCATTTACAGAAATCGTCGCTCCCCATCCGATCATCTCTGAGATAATAACCACAAAAAAAACATAAATACCATATGCCATCCATTCTGATTCTACTGCCGAGAATATAATAAGCGCCATAAGTACTGAAATTATAAATGTTACAACCCTCGCTACCGATAATTTGACAGTTTTCCACTTTGTAGTCACCATCGTAAGAAGTGCAACACTCCCTGCCGCCAGTGAATACTTCAGTCCAAACAGATTGGCTATGTAAATCGCCAGACTGCTTCCTATCGCAATTTTTAGTGCCTGCATCCCAATCTTTTTACTTTTCATTGTTCCTCCTGAAATTTCATGCGTATATCCCCATAAATTCTGTACACTTGATTTTGTATCCATATTTATGATACCGAGAGCAGGATAACTATGTCAAATATTTTCTTACTTCTATCATACCTGCTCCACTCCAAAAATAATTTTGAATTGTATTTTCGATTTTTTCAATAAGCTCTGGATTATCTTCACCATCAACCATACCGTCAAAAATCATGAGTACTTTTTCGTTTTTCACATCATAATAGTATTGTGTATCATTAGCTGTGTTCCTTTTTTCGTCTGCCACTTTGATGCATACACAGTCATATATAATGCATTCGGAACCGACTGATCATAGCTGAACCATACACATCCATGTCACGCTCATATTACAAATATCCAAAATAATCCCTGTAATCATTATTATACCGATTAACAGACTAATAAACCACCTTTTTTTATCTTTACTCTCCTATAATGGTCTCATAAATTTAGACACTTTTTCGGACAGATTATAATAAATCTGATATACTAAAATCAGTATGGAAGAAAGAATTTTTGAATAATGCAGCCGTTGTATTCGACGATAAGCGTGAAGAAAATCTCAAAGAAAAACTCGCCGAAGAACGAAAAGAAAAAGCTGCATATACTCTGTATTGGGAGAGACAAAATCGGACATGATTTTAGAAATTTTTTGAAATTATTTTTTGAAGTGCAAAAAGACATAAAAAAATGCCAGGATTTCTCCTGACACCATAGTGACTGAACCAATATTCATGAGCTTTCATTTTACCATCTCCCCTTATTTATTTAAATATGCAACTTTTGATGAAATATACAAACTTGAAGTTAGCGATTTCTTTTTCCGGTATTCTCTGTCCCACGGATTTCCTCATGATAGAAATAATCTACGATCACCGGATGTCCCTGCGGGACTCTGCCATAAGGCATTTCATTATCCACAAAGGCACAATCATACTTCTTAGCCATTTTCTCAGCTTTTACTTCAAGTGCTTCAAAGTAGCTGCGGTTATGCTTGTTATAGATCTCGTCGTAAAGTGGTACAAGATCAGGATATTTTCCGGCGATATAATCCATAATTGTCTTTTTGAAACCGCCTCGAAGATTGAGATTTTCGAGCCAGAACAGATCGCACTGATCCTTTACCCGCTCAAAGATTGCTTCAAAATCCGTGATACCGGGGAATACCGGGGATACGAAACAGACTGTACGGATACCTGCTTCATATACCTGCTTCATAGCAGAGATACGGTGCTCAATGCTCGAAGCAGAATCCATATCGTTCTTGAAATTTTCATCTAATGTGTTGATCGACCATGAAACGGTTACATGTCCAAGCTTCTTCAGCAGATCAATATCCCGTACCACAAGATCCGACTTTGTGCAGATCAGAATATCTGCGTCACTGCCGATCAGCTGTTCCAGAAGTTTTCTGGTATTCCCGAATTGCTCCTCCTGTGGATTGTAGCCATCTGTCACAGAACCGATGACCACCCGCTGTCCGGCATATTTCTTCGGATTTTTAATTTCCGGCCAATGCTTCACATCAAGGAAAGTACCCCATTCCTCCTTGTGCCCGGTAAAGCGCTTCATAAAAGAAGCATAGCAATACTTGCAGGCATGTGTACAGCCCACATAGGGATTGACCGAGTAACCGCCTACCGGCAGACTAGACTTAGTCATGATGTTCTTTGTTTCCACCTCACGAATGAGGATTCCATTTATTACTTCTTCCATGATTTCTGTACCTCTAACACTTTATTAAATTCTTCCGGCATTTCCTGAATCATATTTTCATCCCCTATGATAGGGACAAGGTCTTCCTTCATAAACACCGGAATGCCGAGCTTATGTGCCTGGTCCGTCAGAGACCATGCCCATTCCGGCTCCGTATGAATCTTCCTGTTCTGAGCTCCGGTCATGGTGCCCACAACGATCCAATTGATTCCGGAAAGGTCAACTGTGCCGGGATCGTCGAATAACGGCTCAAAGGTAACATGGTAATGTTTTGCTCTGACGTTTTTCCGAAGGGCATCGATACGCCACAGTTCTGCTTTCCTCGTCACCGTAACGCCAAACCATGCGTTTTCCAGATCGGTATCAAAATCCAGCAAATCAGGTCGCTTGGTAAGGAACAGGAACTGATGCTGTGGATTTTCACGGATCTTTGCAAATACCTCGTCTCTCCATTCCGGCTTCCATCCGGAGAGATCGCTCATCCCAGTAAGAAGAAAGTTCTGCGGACGTTTCTTTTCCATCATCTTGAGCTTACCCGGAAAGAATTCAGGGTCAGCGAAGTCATCAATCACATGCCAGCGTTTCACGTTGTTGCGGGCATAGCAATATGTACACCCCACTGTGCAGCCAATGACGATATTCATGTTCTGAATCTGATCTTTGATACAAATACTCATGACTTCTGCCACTCCTCAAGATTCTTTCTGATGCGGTCGAGGCATTCCTCAAACCGGGTAATTTCTTCCTCTGAAAAACCTTTGTAGTAAATACTGCCCATCTCATCAGATACAGAATCGTACTCGCCCTTTAAGGCATGTGCTTTCTCAGTCAGAAACAGGAGCGTTTTCCTTTTGTCCGTTTCAGACTGAACACGGCTTATCAGCCCTTGATTTTCCATTCTTTCCAGCATCGTAGTAAGAGATGTTATCGCTAATCCGCATTTAGTCGAGAGTGACCTGATTGAAATACCATCCTTCTGCCACAGCACATAAAGAATACGCCCTTGGGCTCCATTAAACGCATCAATATTCTTTTCACTGAGAATCTTCTCGAAAATCCGGTCTCCAAGCTGTTTTATTTTGGTAACAAGAAATCCTCCATTCATTTCCATACAAAAGCTCCTATATAGTAGTTTATTAAAACATACTATATAGGAGCTTTATTGTCAACAGTTTATATGTCTTAATAGGTAAATTCCGTTTTTTTCAATTCTCCAAACTGGAATTTATATAATTATTCCTCTAACTTTCCCCATTTTATAGGCTTTCCCGCCTGTCCATTAGTGAAATGATATGTAGTTTCCCTTATTTTTGCCCTTATGAGATAATCACAAGGGAAATAAGGGAAATTTTTTAGTCATTGCCCACCACTTTATCAAGAAGCCGAACTGATTTTCGTTTCGCATCTCTTGTGGAGTGAGCATAGACGTTCATTGTGGTACTGACATCTGAGTGTCCCAACAATTCCTGCACATCTTTTGGGGCAGCTCCATTTGCTAAAAGGTTGCTTGTATAGGTGTGACGTAACTGGTGGAAATGAAAGCCTTCAAATCCCTCTAATGTTTTTGCCACCTTTCTGCAAACAGTCCCCAAAGTAGTTGGAAGTTCCAAACAACCATCCGGTCTTAAACAGACGAAAGAAATTTCTTTATAATCTGTCGGGACTTCCTCTGTTCTGTCTAAACAATAATATTCGTAGTACACTCTGTTTTTCTCTTTGACCTCTTTGTAGTAGTTCGTGTGATAAAGTTCTCCGTACTGCATTCGATTTTTTAACTGCTCTTTCCGGGCATTACGGAAAATCTCTACCAGTGTATCTCCAAAATCAACAACCCTTACTTTTTTCCGCTTGGTTGGTCCGATGATATATTTGCGCTTTGAGCCATCATATCGGATGCTGCGTCTTATGGTAAGGCATTGTTCTTCCAGATTTACGTCCTGCCATGCCAAACCGCAGGCTTCTCCAATACGAAGCCCGGCATAATAGGCTATCTGGATTGGAAGTATTGCGGCTGGGTTCTTTTTTTGCAGATAAGCAAGCAATCTTTCATAATCTTCTCGTGAAATTGGTTGGACATTTCCGTCCATATCCTCATCGGAAAACAAATCCACTTCATCCGTCTGATACCGCAGTTTAATATACTGCATGGGATTGAACGTAATATACTGCTTTGGAAATACTGCAAAACGGAAGGACTGCTGCATGACTGCGGAAAAAGAATGGATATAATCTTTGCTGTAACCCTTTCTCTCTTTTCCGTCGGGATGAACTCCCCCGAAGGAAAGCAAATCGAAGAAGGATTGCAAATGTTCAGAGGTTACATTTTTCAGTTTCCGTTCTGCCAATGGGTGTTTCTTGATATTTCGGATTGTTCCGAGGTAATTCTCCACCGTACCATTGCTGAGCGTACCTGTTTTTAATTCCTCCTCTGCCCACACATCCAAAAGCTGTCCGACTGTGAGATTTTCCGCTTTGGCAACAAATTTCTTTTTCTCATAATCATCCATTGCCTGACGGAGCAGCTTTTCAGTTTCACTTTTGCTTTCTGTTCCAACGCATTCTTTCTGAACAAGATTGCCGCTTGCGTCCTCTACATAGAAGCGGTAGTACCATTTCTTTCCTTTTTTTCTTACAGATCCTTTTGCCATAATCGTATGTCTCCTTTCGATATTAGACAATCGGAACTGATGAAATGCTTCGTGCGTGTAAGTATATCATAACTCCGGTTGTCTTACTATACCGATTCGGAATCTTCGTATAAGACTTCTGATAAAAGATTTGCAAGCCTTTGTTCTGCTGTTTTTGGTTTCTTGGAATAGAGCCTTACAACGTCTGCCATCTCATTAAAAGCATTGATGGTGTGAGTGATTTCCCTTAAGAACATAATCTCATTATATTCATCATTCGATTCAAACCCTATTGTTTTGGCAATATCCGTCTGACCAGCATTCCCCTTGAAGTTTTTGCAGGCGAACTGGAAGGAATCCAAAAACAGACCATATTGTTTTAACATCAGCAGTAATAAATCTTTTGAAAAAGCATCTTCTTCTTTGGTAAGGGCAAGCGGTAACTGTTCCAGAATATCTCCCATCGCATCACGAATCTGTAACTCTCTCTTATCCGTAATGTCGGTTTCATATTCATCTGTTTCCCCTTTGAGCCATTCCACAGATACATGGAGTGCTTCCGAAAGACCTTCCAGCACCATTTTTTTCGTATTGTCAATCGAACCATTCTCATAACGCAGGATTGTAGAAGCGGTAACACCCATCTTTTCTGCGACATAAGGCTGTGTCAGATTCAATTCCAGACGGCGCTGTTTTACTCTGCTGCCTATCAGCTTGCGTAGTTCTTTATCTTTCATGCTGACTGCCTCCTTTTTCGGTATGTATGAATTATAGCATTGTTTTTCTGTAATTGCAATATGCAACTTAAAAATTATTTTTAATATTTCGTAACGCTTGACAAAAAGATATGAAAAGGATATACTTACATCACAAGAATTGCATAATGCAATTTATAAGGAGGTGATTATATGACGCAAAGAAAAATTGCATTATCCATCGAAGAAGCTGCTGACTATACGGGAATCGGCAGAAACACCTTAAGACAGCTTGTAGAATGGAAGAAACTTCCAGTATTAAAGGTTGGTCGCAAAGTCCTGATTAAAACCGATATTCTGGAAATGTTTATGGAAGCGAATGAAGGTCGTGATTTGAGGGATAGAGGAAATGTAAAAGCCGTAACAAGAACTGCGGCAAATTAAAAAGGCGGCTTCCAAAGAAACCGCCAAAGGTTCTATCAGACCGAAGCCATGATATACCTACACGCAAGAAGATTATACCATGTGCTTCTTCTGATACGCAACCGAGAACTTATGTTTGTAAAAGAAAGGGGAATGTAATCATGGCAAAATCAACAAAAAGTTATGAAGAACGAA
Source organism: Coprococcus sp. AM100_B19A (assembly GCF_027662015.1). Classification (NCBI taxonomy): domain Bacteria; kingdom Bacillati; phylum Bacillota; class Clostridia; order Lachnospirales; family Lachnospiraceae; genus Coprococcus; species Coprococcus sp. AM100_B19A. The sequence goes on from NZ_JAQDKN010000006.1 coordinate 194,567, forward strand.
TGCTTGAAATGGAAAAGAAGGAACAGGAAAGCCTTGAAAAAGCAAAACGATATGCAGCACAGAAGAAAGAACTTCTGAAACGAAAGAAAGCCGAAGAAAGTAAAAAACGAACCCATAGGCTCTGTCAGGTTGGCGGTGCGGTGGAATCCGTTCTCGGTGCGCCTATCGAGGAAGAGGACATCCCAAAGCTGATTGGTTTTCTGAAAAAGCAGGAAGCCAATGGGAAATTTTTTTCAAAGGCAATGCAGAAAGAAACACATACCGATATGGAGGAAGTGTAATGGCGGGGGGGGGATGAGTTTTTCATTCCCTTCATTGCTTTTTCATGAAGGGCGCACTTATGGACAACCAGAGGTCGTCCCAATAAGTTTGCCACAAGTGGCAACCGGTCTTCGCTCACGCTTGCCGGGCTCGTTCCGTCGGCGGGGCTTTCAGCCAGACCTGCTCATGCCGCAGGAGGCACTCTTCGCCAGAGGGGCGCATTCCATGCAGGCTGCTATGCGCAGGGCACTCTTACGCAGAGGGCGTTCCGGCAATACTGCTTTTTCTAAAACTGAAAGCAATGTTGCCGGAAATCTATGCCGGATGTGCAGAAAGGGGGAATCCAGACATGGCGATTTTTCATTACACAATCAAAATAGTCGGACGAAGTAAAGGGAAATCTGTTATCTCCGCTTCCGCATATCTCAATGGGGATGTGATGAAAAACGAGGAAACCGGGCGAATCAGTTATTACACTTCTAAAAAAGAAGTGGTCTACACCAGTCTGATGATGTGCGAAAACGCACCTCCTGAATGGCAGATAGTACCAGAAGAAAATATAAAACGCTTTCAAAAATCTGTCCGATACAAAAGGTCAGAAGATAAAGAAGCTGCTTTAGAAAAATTTAAAATCACATTTCAGAAACAACGGTTATGGAATGAGGTATTGAAGATTGAAAAAAGTGCAGATGCCCAACTTGGCAGGTCATTTGAATTTGCCCTCCCCAAAGAATGGAGCAGACAGGAACAAATTCAATATACAACCGACTATATCCAAAAAACTTTTGTAGATAGAGGAATGTGCGCTGATTGGAGTATCCACGACAAAGGGGATGGCAACCCCCATGTCCATCTGCTTCTAACTATGCGTCCTTTTAACCCGGATCATTCTTGGGGGAAGAAAGAAGTCAAAGATTGGGATTTTGTCAGAGATAAAAGCGGAAATATCGTGATTGATGAATCCCATCCGAACTGGTGGCAGGATAAGAAAAACCCTGACCGTCATGGAATCCGTATCCCTGTATTAGATGAAAACGGAATCCAGAAGATTGGTGCAAGAAACCGCCTGCAATGGAAACGGGTACTGACCGATGCTACGGGATGGAACAATCCAAAAAACTGTGAACTGTGGCGGAGCGAGTGGGCAAAGGTGTGTAATGAACATCTGCCTTTGCATAATCAGGTCGATCACCGTTCTTACGAAAAGCAGGGAAAACTCCAGATTCCTACCATCCATGAAGGTGCTGACGCAAGAAAGATTGAACAAAAGTTTCTTGCCGGGCAGGAAATAAAAGGTTCGTGGAAAGTAGCGGAAAATCAAATCATAAAACAACAAAACACGTTATTGCAAAAGATACTGGACACCTTTGGGAAAGTATCAGGTGCATTATCATTATGGAAGGAGCGATTAAATGACATTAGAAGAAAGCCGGGAAATTATACCCTTAATGGAATCCATGATTGGGCAAATCGAAGAACAGCAGACCTTAATGGCAGAAATGCTTCTGGAAATGCAGAACCGGGACACCCAACTCTCTCTTATGCAGGAACAGAATCAGAAATTGCAAAAATTAAACAGCGAGTTATCCGAGCTGCTCAACATTTTGCCAAATACCGAGGAACTACTTTCCAAGATGGAAGAACAGAAAACGAAGATAGAACTTTTGGAAAACGAAAATCAGCAATGGCAGATATTGGCACAGAAGCTGAACAGCGAAAACAGTTTATTACTGAAACAGAACACCGAATTGCTGAACTGGAACAGCAGGTAGAGAAAGGACGTGATATAGATGAACGAATCCAGAGAATTAAAGAACGCCGAACAGTTGGAAGAACTTCTGCTCTTGACCGAGGAGATACAAGAAGAGTTGGAACAGAAAGACCAGCTTATCGTGGAACTGAAGACGCAGCTCAACGAATCTCTGACCTTGAACGAGAAATTAAACAAAGAGAACAGAGCCGGGAATATTCAAGCATTAAAGAACGACTTGAAGCTGGCAGACAGAGCATTGCGGAGCGAGAAAGAGAAGCTGCGAAGCGCAAACGTCACGATAGAGGAATGTCAAGATAAAATACGATGCTTAACACAACAACGGGATTATGCCCGGACACATCAGAAAATCGTAGAGATACCGGTAGAAAAGCCGGTACTCTATAAAAAATGCGAAGCCTGTGACCGGACAGCCTATCAGAATGCAAAAGCAAGATACGAAACACAAAAAGAGCAACTTGCAGGACAATATAAAGCAAAAACGGTAATGTTCCAAACAACCTTGTTCCTTCTTGCATGGTATTCGCTGACAACCACTCTTTTTCAGGCAGTACAGTCAGATGTGTTCCTTTCCGATTGCAAATCATTCTTCCATGATGCAGCATCATTCATACAAACTTTTATCGGTTGGACGATTGATGCCGGGCAATCTGTGGCACAAATCAGCACAAAAATTCCAAATGAGATTATAGCCGGAATCATATATTGGTTATTGATGATATTGGTTGTTGGAATATGTGTGGCAGGGACAGGGATACTGGCAATACTGATAGAAATAAAGGTTATAGAATTATATAAGAAAAACTGTTGGGATGTTATTACCCTACTGATGATACTGACAAGTGCGGCTGTCATCATTTATTTTGGAGAAGTAATTAAAAAAGCATTATCAATAAATCTGTTGTTCTTTTGGTTAATTTTACAAGGAATATATCTTACAATTCGACGCTATATAAGTCAAGATACTGATTGACTTGATACAAAATATTTGATAAAATATAAATAGAAATACAGCAGATCAAAGGAGGTAAAACTTATGAGAGCAAAGAAAGTGATTGTAGGGGTAGCTATTAGTGCAATGTTAATTTCTTCATCAATTCCAGTAATGGCATTTTCTGTTACAAACGGGAATAAGACATTTGATAAAAAGTGGGAATTGAGCACTACATCTGATGACGGAAAAGGTGTTTTGACTTATGGTTATAATACTCTTGCTATTAATGAAGATTATGCACACGCATATCATTCAACTAAAGATCATTACGCATATGTCAAGAATGGAAATGGTTCTTTTTCGGGTTCAAATGTTGGTAAAGGTAATTGGTCTAAAATTGAGGTTGCTCATAAAGGAAATAGTATTACCTACGGTAATAGCTACTAAACAAAGGTTCGGGATAATGGCTGAGTGGTTGGAATTCCAACCACTCTTTTTTGTGGAGTGTATATAAATGAAGAAAAAAATAAAATATATAGGAATTGTTTTGGTTATTTTGTTCTGTTGCTATAATTTATTTTGGTACTTCGGGAGTTATAAACCATATAACGAATTTCAGAAAGACTTCCCTGAAATAGAAGAATCTGGAGTAAAAATTTACACAGATAAAGATGGATTCCAGTATAGTGTGTCTGTCCCTGATTATTTGCTTTGGAATGGAAATCTTGCGATAGCTGAGTCAGATGTTCGATATGCACTAATTATTTGGATAAAACCATTTCACCAAGGAATAAGTCAAGGCGTGCTATTTAATGACTATAAGGATTTGAATACTCAAATTATGTTGTCAAGTAGCAAAAAAGCTGAAGATCAAGAAGATCAATGGATTGTTGATGAAAATAGCACAATATTGACTACGATATTTGAAAAAGCAAATAAAGTATGGAATCTGGGGTTGAAATAAATGAAAGCAATTAAAAACTTATGTTTGTTTTGTTTCCTGATTTTTGGAATACTTATGCAATCTGAAATATTTCAAGATCAGCTTTGGAACTTTTCTACAGCATATTTTACGTCATCACGCTATGAAGTTGCTAGTGAAGATATGTCGCAGTTTCTGAAAGATGTATCAGAAACTGCAACGGAGAATGATGTACATATTTTTTCTCAGTACAATGAAATCAATAATAAATACCTTTCAACACTTCATATTTATGGCGATGATAAAGTAATCAGACAAACATTAAAAAATACTGCAAACATAGAAGAATCAGAATATACCGCTTTAGTTTCCGGAATTACGAAAGTAAAATTTCATAATCTCTCAGAATTGCAAAGTACCTCTGTGGGTTATGAAAACTTTATCTCATACATAGGAAATGAGGACAATATTATCTCTGCATATCAGAAATTATCAGAAAAATATAGCTTAACTTATCCAGAATATTGGAATTCTACGGAAAAGGACATGATTTTTATTATATGGGGTATGATTATTGCATTGATGATTGTTCTAAATGTAATTGAAGTGGTTAGGCGAAAAAAAGAGGTTGTTGTACGAGTTTCCTTAGGAGAAAGTGCTGGTTTCATAGCATTTAAGGCTGCTTTATTCGATGTAACTTTTGACATTGCATTATTTATTGTTGCAAAAATATTGCTGTCAAATTATATATCGGGAGCATATGAGAATAGACTCGTCACAATTTTATATTCCATTGGAATTATTCTTTCCACTATTCCATATTGTTCTTTTTGCTTTTTTGATATTAGAAAGGCATTCGCAAATGCAACACACAAAAGAGGAGTGGATTTTTTAATTTATTCGTTAAAATTTATAGCAGGGGTAGCCGCTGTTTTTACAATTACCACTAATATTAGTAGTATTCATAATAACCTATTTACAAATGAACATTTGTTAGAAGAATATTATGATGCAAATTATTTTACCGTAAAGACTACTGATTTTAATGCTGAAAAAGAAGAAGCTTTTTGGAATAAACTATACAAGAATGAATATAACACATTAAAGCCTGTAATATGCTTGAATATTTTAAATGATAAAAATGATGTGATATATGTAAATAATCATGCAAAAGATATGTTACAAGGTTTTACGAAGCAGATAAATGCAGTAGAGAATGAATCTTCTGATTTGATTATTTTCATTCCAAAGAATAGATATTTTGCTAAAAACAAGCAATTAGCCTATGACTCCTTGAGCCATGTTTTAAATCATGATAATTTACAACAATTAAATATTCAGTACATAGAGTATAGCGAAACAGAATACTTTTCCTATTTAGATACAAGTAGAATAAATGGTATCGAAAAAAGCAAAAATCCGATAATTATTTATCAGGCAAACAAAGATTTAGCAGTCAATGGTGGGTATCTTGAAAGCTATAAAGCAGGAGCAGTTTTATTTCAATGTGATGAAAAACAGCTAAGAAATATCAGCAAAAAGTATGAAGATATGCTTGGAAATTATCAGCTAGTAATTACAAACGTACATGAACAGTATTTATATAATCACACATTTTTAATAAAACTCGTGGGATTTTTAAGTTCTCTTTGTACGATTGTATTGCTTTTAAATATTATGATTATTGTTACAGTAAGTAGACTAGAGTTCCGAGAAAATGCAATGAAAATTTCCTTGATGAAAATCTTTGGATATAGTTTATTTGAACGGCACAAAACACTTCTTAAAATGATTGTAGTGGAAAATTTTGTGATATTAGTAGGTATGCTTATCTATTCTTTATTATCGGTACAGACTGAAGTAGGAATTAGCATTCTTGTTAGTTCATTTATGGCACTAATAGAATTTACAATTATTTTCTTTAATATCACAATTGTTGAAAAAACAAACATACCGAAATCATTAAAAGGAGGTTGCTTATGATAACAATTGAAAATCTATGCAAAGCATATAATGATAAAATTTTGTTCAAAAATTTTCATTTGGAAATTCCAGATAGCCGTTTTTTGGTAATTAGTGGCGAAAGTGGATGCGGAAAAAGTACTTTACTTAATATGATTGGAGGTATTGAAACTCCTGACAAAGGTTCTATTATTGTGAATGGTTTTGATGTGGCAAAAAAAGGAAAAAAGCAGAAATATTTCAAAGAAGTTGTTGGATTTTTATTTCAAAATTTTGCCCTTTTGGAAAACAAAACAGTAAAAGAAAATCTAGAAATAATAAAAAAATCAGGTAGAACGGATATTTCAATAAATGAAGCTCTTGAAAAAGTTGGTTTACAGAAAGTAATTAACAAAAAAGTCTATCAATTATCTGGTGGCGAACAGCAGAGAGTTGCGTTAGCTCGTTTAATGCTAAAGAAATGTTCGATTGTATTAGCAGACGAACCAACTGGTTCCTTAGACAAAAAAAATAGTGAGATTGTTATGAATATATTGCATGAGTTAAGTGAACAGGGAAAAACAGTTATTGTTGTAACTCATAGTGAAGAAATTGTAGCACAAGAAAAGCATGTTCTATATTTATAATTACCCATAATAGAAGAATATGTTCTTTCGGGAGACACCTCCTCTAAGAACATATTCTTTTGGTTAAAATTGATTATAAAGATACTTTTATTTCAGTATATTCGCTATATTGATGGGATATATATTTGCATATTATTTATATGGATAAGGATTATAACTCTAGTGAGTCTTCTGCATCTACCCACATCTGTAAATTACCCTCAAGATATAATCTTGCATATTCCAAAGGCTCATCCACAGCCAATGAAGTAAGCGCACATTCTGATCCGTATGTGGTTTTTAGATTTTTTTCAGCTTTCCAGCAATCAATGCGAAGCATATATCCGGCACTTGTGTAAACATCAATACTATCGTGATTTATGTTGTATTCTGCATAAATTGTTCTCATCGTATCTTATCTCCATTTTCTTTTAATAATCAGTTATAGAGTTAAATATCGAAAACATTTCAATCAGTTCACCATGTCGTTATTGTTATACTGTGTTATGAAATTTTCTTTCCCTTATTTTTTCCCATATTAAGGTTCATGAAAACCAATGTGAGAATATAACACAAGGGAAAGAGTAAGGGAAAGCTCACTTGCTACAAACTTAGTATTTTCAAGGGTTTGCGAAGAATTTGATAATTAAATATAACAGTTATTAAATTTCCTAAAATATGTGAAATATCAACTGGAATTGTTCAAGCTTTTCAAATACTAACGTCCTTAATTCTGTTCAATAATTGATTTATAGTAGTTACCAAAGTCAGCAAGTGAATTAACAATTGGAAGCATTTTTGTTCCGAGTTCCGTTAAGCCGTATTCAACTCTCGGTGGCTGCTCATGGTAATCGTGGCGATATGCCAGCCCATCACTCATCATTTGTCTTAAACTATCTGTCAAAACCTTTTGTGAAATACCATCTATACTTCGTTGTAACTCATTGAATCTCCATGGACGCTCTTTCAAGTTACGCAAAATCAGCAGTTTCCATTTTCCTCCGATAAGAGATACTGCTGTTGCAACTGGGCATTCCGGTAATTCTTCTTTTGCTCGCATAATTCTCACCTCCGAGTCTATTGTAACACATTCATTTTTGAGTGTACAGTTACAAAAAGGTGCGTACTTGTTTTTGTATGTGTCTCACACTATACTAATACCAAGCAACCAGAAACTACAAATTAACTATGGAGGTACTATTATGGCAAATTACACAAAAACAACTATTGGAAAGGAAAACCGAATTGAGCTGCATGAAAAGTTGTCTTTAACAGGTGCAGAAATCAGTTTAAACGAACTACCTGCAGGAGCAAATGTCCCGTTTGTTCATTCTCATAAAGAAAATGAAGAAATCTATGGAATTCTTTCAGGTAACGGCAAAGCCATAATTGATGGAGAAGAAATTAACCTTTCAACTGGAGACTGGCTAAAAATCGCACCTGCTGCAAAGCGTCAGTTTTTTGCATCCGATATTTCTGGAATTACTTATATCTGCATTCAGGTAAAAGAAAATTCTCTGGAACATTTTACAGCAGAGGATGCCGTAATCGGCTAATTAAAAGTATTTATTTACAAAAATGCACAGTTCACGATAAGCTAAGAACTGTGCATTTCTTTTTTGTTCAATATTACGTTTACTCAATTTTTCAAACAAGAAGTTATCAGTGATTATCTTTTAGAAAACAGCCAACTACAGCGACGCCAAATCCAAGAACACCTAGGACATATCCCCAAAAATTATTTGTTGTCACAGCAATTCCTAAAGGTATTATTGCAATCCCCAATAACTCAATCTTAATTCCTTTCATCGCAAATACCTTCGTTACAAACTTGAATTTCTGGATGAGTATAATATGCGGAAAATAAACTTAACTCCATCTTAAATATAGTGCTGAGTTTCACTGCCATTCTTTAACACCATTTTCACCACACCAAGCAATGCTGCAAACAAAACACCTGCAACCGGCCATACAATCCATGTAATATCCCAGCTCATCGTCCAGAAGCTCCATGCAAGGTAAATCGCTGTAGTCAAGCACCAATATACACCAGAAAACGTGTCAGTCTTTTTCTTAAACAGTTTTTCTTCTTTTGTATATTCGCCTTTCTGAAGAAGGGTAGCAATCAATATTTTCTCAGGAAGCACATCTTTTTCAGTTATAAGATAAACAATTCTCTTTACTAATGTATATGTTTTTCCTGTACCAGGGCCTGCAATAATTAATAACGGACCATCTGTTGTTGAAATAGCACTTCTCTGTGCTTCATTTGCGTTTCCAAAATCAAATGCCATATCAGTACCCCCTCTGCATTTAATTATATATTCTCATATATTTATAAATCCTATTTCGTATTACATCTTACTTTTCTGATTTTTCTTGTATCGTCCATCCGCAGGCTTTATTGCATCCGAAGGAATTAACCATGTTTTACCTTTTTTTATTGCGCCTTCAATTCTTCCCTCTGCACATAAAACACCTATTCGACGTGATGTGATATTCCATCTTTCTGATAATTCCACAGTCGTTAAATACTCCATAATCTTACCTCTTCAAAATCATACATAAGTAGAAACATAAAACTAGTTTGATTATACATCGTTTATCGGAATAATACAAACAAAAAAGAGAAGGATTTCTCCCCCTCTAATTCATTACTCCAATACCTCATCTAACATATCATTAAGTTTCATATACTCTACACCTAATGATTCACATACCATTGATATTCCATTATTCTTGTTTCCCTCATCAGTTACTATAACACCATCTTCTAAAATAGCTGTTGCAATCAAAAATGGATCTCCATTTGAGCTTCCCTTTGTTTGAATTTTTATTATTTGTGGAAATTGTTGTAATATTTCTGTAGTCTTTAACTGTACTTCCTTTGATAAAGGCAAAAAAGCATCTTTGTATTCCTTTGCCCATTTTACAATATCATCATCTTTTAATTCTTCAAATATTTCCGAACTTGAAATAAGTTGTCCATTTTCTATAAGTTCATTAAAAGCCTGCCATATATGTGAAAATCCTTAAGGACACCGCCTATCCTGTGGATCAGACAGGATAGGCATTTTTATTTTCGCTTGTTTCTCTTATCGAGAAAGGCAAGCAACGCTACAATCAAGCTACCAAAGGACATCAGCAATGCTAATATCCCAATGAAAATCGAAATGATCTCATTAAGCCGTCATCGGCGCCACCTCCCTTCCTATGTATTCCGGTTGCCCGGTATCATAAAACTCGGGAGGCTACCACTACGCTCCGCTCCGGTCGGCGCTAAACAAGCGTCCCCCGGACGCTTAACGCCCTGTCATGGGTACTTTCCTTAGATAGTATCCTAACATAAGAACTAATGCTTATGCAAGGGAAAAAATTATTGGTTATCAAGAATAATGTCTATCATATCTTGCTTTCCATTAGTGTATGCTACTCTATCATCTGCATACTTACTTTCCAATTCTTCCTTTACATTCTGATACTGCAAAGCCATATTCTCATTATCATTTAGATAATCTCTGAAATGAATATAATTTTTCCACTCAGTTCCGTTCCATTTCACAATATGAATATGGTGCGTTCTTGTATCATTTTCCATATCGCCCATTACATAAAGAAGCTGACATTCCACATCTGAACCACGATAAAATATTCCCACTTGTCGTAATTGCTCATTATGTAACATTACTTTATCAAAATCAGTTACCCCAACGACAATATCAATAATCGGTTTTGCTTTAATTGCCGGTATTGCTGTACTTCCAATATGCTGTATATCAATAGCATCATCTCCTAATATAGATTTAAGTATTTTGATTGTTTAAATGGCAGCCTCATCCCACTGTTTATCATGTGGTTCAAGCTGCACTATTCCTCTTTTTAATCCTAATGACATAGCAATCTCCTTAATATTACATCACAATTTCACTGTCGAAATATTGTTCCTGAAAATGAATCTGTCTCCTGATTTCTTCCTTTGAAAAAGTTACTCCGTCTGGCACAACTACCCACTTTTCTTCTATATCATCTTTTCTCCGAACAATGGCAATAATTTTACCTGTAAACTTCTTTACTGGTTCATTTACACCTAATATATAAGCGTCCTGCTCTTCTCCATCTGGTGCCATAACTCCTTCAATGTAACCATAATTTATTGGATAATACATATCCTTATATTCAGGATGATAACTTCCTAATGGTCTATCGACTGTGACAGTTACTGTTGCTCCAATTATAGAATTATTTTTTACCTGTAAATACTTCTCTATCAATTTCGGCTGTATCAACGGATATGTCCAGTTCTCAGGCAACTCATCCATAAGCACAACTTTCTCCATTTCGCTATGTAATTCTTTCGCAAACTCTGTTATCTCTGCAAAGCAAAGCAGTCCAAATGTTTCTTCACCAGTATCATTTACTCTAGTCTTACCTGTCACCGAATATACGCATATTGGTTTTATCTCAAATTTGATAGCCCCAGTCTCTTCCTGCAACTCCCTTTTAGCTGTTTCAAAAATATCCTCCCCAGCTTCTCTATGCCCTCCCGGCACTTCATATGTATCTCTTTCTTTATGTTTGCAAAATACCCACTTGCCGTTACTCTGTGAGATAATTACTGCAAATTTCAATAGTTCATCATTAACTGTATCATAAAATTTTACTTCCATCACATTTTCCCTTCCCATTCCAGCATAAACTCATTCAGAAATTCCTGCATTACAACCTGTCTATGTTCTGCCAGTTTCTTTCCCTCAGTCGTATTCATCATGTCTTTCAACAAAAGCAACTTTTCATAGAAATGATTAATGCTTGTAGAATCTTGATTATTCCGATACTCTTCTTTGTTCATTCCCATTTTAGGTTTTATTTCCGGATCATAAATCTTTCTTCCCCTACTACCACCATATGCAAGTGTTCTGGCAATTCCAATAGCTCCTATAGCATCAAGTCTGTCTGCATCCTGCACACATTTTCCTTCTATGGTATCAGGTACGACTGAATCAGCTCCTGCAAATGAAACTTCATCTATAATTTTGCATACCGCCTCTATCCTTTTACCATCTATTTTGTTAATTGTCATAAAATCAACTGCATTTTTCTTGGTAGCATAAGTGTCCGGAGAAAGCTTAATATCGTCCACATCATGTAACAGAGCCGCCAACCGCACTGTTTTAACATCTGCATTTTCCTGTTTTGCGATTTTAGTAGCCAGTTTATATACTCGTATCGTATGATAATAGTCATGTCCACTACTGTCTCCCGAAAATATACTTTTTATAAATCTCTTTTCATTATCTGTCATCTTTTCTCCTAATCAACCTAGCAACGCAATATATTGATTTATGAAAGTCATTACTCTCCCCACAAATAAAGCCAAACCAGAGCCATTTGATAAAACAAATGCCGGAACCCCGCATAAATACAGGCTTTCGGCATTTTAGTCCGTTATTCAAACTCGCAAATAAAATCTCGTCACTATACACTTTTGTATAGTAATTATGGTTCTATCTGGTTTTATATGTGTTCCACTGTCCAAAGTTCCCAGGCTGTACTGAACGGTGCTATCAATTTGTTATCACATCTCTGTTATCAATCAAAGATTCTCGTGATATCCTGATATCGGTTAACTACACGATAAATCTCTACATATTCGTTACCGACCTTGTAGATAATCACATAATCTTCCCATATCGCATATTTATAATCTGTCCGAAAGCTGACTCTTTTAGAAAGATCCGATCCCATTCCAGGAAACATCTGAAGGTTTTCAAATTTACCGTAAATTTCCTTTATGGTCTTTGCTGCATATTCTTCGTTATCTTCAGCAATATAATCTCGGATGTTTTTCAAATCCTTTGCAACAATCGGATTGATCCGCAATTTTAACATCTTATTCCCCCACAAGTGCTTTCAGTTCGTCCAGATCCAGCCAACCTTCGCCATCTTTCACTGCTTCTTCAGCTTCCTGCAGCTTCAAGAGAAGCTTTTTCTCTGCACGGTCACGCTCATAATCTTCAATATCCATGACAACGAAACGTCCTCTGCCATTCTTGGTCAGATATACCGGTTCTCCTTTGTGACAGTTTTTTAGGACTTCGTTATAATTTCTCAAATCAGATACTGGTAAAATATTTGCCATATTCTTTCAGCTCCTTCCTTTGATTTCAAATTGTTTCTTCTACTTTTATTATACACAAAAAGCTGTAAAATTCAACGTAGATTTTTATAGCTCTTATCATTTCTATATATTTTTATCACAATCTATTTCAAATATTGAGCAAAAATCGCCTCCAGTTCTTTATTCCCTTTCAAAAATTCATACTCTTCTTTATTTTCAATTTCTGTAGCTAATGCACGAACAAAATTATTTCCGACTCCTGAAAAAGATTTTCCCTGTACTGTATCCGCATATCTGTAATATAAAGGTGATTTCACCATCTTCCATGGCTTCTGTGACTCCATCAACACTTCTTTTATCAACTGAATACATTTTTCTACATCCTTTCGATACACGGCAATGATAGCACATATACTATGGTTTTACTAACTCTGTTTGCCATGATAACACTGTGTGCATTACCGATGTTTTTTGCTTTTATTTTTCGTGATATGGGGAAAACACTGACAGTTTCAATGGTTTTATTTTTTGTTATGATTTTTTTGCTGAACAGTGAATCTGCACAAATAATCAGCAGAATAATACCAATGGGACAACTTAGGTTAATTTCATTGCAAAAAGTCTATTCGACAAACTTTTGCTTGTTTGTAGATTTTTTATGGAATTTTATTTTATATTTCATTGCAGGTAGTGCTTTTTTACATACAGACTTGAAATAACCGGAGGTGTTTTTTATGGATAAATTATTAAAACTGGAAAAATATCAGTTGTTACATAATTCTATTTACTGGTGTGGTATGATTGGAATATTTATTTTAGGATTTTTTACAGCAGATACTTATGTTACAGAGGTCATGGGACCGACAGAAGAAATTGCTTCTTCTCTTGCTGATATTTTTAATGGAACAGTTCTTTGACAAGTGAATAAAGCAGTCAGATACGTTTGTGCTTGCAGTGAGCCATCAGAGGTTGTACGCCGTGACTTTTCCAATCGGGAGATAGCGATTCATGCAATGATCTGGGAGCGACCGTTGGAAAAGTCGTTCTGCCATGACCTGCAACACAGGATAATGATACACCCGTATGACACGGTTCAGCCCACAGGAATGGGAATGGTTGAGATACCAGCGGAGCTTGCCGAAGCCGTCTGATTGCTTGTAAAACTATCTAACAACGATTTTGCAAGAAAAAATCATCTTAATAGAGCTTTTTTGCTCATCATTTGATATACTGATAGACAAGATATTGAGATTTCCTTATCTGGTCTATGGAAAGGAGGATTATGATTACCGTAACAAAAAAAGACCTCATAGCACTAGGTTATGGAACTTCTTTCTCGGCAGACATCATAAGAAAAGCAAAAAAACTTATGATTGAAAAAGGGCATACTTATTACCAATCCCGTAAATTGGACAGAGTACCCAAAGAAGCCGTGGAAGAATTATTAGGGATTACATTATCAGACACAAACGATTGATTGTACTTCTTGCATATCATGTAAGGAGTGAAATCATGGCAAAAGACCCTATTAAGAAAGCAGATAACGGAACTTATTATTTCAGAGCTAATTTAGGCTACAATCCCATTACCGGAAAACAGATACAGAAATACCGAAGTGGATTCAGAACGAAAAAAGAAGCAAAGGAAGAATATTCAAAACTGGTGTTAGCTTCTACCGAAGAATTAACAACAAAAAAAGATGGCGTTTCTTTTCAGCAATTTATAGAGGAAACCTACCTGCCATGGTATAAAACACAGGTAAAAGAAAGCACTTATCTTAATCGTGCTACTACCATCAAGAAACATTTTTCCTATTTCTACAAAATGGAAACAGACGAAATCGAACCTATCCATGTTCAAAACTGGCAGTTGAAACTTGCAAAAGATTTTAGCCCTAATTACATTCGTATCGTACAGGGAATGCTTTCTATCGCATTTGACAGAGCTATTGTTCTTGGAATTGCGAAGAAAAATCCTTCTCGTATGATAGGCAATATCAAAAGCAAGAAAACCAAAGTTGATTTCTGGACATTAGAAGAATTTCAAAAGGTTATTTCCTTACTCTGTAAGAAAGACTATTATGAACATTATCTGTTTATATCGTTCTGGTTATTATTTATGACTGGTATGCGAATTGGCGAAGCGTCAGCATTACATTGGTCAGACATAGATTTTGAAACAGGCTTGCTTAGCATTACCAAAACATTATATTACCGAACAATGACGGACTATAAATTCGTTGAGCCGAAAACACAGGCAAGTATCCGTACTATTTATATTGATTCAGATACACTCAATGAGCTAAAGGCTTGGCAAAGTGTTCAGCAACAGGTTCTTCCCGATTGTCCACTTGTACTAAGTTATAACGGAACTCCAACCAGTAAAACAACGCTTCCCAGAGCTTTGGAAAAGTTGTCAAATTTAGCAGGTGTTCATCGTATTAAAATTCATGCCTTGCGACATTCACACGCTTCATTGCTTATCAGCATGGGCGAAAATCCTTTACTTATCAAGGAACGTTTAGGACATGAAAAAATACAGACAACACTCGGCACTTATGGTCATCTGTATCCAAATACGAATCTTGAAGTTGCTAAAAAGCTGACTGGAATATTACAAGTACAATCTGCTACTGAAAGCATTGCTAATTATACCAGCAATCAACATACAGCAATCTATCACAGAGCAGTTGAAGAAAAATAATGCAATGAAAATGCAATCCTATAAAGGAAAAGCTGTAAAACCCTTGTAAACAAAGGCTTTACAGCTCAGCTTCAACTATTCAAACTCTACAAAGACTAACGCTTTTTGTTTAGGAATTATTCTCTGTAATGTTTCTCGTTCTTTTGATTATTTGATATATCCATATTATCCTGCCTATACGAGCTAATGTTATCATTTTGTTATCGGCATTGATAACACCTACTCGATAACTGTGGATAATAACTATATGTAGCATGTCAAATTATAAGCTATTTTGCTTAGAGATTCAACACAAAACTGAAATTTTACTTTTCCTTATATTCATCTGGTATTGCTATTTGAAATGTTTCACACAACAGCATCACATCATGCACATCATTTTTATCGTGTTCATATCCCAAATGAAGCATTACCTGACTCAATGGTTCAATACAAGAAACAGTTATATCTCCAACTTTTCCAATACCGGAAAAAGTTTTTGATGGAAATATATCTCCCTCATAAACAATTCCGTCATCTGTAAATTCAAAACAATGTAAATCAATGATTCTTTGTTTATCATCTTTCCAGACAGTATGACCATCCGTTGTATAATCAGTATTTACTTCCTCAAATCCATGCTGCTTAATCACATAAATATAATCATGATAATGTTTCAGTTCAACAAACAAATCAATATCATTGTGTATTCTTGATTCTCTTTTAAGAAGTGCATCAACACCCCATCCGCCATCTAAATATACTTTAATTTCGTTTTGCAAAGCATATTTTATAATTTCACATGCATCTTCTGTACGTACCATAATCTATCCTCCAAATTCAAATCTTTGTATGCTTTCCAACTCACTAAAAGCCTGAAATTTGTCAGTCTTTCATCCTTTTTGTTATCAATCACCAATTAGCTGTAATCCATTAGGATTTAGCTGATATATTTTATCGCACACCTCTTCAATATACTTTCTATCGTGAGAAATGCTAATGACAGCCCCCGGAAATTCTCGGAGCATTTTTCTTATTACCGGACCGGACAATGGTGAAAAATTTCTTGTCGGTTCATCCAGAATAAGAACATTTGCACCACTTAAGCTCATCCTCAAGAGAAGCACTTTCGCCTTTTGTCCGCCTGATAACTCCCGAATCGGATGCTCCATTTCATCTGGTGTGTATTTAAGTGAACCAAGGTATGTTCTAATTCTTGTACGCTCTTCTTTATCTCCTGTTTTATCAAGGTAATCAACCGGTGTAACATCCAAATCCAGCAGGTCTTCATAAGTTTGAGGCATATATTCTGCTTTAATGTCATTCCGATTTAGGAGTTCTTCCGCTATCTTTTTTAGAAGAGTCGTTTTTCCTGCCCCGTTGGCTCCTATCATACAGATTTTTTCTGAACCTTTTATTTTTAAATGAATTCCTTCTGCTAAAATTCTTTTGCCATCCGGAGTCACAAGCTTTGAAAGTTCATATTCTATGACCGTTTTTCCTGCGGGAATGTGTGAGTTTTCATCCCCTAATTTGACAAAGATTGCTTCTTCCTGTTCCGGCATCTGAGTCATATTTTCATCTTCTTTTTCAAATCTTCGTTCCATTGCCTTAACCGTATGCATTTTGTCCTTTAAGTTTTTGGCAACAGACGGTGCTTGTCTGGTACAACTTCTTAATGCACCTTGTACACTCTGCATAACTCTTTGATATTTTTCATCGCGAATCTTTTTCTCCCTACGGTCACTCAGTGCCCGCTGTTTTTGGATTTCAAATTTATGAAGCCGTTCTTCCACATAGCGTCTATAGGGAAGCTTTGCCACGGTATATCTCGCCTTTGTTTTTCGTATAATCTGCTCGATATGTATCACCATGTTGGCAGTACGCTCTATCAGCGTTTCATCGTGTGAAATAAAAAGCACAATGTGCTTCCAGTCATTTATGATTTTTTCCAGTAATGTAAGCGTCGCAATGTCGATGTCATTGGAAGGTTCGTCCAACAACAGCACAGAAACATCGCGAATGAAAAGCCTCATAAGTTGTGTCTTGACTTTTTCGCCTCCTGAAAGACTACCCATTGTCTGGTTACTGTAGAAAAAATCATTTTTCATTCCAAATTTTCCCGCAATAACAGACAATTCTTTAGGCGTTTTCTCCCAGAATATTTCCTCTTCAGAAAAATATTCGTATATTGTTTTTTCCTTATCTTCATCGAGCATCTCCTGCGGAAGATAACCAAGACGTTCGTGTCCCATTATCCTTTCCCCATCTGCTTCTATATAGTTTTCTACAAGCGACGGATTGTATATCCACTTCATTAATGTCGATTTCCCATTTCCCTCTTCTCCAATAATAACTGCCTTATCTCCATCATTTAGCACAAGGTTGAAATCATTAAGAATTATTCTCAGGTCTTTTTTATGTGTTAAATTTAATTTTTTTATCTGCAACATTAAAGTTTCTCCTTTTCGAAGTCTGAGCCAATTATTATTTTGAACACACAAAAACGAGTCTTTTTTGCATACGCAAAAATAGACTCGCTAAATAGACCCTTATTTCTTTTCCAAAAGGAAAACAAAGGAAATGCCTCTTGCGATAATCCAACTTAAGCGTACACAAAACAAACCTATTCTCTACAGGCTCAATAACTATATGTGTCTTACTTAAATCAAATTATCTATTAATCATTTCCTCACCTTACACAAAATGTGCCTTTCTTTCTTCTAATGGCAATACTATCATACTGTATTTTTTGTGTCAATACATTTCACCTTATGGAAGTGCAAATTAAAATTTTCACTTCCTAATTATACATCCAACCATTACGAAATTCAATCTTTCACAACCTCTTTACAACCACAACCACAGCACTCCAGCAAACGCAGGAGCACCATACCGTAAAACGCTTATGTGTAAATCAACTCCGTTCCTACAACTTCCCTCACACAAGCCTGAATATTATTCATTCTTCCAATCCATTCGTAGGGATTATCTTTCTTTAATTGTTCCGTCACATCTTGTCTGTCGGCATATTCCTTTACCAGTCGAAGAAACATATCCTCTGCTTGCTTATCGACTTCTGCAAGATAACTATGCAGCTTTCCGCTTGTCAGCAGGTTCATATATAACACTTTATAGTGTTCCTTTAAATGCCTTGCATGTCGTTTCCCCCATAAACCAATCGGCTCTATTTCTTCTTCGGCTGGTACTGTGATGTTCGGCAATAAATAATCACCCACCTGTCTATAAGTTCCGCCCATTTCTTCAAAAATTGTCTTTGTCATTTTCCTTTTCCTCCTGTGATTTTTGTCTATCGTGATCGTGTATTATCACGCTTGCGACCTTTAACTGTTCTTGCCTGCTCCAACAAATCATCTATCTGTTTGCGACCAAAAACCTTACGGAGCAGGCTGTAATCTTTATTTTCTGCTTTTAGGATTTTGTTTTCTTCGGTCAATCTTTCATTGACTTTCTCCAAACGCTGATTGGTGCGGTATAACTGTGCATTCGCTGTATTCAGCCTATGATAGTTGTCCCACCCCTCAAAGCAGCGGGCAAGCACCGTTTTGACAAGTTGCTTCAATTTCCTTACAACCGGCTCTGCCATTTTGGTTTTATATGCCTTTGCAGTCATAAATTTCTCTGGTTCTGGCAACTGATATTTCGGTGCAGTATCAAGCTCTATTTCAAGATTTGACAGCTCGTCTTTTGCCTTATCATAGTTCAATACTCGTTCCGACAACACATCAAATTCAATCTGTTTCTGCTCGATTTTCGCACCTAATGCCGCCACTTCTTTTTCTCTTTCCTGCTTTTTATAATCCAAAACAGAAAGATGTTTTTCGTGTGTGCCTAAATGTTCCCACTCAATCCCATAACGTTCCATCACCGCCGCAAGCTGTTCTTTTTCGGACTGTATCCATTGCGACCACTCCGTATCGCCACGACTGCCGCCCTTAAAACCTTGCGTTGCAAGAGCCTGCTTTAGTGACACTCTTGTATCAAGTCCACGCTTGCTGCCTGTGGTAAAAGGTACAAAATCTATGTGCAGATGTGGTGTAGCTTCATCCATATGCAGATGAGCCGAGAACACCCGAAGCTGTGGATTTCGCTCCTGAAAACCCTGATAGTATTCATCTAAAATCTGCTTTGCCAGTTCTCCGTTTTCCGTATCGGCGTTCATATTTCCCTTACCGCCCACCTGTAAAATGATTTCGTGGAACGGTTTTTCCTGCTTGGAACTTCGGATTTTTTCATAATAATCTTTTATCTTTCGGTCTGACCTTATCTGCTTGGCATTGTATCTTTCCAATGCTTCATCAAACAATTCGTGATAAACTGTCTTTATATTTTCATTGCAGTAGTCGATATTGAGATGAGTACGAGTTCCGTCTACATTTTCTGCTCGGAACTTTCGGCTATTGTGATTGACCGAGCCTTTACCGACCATTGCACTTATCGTTCTCTGCATTTTTTCATCTCCCATCTGTAAATTTCAACATTCTCAGGTTTTGTTACTTTTGTCAAAAGTAACGCAAAAGCACTTTTGACGGGTACACCCATCAAAAATGCGACCTGTAAACAGGTTTTGCGTTCTCCGAAGGCTCTCCGAGGGGTGAGCGTGTGCCGGTGGCACACACGCCTGCGAACCGACCGAGCCAGCAGGCGAGACCAAAGAGCCGCCTTTGAAAAGGCACTCTCTGCACACTCCCCTAAACTTTATCCGGTGTCAAAGTGTGACGATGGTGACAATGTTTTTCACAGCGTGCTGCTCTCAAAAACATTGACACCTTTGACACCGTTTGTCACGCCGTCTGCTCGGTTTCTTTCCAAAGTGAAACCTTTCTTCCGTCGTGTGTGCGGCTGTTCTGATAACGGATACCGTAATCACGAAACAGCCTGCTTCTTTTCTTTGTTCTTGGAAGTTTCCACTGTTTCCATATACACATACGTATTCTGTGG
>NZ_JAQDKN010000007.1:0-193145 GCF_027662015.1 Coprococcus sp. AM100_B19A
AAAAAATATACAAGCAAATGTCGAATATTAAATTTGAAAGTAAATGTAATAAAAAATATGTACATTTTTTAACAGAAAATGGAGAAGTATTGCTGAGTTTTATTGATAATGGTTATGTGGAGTTTTTTATGTGCATTCCATATAATATTGAAAGAAAAGTTCAAAAGGAGTCAATAGAACAGTATTTAAAAATGTTATTTTCGATAAAAATTGAAGATAAATAAAGCGTGAAGGAGAGAATATGCAAAAGAAGAATTGTGTTTTGTGCATAAGTATAGGAATTATAGTATGTATATTGTTATCAGCTTGCTCCAGACAACCAGACTTTGATGCCAAATCCTACGTCCAAAGTTCTCTTGATGCACACTATCATGGAGAATATAAGGACTATGCGAATCTGTTAGAAATCTCGGAAAAAGATGCCAAGAAAGAAATCGAAGAGGATTTTAATGAGAGTATCCAACAGCAATTTGATGATTCCGATAACATTACGGATAAAGGAATTGCTGATTATGCGGAAAAACTGACAGAAGTAAAGAAACTGGCAAAATACAAAGTACAAGATGTGAAAGAAGAGGATGGAGTCTATACAGTAAGTGTACAAGTTGAACCATCCAATGTATTTCAGACATTGCAACAAAGCTCTACAGAGGTAAGCAATGAAAAAATAAAGCAGGGATTGGATGGAAATGATCCGGAAGTCTTTGCAGCTGTATTAACAGAAAGTGTCCAGAAGAGTCTTGAAAAGAACAGATATGGAAAAGCTGTTACTGTAAACGTATCCGTGGAAAAAGATAACTCAGGAAAATATGGTCTTTTGGATACAGAGATGAATAAGTTGGAAGCAGCGATGTTCCCAACAGAATAAGAATGAATGGAAAGCTATCAGAGGAAAAAAACTGGTAGCTTTCTTTTAAACTCCAAGACAAGAAAACTTGTTAAAAAAGCTATTGTAATAGTAGAAAAATTATAATAAATAATGAATGACAAGAGTCTTTTATTCATTATGAGAAAAAGAAGGAATCTCCTATGAACCAACAAGAAATATTCACGTAAGATGGAAAAAAGTGCTGTAATCGAAGAGGTTGCAGCATTTTTTTCTTCGACATTTTTCGAACATTATAACGTACCTATCCGGTCACCGCCATGCTCCGATTTGATTTCTATATCAAAAATCAGATCGGAGGAAAGATAAATGGCTTATAACAAGACAAGTGAAGAACGAAAGTGGAATTATTGGAAAGAACAGGAAGAAAAGAAATTGCGTGAACTGGGAATGGAAGAAGAGAAGATCCAAAAGCTGCGCCAGATGGACAGGGAAGACTTTCTGGAAGAGCGCAGATACCGGGAACATCTGGATGAAACGATGCAGGATATGGATTCCATAAAAGAAAAGGACAGCGAGCTGTTTGCAAGGGATGTAAAGGAGCTTCTGGATCACATAGGTGATAAGCGAATCTATGAACTATTGAAAGAAACGGAGCATCAGACACTGGAAATCCTCTTACTCAGTACATGGGGATATTCTGGAAGAGAAGTTGCTAAGATTATGGGAATGGCAGAACAGACGATTTATACCAAAAGAAACCGTTTGAGAAAAAAATTAAAAAATTTATCAAAAATTGAATAATTATGGCGTTTTTCGTCGGCTATTTAATAGGCAGGTAAATTTTGCCAGTGTACTTTGACAACCTCATACCAGCATTACAGGTACGTTCCCGTAAGTAGAAGCGTGGCAGGAAGACGCGAGGACAGATGAAAAGGGCATGGAAGAAATTAGACCAGAAAGTGAGAGGCAGAGTTCTTTTGTGGCGTTTTCGTTTCGAGCGAATCATCTTTAACTGAAACAGGACCGTGGCGGTCTTTTGCGAGGATCACTTACGAGGGGATAATGATACATAGGAACTGCCAGTGAGCAGAGGATGGACTTTGGGTTGTAATCAGCAAGACTTTTAGAAAATCCGTGAGCGGTGCAATGCCAAGCATCCGCCTGTAATGTTCCCGTAAGGCAATGGGGGAGTCGAGGACAAATACAACGCCAAAAATCAAAAGTATAAGAAATCAAGGAAGAATGTGTCGTTGATATCAGATACATACGGCTGTAGGGAGAAATCCTTTACAGCCGTATTGATGTGATATCAGCACGCATATCAGGTAACAAATTATGTATTACACAAGAGAATATCTCAATAGAGCGCATCGAGAAATTGATACTATTTTCCGAGTGCTGTTCCCGGAACATGGAATGGCAGTAAGGGAAGAACAGATTATGTTATGCCACAAAATGCTGGATAACCTGCTGGGAAGAAACATAGCACTGTGTGACGCGGGTGTCGGTATCGGCAAGACGTATGCCTATCTGGTGGCCTGTGTTCTGATGAGAAAATATTCCCTCCTTGCAGAAGGATGTTCCCCTTATGAGCAGCGTCCGGTCGTGATATCCACTTCCAGCATTGCACTCCAGAAAGCAATTCTTACAGAATATATCCCTTTTCTCTCCCGGATTCTTCAGGAGAACGGGACGATTCAGGCCCCTATTAAAGCTGTGATACGAAAAGGGAAAGAGCATTTTGTCTGCGATGAGAGGTTGGAGCACCGAATCGTTGCAATCGAAGAAAAAAACAAAAATGCGTTGCAGAAAGAAGCTCTGCTGTCGTTGAAAGAACATTATGATATGGACGAAGTGTCCAACTTAAGTGGGTTTGACAGAAGGATGGTGAGTGTACCGAAGTTCTGTTCGGGAGACTGCCCGAAAAGAGGCTCATGCAGGTATCAGCAGTATCTGGAGCGTTCCAGAGATCATGAAATGTTCATTCAGATCTGTAATCACAATTATCTGCTGGCTGATGGTTATCACAGGCTGCAGGATTACCGCCCGTTATTAAAAGACTACCGAGCATTGATTGTCGATGAAGCACATAAGCTGCCGGATGCGGCAAAGCAGATGTTTGGGAAGAGCCTCTGTTATGACGATATCCGAGAAATCTGCTTTTATCTTGGGAATGAGTACCAAGGCCCGGAGATAAGAAAACTGTCCGGGACGATCCGGATGGTGCTGGACATCATAGGAGAAAACCACAGAACCAGATATGGGATAAAAGAAGAATTCCACATGACAGAAGAGTGTGCAATGTATTTATATGAGGGGATACAGACCATGAATAAGATCATAGAAAAATTAGAAAAGAAGATTCCAAAGTGGATCAGAAACAAGCTGGAAGAAACCAAAAGTGTGCTGGAATGCTTTTTCCATCAGGATAAGAAGTATGTGCTGCATCTGAAGCAGGACCATGACCACCGGATTATATTGTGTGCATCCAGCAGACGGATTCCACAGTATCTGGACCAGATGTTATGGAGCAGAGGAATGGGAGCGATTCTGACAAGCGGAACTTTAAAAACCGGACAGGGATTTTCCCACATTCGGAAAATGACAGGATTACAGAGAGTGCGGAGAGTCCGGGAATATGTGGCAGACTCCCCGTTTGAATATCAGAAGAACTGTCTGTTATATCTGCCAAAGAATTTGAAGACATGCAGAAGAGAAAGTCAGGAAGAGGCAGAGATGATAGCAGACCATATCCATTCACTGATCTGTTCGACTTACGGGCATACGCTAGTGCTGTTTACAT
This sequence comes from Coprococcus sp. AM100_B19A, assembly GCF_027662015.1. Taxonomy (NCBI): domain Bacteria; kingdom Bacillati; phylum Bacillota; class Clostridia; order Lachnospirales; family Lachnospiraceae; genus Coprococcus; species Coprococcus sp. AM100_B19A. The sequence goes on from NZ_JAQDKN010000007.1 coordinate 3,633, forward strand.
CTTATCATTTGATGGGAAACGTTTACCAGATGTTAAGGGATGAAATTCCGTTCCCGATGATAGAGGTGTGGAGACATTCACCGGAAGAGATCACAAGATTTAAACAGATGGACAATGCTGTCCTTTTTGCAGCCGGCTCCTGTTGGGAAGGAGTAGACTTCCCTGGAGATATGGTATCTTCGCTGATTATAGTAAAACTGCCCTTTGCTGTTCCTGATCCCATCAGTGAAGCACAGAAGAAGGAATATGCCAGCCTGAAAGATTATATTCAGGCAGTGATTGTTCCAGACATGCAGAAAAAACTAAGACAGGGATTCGGACGTGCTCTCCGCACCGAGACAGATACTTGTGTCGTGTCCATTTTAGACGAGCGTGCAGGAGAAGGTGGCAGGTATCATGAGGAAGTAATGTGTGCGCTTCCGAGCTGCAAGATGGCAAAAGATATCAAGGATGTCCAGCACTTTATTCGAAACCGGAAAGGCGTGGAATACTACCTGTAACCGTTCGTGGTTCTGCTACAGAAAAAGCAGATTTTGCACGAAAAGTTTGGTGGTATTTCAAGGGCGTTTTCGGTGGGATTGTTGGTATTGATGAATAGCTATTTCGGCATGAAGTGGGTATACTGTGTATAGCGTTAGAGGAAAGGAGGCAGCTTATGATATACAAGGTGGAAACGATAAAAGATGGAACAGAAAAATATTTTTTCATCAGAAATCTGGAAACAATGAGTATTGAAGAACTGCCAAGTAAATATCTAATGCATAAGATTAAATGTAAACGTTCACCAAATACAGTGAAACGCACAGCATTTTCAATCTGCTATTATATGAAATATATGGCAGAGAAAGAAATGGAACTCACAGAAGTCTATCAGTTAGATTATGAAAAACAGACAGAACACTTTGTGGAATTTTTATACTGGCTTAAAGCCGGAAACCATACAGAGCAAACGGCTGGAGAAAAGAAGTGTCCGAATGAAGGAACCTGCAACGCATACTTAAAAGATGTGTTCAGGTTCTATTTATTTATAGAGGCAGAATATGAACAGTACGGAAGTCTCAAAACCTTATCGTATAACCAGATTATAGCGGTTAATCAGGTGGGAGTAAAAAAGGTACTGCGGAATCATTCTTTTAAAGCCTATCTGAAGGAAGAGGAACATCGTGGGAGAACAGCAAAAGAAAATCAGATTATTACAATTTTACAGGCCTGTACGAACCGAAGAGATCAGCTTCTGTTACTTATGTTAGCAGAAACCGGATACAGAATTGGGGAACTACTGGGAGTAAAATATGTCAAAGATATTGATTATAGGAATCACATGATAAGGGTATGCTTCCGGGAAGATAATGAAAATGAAGCGAGAGCCAAAAATGCGGAATACAGAAGTGCCAAGATAAGTAATGATACGTTTGAATTTCTCATGGATTATCTGGCAAAATATCGGAAAATCCTGCAACATCAGGATTACCTGTTTGTGAATATCATGGGTGAGAACATTGGAAAGCCATTAAGAGTGGACAGTGTATATGATATGTTGGACCGAATGGAAAAGAAAACCGGAGTTAAAATCACACCCCACATGTTACGTCACTATTTTGCAAATATGCGAAAGCAGGCAGGATGGGAACTGGAAATGATCAGTCAGGCATTGGGGCATAAACATTTGGATACGACTATAAAGTATCTGGACTGGCTGGATGATGAACTGATAGAAGCAAGTAATGAGTTTTATGCACAACACACTGCTATTTATGGGGCGGAACGTCTGCTGGAGTAGGGAGGTGTGAGAAATACCTATATATTTATTGCAACAGGCAGAACACATAACAGAATCTGAAGTAGATATTGAGAAGAAAAAGCAGGAACTATATTCAGAAATTGATGCACTTGGAATAAAAAGCGATTCAAGAATTAACAAATTGAAAAAGTTCTTGGCAGATAGAAAAATCTGGCATCTGGAAGAAATGGATTATCCTTTGCGAAATTCGTATGAACAATATTTAAGAGGACAGATACGATCACAAATTGTATCTTTCTATTTGAAAATATATGATACGGTAAAACAACAACATATCTATCAACAAATGCAGACGCTAAATGGAAAGCGGATATATGAATGGAAATATCAAAATAAAATTTATTTTCTGAAGTATTATCCGGAAAAGGAAATAGCTGAGACCTTTGAAACTTCTTATAAAACAAACCTATTGGTGTGGGATTTTACACAAAATTGTTCAGAAGTTTTAAAGAAACAAATTTTTTATACGTTGAGTCGTATCATTGCCAATACTTCAATGTCTAAGGCTTATAGAAATGTCAGGTTAAAATCCTTAAAACTTCTTTATGATTCTTGTGTTCAGTTAAATATTACGGATATTGGATTGCTGGAAATGGAACAAGTGGAAACTATTTTAAAGAATTTTCCCGAAACGAGTCAACGAAGTATTTTAGGTGAATGCAGAAGAGATGCGTTTATGCAGCAGGAACAGATCCAATGGGAAGCAAATGTATGGTATCTGGAACGATTACATCTTGGAAAACATCGGATAGACGAAAGTAAATCCTTAATTAGCATTTCTTTTATGGAAGTCAAGGAAATACAGAATCGAGAAATTTTACAGGCATACATGAAATATGAACTGGGAATTACTGGACAGGCAGTCAGCACGATTGTACGAAGATTTGTATGTATTAGAAATTTTATTGAACTGCTGGAACAAGAAAAGATACTGGCGATTCATGCAACTGTCGCAGAAGTAAAAAAGTATGCAGACGGCTTGCGAGAACGGGGAATACAGGCAAAGGGATTTAATGAAAGAATTTTCGGTATCGGTCATTTTTATAAATTCATGGAAGTTAAACAGTATATTACAAGAATGCCATTCCGAATTGAATATTTCCAACAAAAAGAAGTAATAGTACATCATGATCGTAGCGTTGAGGAAACAGTATATATGGAAATTTTGAAAAAATTATATCTTTTTCCAGAGCGATTACGATGTATGTTCCTACATCTGTGGTGTCTAGGATTACGGGCGAGTGAAGTGTGTACATTGAAAGGAAATGCTTATTATCAGCAGGGCGAGGATTATTGGATTCAGGTGTATCAGGTCAAAATGAAGAATTATAAAAGGATTCCAATCCCACAGGCACTTTATCAGATTATGAAAGTATACTTGAAAAAACATGAAATTCAGCCTGAAGAATTCATTTTTAAAAACAGCAGAGGTGGTGCTTGTCTATATGGTACATTCCGAACTCAGATGATAGAAGCGTGCCGGGAAAATAAGATTGCAAATGGAGAATATTTATTTCAATCACACGATTATCGACATACAGTAGCAACTATGTTTTATGACAGTCATGTATCACTGCAAAGTATCAGGGATTATCTTGGACATACTTATGAAGAGATGACAAGACAGTATATTGATTATATGCCGCAAAGGATTGCAAAAGCAAATGATGAGTTCTTTGAAATGCAAGGAAGTAGTTTAGCATCATGGCTAAAGAAAGAGGAAAAAGATGGAAAATGATATTATATACTTCAGCGATTTCCCCAATTTACAAGAAACAGGGACACGTAAGGATAATGGAAAATTTGATTTAACGTTGCTTCCAACGCAAGAATTAAAGGAAGAGTTTCGAGGTTATATTATGTATCGCTGCAAAAACGGAACGTTTAGAGCATTGATTCAGGATCGAACAGCTTATAATCATATTGCAAAGTTTTTGAACAGCAGAATAAATCGGAGAATCAAAAGCCTTGGAGATAGAAATCCAGAAAAATGGATATCACTTTTAAAAGGCTGGATGTTAGAACAGGGAATAACTATTGTAAAAGAAAAGAAGAGTGTGTATGGTACAGTAAGCTATGGCGAAGCAGTGACGATATTATATTTCAGAAACGTACTGAAATTTTTAGGGCCAGAAGATTTACGGGATGAGATAGAAAAAGATGTTTGGGAACTAAAAAATCTGGATATTAAAATCAGATCCAATCCAATTTATAATGTAAAAACACTGGATTTCAGAAAAATATATCAGCCAGATATCAGGGAAGAATGTAAGAAAGCTGTTTATATGAATCTGCAGTATGAAGCAATAGGAACTGTACAGGGAGAATTGACAATAATGAGGATATTCTCAGAATATCTCCAAAAAGAGTATTCCAAAATAAAAAGCTGCAGTGAAATAGACAGAGAAGTGTTGGAAGAATTTTTGATACATCTGTCAACAAAAGATACTTCCCATAGTGCGAATAGTTCTTATGTAATTTCATTAAGACGACAGTTAGAGACAATCGGAAAAATTTACAGCTATGAAAGATTGGAGCATTTATTTATTAATACGGATATTCCACCGGAAGTAAATGCAGAATTTAGAGTGTATTCTGATGATGAAATGAAACGACTGAATGCGGAAATTACACAGATGGATGTACAGATTGCAAGATGTCTTCTGATACATCAGATGCTTGGAACTAGGATATCAGATACCCTTACACTGAGACCAGATTGTCTGACGAGAGAAAATGGCCAAGATATGATTGAAATATATCAAGTTAAAACTAAAAGATATAAAAAACCGATCAGTAAAGAACTTGCAAAACTGTTACAGAGTTCTATTGAATATACACAGGAAAAGTTCGGTGATACAGAATACATATTTGTTAATGAAAAAGAACCTGACCGCCCGATGCAGTATATGGCTATAAAAACAAAAGTCATGTCCATGATACAGGAAAAGCAGTTGAAAGATGATCATGGCGAATTATTCGGGTTTGGAACGCACATGTTCCGGCACTACTATGGCGTCAAACTTACAGAAATGCATCTGGATGACTGGACGATAGCGAGACTATTGGGGCATAAAAGACTGAATAATGTACAGCATTACCGGAAAATGAGCAATCAAAGAATGGCAGACGAAACCAGAGAAGTAAGACAGAGGATGAGTGACATCATATATATGAGTCTGGCAAGATGGGGTGAAGAATATGAGCAAATACGACAAGATGATTGAGGAAAATCAGAGAAAAAGTAAAGAGAAAATTGAACTGGCATTGCAAGCAATACAAGATATGCTGGCAAATAAAGAACGTATCAGCGTTCCAAAGCTGATGAAGAAAACTGGATTGTCGAGAGGATTCTTTTATAAAAATCCAACCGTCCGGGATACATTGAACCAAGCAGTAGAGCAACAGGCCGGAATGATAGATCCAAGAAGAGAAATTCTGAACATGGCGATGGAAAAACAGATTGAACTGTTGAACCAGAAGGTGGCAGCTCTGAGCAGAGAAAATAAGGAACTGAAGAGAAAGAACGAAAAGTTACAGAAGGCATTACGGAAACAGGATTTGAATTTTATTAAGAACTTATAACATTGAAAATAATAAGATGGAAGAGATGTGTGCAGACACATCTTTTCATCGTTGAGGATAAAATATATAGAATGAGAATGGGATTGTTTTATGGTATACTAAAAGTGAAATGCTAACTTTGATATGAGGTATAAAACAATATGACAGAAATACAAATTAAAAATTTAATTAAAGAATATGAAAAAGAATATATTGAGTTTATGGAAATTGAGAAATTACCACAGTATAAGATAGATTTTTTTGAAATTAATGTTGAGGAAAGCGATGCAGCAGGATTCGCTTCAGCCGCCCAAGCTTACTATAATACGAAAACAGATGAACATATATTAAGGATATGCAAAAGTTCGGAAATACCAAGGTATATTGTGTTTCATGAATTTACGCATATTTTAGATACGGAAATGTATGCAAAGCAAGATTCTTGGAAATATATGGCTTTGTCTGGTTATACAGAATATCATGCAGCACAAGTTGAATTGATGATAATGTTAGGAGCAGATAGTATACAAACTCAAGATTTTTCATTTACAGTTGATGTTGAAATAGGTAATAGTACAGTTAGGAATTACCTAAACTCAAGACATCAATTAGTAGTGAATATGATGAATAGAACAGATTTTCCAAGAGATATTGAAGCATTAAAAACAACGGTAGGTGTGCTATATAATTATTTTGGAGTGCGTTCTATATGTAAAATGTATGCGAAAGATTATACTGAAGAAGTGGATAACACAATTATTATTCAGAAACTTTCAAAAGTATTATTTGAAGAGATAAATAGCTTTATGGTTGGATGGTTTAATGAAGCACAAGTAGAGCTGAGCTTTGTGTCATATATGAAAATAATGTGGCCTATGCTTCAAAGCTATTTTGGAAAAGAATGAAAGATAGTAACAGTAAACACAGTTTTGTATACAGTTAAACCCAGTAAAATCAACGCATGAGGGGAACTGGCTACATTTTAATTCCCAATCTGGTGGTATGTGGCTCCGACAATCATCAATACATTTTTAGAAGCTTACGATTTCAGTGGTAAAAAGATTGTGCTTTTTGCAACATCCGGAGGAAGTGGATTTGGGAACACTGTGAAAGAATTGCAGTCATCTGCATCAGACGCAGTTATTACAGAAGGCAGACTGTTAAATTGTGGAACGAAACAGGAAATCACTGAATGGGTAAACTCTTTATAAATAACAGCGTTATGGAGGTATACAGAATATGGGAAAAATAGTACAGACAGCAGGGAGAAATACACTTGGTGAATTCGCACCGGAATTTGCACATTTTAACGATGATGTACTTTTCGGCGAAAACTGGAATAATCAGGACATCGACGTAAAAACAAGAAGCATTATTACAGTGGTTGCTCTGATGGCTTCCGGAATTACGGATTCATCTTTAAGATATCATCTTCAAAATGCAAAAAATCATGGTGTGACACAAAAAGAGATTGCTGCAGTGATCACACATGTCGCATTCTATGTAGGTTGGCCAAAAGCATGGGCTGTTTTCAATCTTGCAAAGGAAGTGTGGGAAACAGGCGAAGGAGATTTGTCATACGAAGAGGAAGCGATGCGGGCGCATGCAAAAAAGATGGTATTTCCAATTGGTGCACCAAACGATGGCTTTGCACAGTATTTTTCGGGCAGAAGTTTTCTTGCACCGATTTCTACTTCTCAGGTTGGAATTTTCAATGTGACATTTGAACCAGGATGCAGAAATAACTGGCATATCCATCATGCAAAAAGTGGAGGCGGACAGATTCTGGTATGCGTTGCCGGAAGAGGATATTATCAGGAAGAAGGTAAAGAAGCTATAGAAATGAAGCCAGGTGACTGCATCAATATTCCTACAGGTGTTAAACACTGGCATGGTGCTGTACCGGATGAATGGTTTTCTCATCTGGCAATAGAGGTTCCGGGCGAAAATGGTTCTAATGAATGGCTTGAACCGGTAAGTGATGAAGAATATGGGAAATTACAATAGGCAGGGGAATGAAATGTTTGATAACAGTATTGTATTGAACATTCTGTACTAAAATGTGCGCGATTCCACTAATATCATGAACTTATGGGAACGTATTGCGGATACTTTGTGAACTTTATCCTGATACAATGATTATGCTGATGAAAGAGGGCATAGATAACTGAATACAAGAAAGAGACGAAAGCCTCAGTAGTTAAGAAAAACTACCGGGGCTTTTTTTCGTGCCCGAATTTCTCAGCCAATAACTGCGGATATGTCGACATTTCAAGCACCATATAAAGCAGTGTTGGTATCTTTGTATGAATATGCTATACAAAGTGAAAATGAAAAGCTTTGTGGCAAAATCAAAGAAGTATTTGACCTTCAGTTTGATGATTTACCAAACAGATTCAGAAGGCTTGGATTGGATGACAGTCTGGTATGCCCTTCTTATGTCATTAATACATCTTTTTTACAAGAGAAAATAAAGAGGACAAGAGATGAAAATCCGGAACTTCGTTATCATGAAGATAATGAGGAGTATTTAATCAGGAAAACAAAGAAACAATATACGCTCTCGATCCGGTGGAGGAATGGGAGACATGTAAAAATTAATTTTTAAATAATGAATGCAAAAAAAACATTAACGAAATTTGAGAATTAATATTGTTAAAAAATACTAATTGACAATTTCAAAGTGAATGATATACTAAATACATAAAAACGTTTGCGCAAACGTTTATCTACAGAAAGTTCAATCAGGAGGAGAAAAAATGCAGAAAAATAATATGTCTTTTTTAAAAAATCTTACAACAGTAGCAGATGCAAGAACTGCCAGAGCTTCAAGCTGGGATCAGAGTGGCAGAAATAAAGATTACTGGCTTGTAAATGCAGGGGATACAGCGGTTATGGCGGACGTTGAAGGACCAGGTTGCATCAATCATATCTGGGTAACGACTTTTTGCAGAGAAATTCTCGGACCGTCTATTCAGCATCCGGTTTTAAGTGGCTCTGTTGCACCGGTAACTGAAATGGAAAATGCGGAAGGCGTTAACTGGGAAATCAATGATCCGGATTATTACCGTAAGGTCCTGATTCGTATGACCTGGGATGATTTTGATGGTCCCAGTGTGCTGGCACCGCTGGGAGATTTCTTCTGTATTGGTCATTCTATGCCGTCAAGTTTTTCGTCAATTCCTTTTAATGTATCTTCAAGACCGTGTGAGGAACTGACTTTTGGTGGAACGGCTTCCATGAACTGCTATTTTCCGATGCCGTTTAACAAACGGGCCAAAATAGAAGTTATCAATGAAAATGAAAGACCGCTTGGATTGTTTTTCCATATTGATTATGAACTTTATCACGAAGAGACTCCGGATATTGCTTATTTTCAGGCAGCATGGAGACGTGATATGCCATGCAGTGGCTGGGGAAATGATCTTTGCGTAAACTCTCCGGAAGTAAACAGTGTTCCTAATTTTGACGGTAAAGAGAATTTCCTGATGCTGGATACAAAAGGCCGTGGTCATTATGTTGGTTGTAATCTTTCTGTGCTTCATTTCCAGGGCAGCTGGTGGGGCGAAGGCGATGACATGATTTTGATTGATGATGAAGAAGAACCAAGTATTAATGGAACTGGTGCAGAGGATTATTTTAACCATGCATGGGGAATGCAGAGAAATCAGTCACCTTATAATGGTACGATTATGCATGACGGAGATACAAAAGGTTATCAGGTATCCTATAGATTCCATCTTACAGATCCGATCCATTTTAAAAAGCATATTCAGATCAGCATGGAACATGGTCATGCAAATCATCTGTCAGATGACTGGTCATGCACAGCGTACTGGTATCAGGCAGCTCCTGTTACTTCGGTAACGATTCAGCCGGTAGAAGAGAGAATTCCGCTTAAGAGAACTTTTGATATTCCGAAACCGGCTCATCAGGTAGAACTTACACCGGAGATGCAGGAAGCTTACAGAAGCAGAAATGAAAGAATGGAAAAATTTAAAGTTGAAAAGGCTGAACAGATCAGACTCAATGCAGCAAGAACAGCACCGTCAGAAACTGGAAACAAAGAACTGGCACATAAAGTAAAGAAAGAATTTGATAAAGAAAAATAAATAAGCACGTGTGTAGCAAAAGGAGGGGCTTTTTATGAATTTAAAAAAATTTTTATCAATGATTATGGTTTTGAGTATGACAGCAGCGGTATTTACCGGATGTGGAAGCAGTTCAGACAGTACATCAGATGACAGTGCAGTAGCTGGAAAAAAAGGAACAGAAAATAATACCGGTGAAGAGGATTCTTCAGAGGGCGATAAAGAAAAACTTACTTTCTGGGATTTCCATACAGGAACTGAGGCAGATGTTATTCAGGATATGGTAAATGCATATAATCAGTCACAGGATAAAGTCAAGGTTGAATATTCAAGTGTCAATCAGACAGATTATACGACAACACTTGTGACAACCGCATATGCAAATGGCGAATGCCCTGATATCCTCTGGGTGGAACCGGCGACTTTTAAAAAATTCTCGGATGCGGAAATGCTTGCAGATCTTTCTTCTTATTATACGGATGATCTGAAAAAAGATATTCTTCCGTCGTTTCTTGAAGCGGCAAGCGGAGATGACGGAAAAATCTATACACTGCCATTTGAGTGTGAAACCCTTGGACTGTTTTATGATGCAGATGCACTTGAAGAAGAAGGTATTGAACCACCGAAAACATGGGAAGAACTGAAAAGTGCAGCTGAAAAACTCACAACAAAAGACAGATACGGAATTGTTCTTCCGGTAGAAAAAACAGCATATACGTTGTTTAACTGGTGGCCATTTATGTGGATGGATGATGCAGACATTTATGATGCTGATGGAAATGTAACGGCCGGCAAAGACAGCATGGCAGATGCTCTTGATTTCTGGGGTTCATTTTATCAGAATGAATACTGCCCGTCATCATTACAGAACGGACCATGGAGTATTGATAATGTTGCAAATGGCGTCGCAGCTATGCAGATTGGCGGAACATATATGATAAATGCAGCAGAAGAATACAACAAAGATGGGCATAATATTGGAGTTGTACCACTTCCGTCACCGAAGGGAAAAGATCCTGTAACTGTTGCAGGAGGTCAGATGATGGCAGTTTCCAGCCAGAGCAAAGATGTTGATGCAGCAGCTGACTTTATTTTCTGGTGCTTTGGAAGTGATGATACAACTTATGTCACAAAATGGTGTACAGAAGCCAAATTTGCATATCCGGCGCGCCAGTCTGTAATTGAAGAAAATAAAGAACTTTTTCAGGAAGGCATGAAGGCAATATTCACCGAATTTTATGATACGGCAAGACCTGAACCACAGTATTCATCTGAAGTAACTGATATTATGGGAGATACATTGCAGTCTGTGATGTTTGGCGGAAGTTCAGGAGCGGATGCGGCACAGTTGGCACAGGAACAGATTGAGGCATTAAACTAAAATATTAAATCAAGAGGTAGAATTATGAAGCAGAAAGGAAAAATGTCCGGTAAAAAATTGAAACAGATGTTTGTAACATATACATTTGTTCTTCCTGATTTTATTGGTCTTCTGGTTTTTATTATCATACCAATCATATATTCATTTTATATGAGCCTATATGACTGGAACTTCGCTAACATTAAGCAATTTATCGGAATACAGAATTATGTCACAATGTTTAGTGACTCTGAATGGTGGCAGTCTCTGGGAAGAACTTTTAAATTAACTTTACTGTATGTTCCGGCATTATTTATATTATCAATATTATTTGCAGTTTTGATTAACTATGTCAAAAACGAAAAAGCTGCCGGATTTGTAAAAACAGCTTTTCTGCTTCCATATTCTATCACATCTGTAATTGCAAGCTGTCTGTGGATGTTTCTTTATATGGACAGAAGTGGATTTATCAATGTATTTCTGAAGGCCTTTGGACTGAAAGGAGAAAAGTTTCTGGGATCTACTTCTCAGGCAATGGTTTGCATTGCAGTTGTTTTGATATGGATCAATCTGGGTTATAATATTATTCTTTTTCTATCAGCAATAAAAGATATACCTTACAGCTATTATGAAGCAGCAAAACTGGATGGAGCAAATTCCTGGCAGACTTTCTGGAAGATAACGTTTCCGCTATTAAAGCCAACCAGCGTTTTTGTACTGATCACATCAGTGATTGCATCGTTCCAGTGTCTGGATCTTATCATGGTAATGACCGGGGGTGGACCGGCAAAATCGACAGAAGTTGCCAGTCTGTATATATACAAACAGTCATTTGAAATGATGAAGGCTGGATATGGAGCCGGATTGTCAGTTGTAATGTTTCTAATTTTGACAGTGCTTGCCGTTATTATGTTAAAAATAAATGGAAAGGAGGAATGATGATATGAAGAAAAAAACAAATAACATACTTGCAGTAATTCTTATAATATTGGGAATTGTAATGTTGTTTCCGATTTACATTTTATTTATGGTAAGTTTCAGAAATGAAAAAACTGTTTTTGTAGGATCACTGATCACAGCATCTCCTTCTTTTGAAAGTATAAAATCAGCGATAACACCGGATTTTCTTGTTGCAATCGGTAATTCATTCCTTATTGCAGTAGCAGTTACGATTATTGCTTTAATTCTTCATTCAATGTGTGGATACGCATTTGCAAGAATGAATTTTCCGGGGAAAAAGCCAATGTTTACAGTGATCATCAGTACTTTGATGATTCCGGTATCGTCTATTCTTGTACCTTTGTTTATGATATGTAAACAATTAGGAATTACAAACAGTTATGCTGGAATTCTGTTACCGGCATTGTTTAATGCTTATGGTATATTTCTGTTCAGACAGTTTTATATGAGTTTCCCTGCGGATCTTGAAGAGGCTGCAAAACTCGACGGATGTTCTACATACAGAATGTTTTTTACAATCATATTTCCGCTTTCACGACCAATTATTATCCCACTGAGTATTGCTTTTTTCCTGGGGAACTGGAACAATTACCTGTGGCCGTTGATTGTAAATAAGAAACCGGAATATCGAACAGTTATGGTTTATCTTGCTAACATGGTAGGCGGCTATAATACTAAGTGGAATGTGGTTATTGCAAGTGCAATGCTTGCATGCCTTCCGGTATTCTTGATATCACTTCTTCTGCAAAGTCACCTGCAGAACAGTATAAAAATGTCTGGCATCAAATAGGAGGGAAAACTTGTGAAAATCAGAGAAAGTTATGGAAGCAGGCGGTATGAAGAAGAATACAGGGCAGCTCTGGAAAAGTCAGTACATTATTTCAGACAGAACAGCTGTATTACAGAACTCAGAAAAATGGGTTATGCTCAGACGAAACTGCAGGTAGAATATGAAGCAGAAGAGTACGGAAAGAGTGAAATCTGCTGTCTAGATGCAGAAACAAATACTTTTTTTAATTCAGAATCTGCAGAAAAATTTATTGCAGAAAATGATCTTTCGAAGTGTGAAAATGTAAACATTTATGGTGATATCAGGCAAATCTATTGCTTTGGATACGATGATAAAAAAGTGGTTTACGCATTGACAGAGTCTGATGGTATGCAGAACTACATCACGATTCCCTATATTTCGGGAGAAAACGGGGAATTTTGTACAGATATTTCTTCTCACAGGATCTGGAAGCGTGAATTTAGCGAAAAAACATCAAATTTGGATTGTGCACTGAGATTTCGTATAGCACCGGATACATGGCCGAATATAAAAATCAAAGAGGCAGACATGTCTCCCGATGATATTTTTGCACATGCTTATGAAGCCATATTTAACATGGAAATAAACAGTGAAAAACAGGTTGAAATTCAACTTCCATATCAAAAACTTTGCTGGAATTCTGAGAAAAAAGTGCTTACATGTGGAAAGTATCAGATGGAAATAAAATGCGATAAGAAACTGTCTTTTGTCACTATATTTGATCAGTATCTGACGGAAATAATCGCAGATAACAAAGTATTGGTACTGCTAAATAATCTGACTAATAAAGCAAAAGAAATCAGTGTTATTGATATTAGTGGAAATCTTGGGAAAATCCGAGTAGGCGAAGACAATGATCCACATATTCAAGTAGAAACGGATAAAGATACAGAGACTGAGATTGTTGTATATGGACTCAGAGGACTGGCATACAGTAAAGATGCGACAGAAGCATTGCGAAGAAAAAAGAAAGAGGACAGGCTTATTTTCGCAAATGATAAATTCAAAGTTTTCGATAACCATGTTGAAGACAGCTGTTATGGTAGACCAGATGCTTATATCATCAGTCCGGAGGAAATTGTGTCAGCAGACAGGATTCTTGAAGAATTTCAGTGGAGAAAAACGAAATGGGGCGACATGACAAGAAAGTCATGGAGAACTGATAAGTGGACCGCAGATCTGTCACTGAAAAAATATCCGACACTGAAATCTGCTTCAGATATTCTTTCAGCAACATGGAATCTGGCGATGACAGTCTTCGATTGTTGTACGAATGGTGGCTATGCACTCCCTGGGCAGGAGCATCTGTGGCAGGCAGGACTCTTTCAGTGCAAAGGTGAAGGGTTTGGAGTCTGGCTCAGAGACTCTGTACATATAGCAATGCGTGGCGGAAACCTGATCGATCCGGAAACAGCAGGACGCTCACTCTTGTATGCTGTAAAAAAAGGATTTGACAATGGAAGTGACGGACCGGCAATGGGGGCTGTTGGATTGTGGGATTATTATCTGGCTACAGGTGACAGAAGTGCACTTGAAGAGGGATATGAAACACTGTTAGAAACAATGACAGAAATTGAAAATAGATATAATGAGGAAAAAGGTCTTGTACGTGCAGAACAGTCTACTTCTAATGATGCGTTCCCTGAACCGGAAAATGCAGGATATTCACTTGGCAGTGAATGTTATTATATGAAAGCATATGATTCTATGGCCAAAATAGAAAAGCTTTTGCATGGAGAAAATGAAAAATCCAAAAAATGGAGTAAGATTTCCGAACAATTATGTGAAAAAATCCGTGAAGAATACTGGAATGATGAGGCAGGATACTTTACAAGTGGTCCAAAAGGCAGTGAAGCATATGAAAATCAGATATGGGAGACTTCCGGTGAGGAAGCCGCTCTGTGGGATAAGTTCCATATTGCAACACCGGAGCAGAAAAGAGAAATCCTGAACAGTGGAATACATACTGCAATGACTCCATATGGAATACGTTTGTTTCCTCATCGCAAAGAGCATAATCATTTTGTAGGACCAGTCTGGCCGGTGTGGGAATCAGGATTTGCTTCTGCTGCGGCTGAATCGCAGAATAAAGAATTATTGCTGACTATGATTGCACAGCAGATGAGAACAGCTGTTTTGCATAAAAATTTCCATGAAGTTCTTGAAGCGGATACAGGAAAATCCTGGAGATGGCCTGGACAACTTTGGCATGCTTGCGGGTTTGCAGCTCAGATTTTATATGGTGTTTTCGGAATTAGTTATGATGAACAGGGCATGAGATTTAATCCGTGTGTTCCAGAAATATTTAAAGAGATTGAAATACAGAATCTGAATTATCAATCGGCAAAATTAACTGTTAAAATAAGTGGAACTGGAACTGTCGAATGTGTTATACTGGATGATGAAAAGGTTGATTTTATACCATATAGTCTGACAGGAAATCATATAGTCCATATAAAATTAACAGAAACAGAGAGTGAATGTATATGAAAGCAAAGATTACAGATGTGGCTCAAAAAGCCAATGTTTCTATATCTACAGTGTCGCACGTGTTGAATCATACACGTTTTGTATCCGAAGAGACCAGAAAAAAAGTCATGGATGCAGTAGAAGAATTGGGGTATTCACCAGATGCGTCTGGCAGGACTTTTCGTACCGGAAAAAAAATGATGATAGGACTTGTTGTACCGGATATTACAAACTCTGTTTTTGCTGCACTTATTGAAGATGTAGATGATGTGATATCAAAGCAGGGATACAATCTGGTCATTTCCAATACAAGGGACTGCCTCAAGATGGAAAAACAGGCACTGAGAAATCTGGCTTCGGGGGTCGTAGATGGGATTGTAATTGCTTCTACATCAGAAGATTTTAAGACAATAAAGAGGCAGATACCGGACAAATTCCCAATGATATTTATGGATCGGGTGCTCCCGGACAGAAATTATGACAGTGTTATTCTTGACTGTCAGGAGGCAACTGCAAAGATGCTGGAAGAAATGATCCAAAATGGTTTCAGAAAGATTGGTTTTCTGGTTGGATTGCCACAGATTAGTCCGACTTATGAAAGGGTAAAAGTATACCAGCAGATTTTGAAACAATATGAGATACCGGAGACAGAACAGTATGTTCGATATATTGACCGAAAAAAAGACACCTATGATGTAGCTGGCGAATTGGTAGAGGCCGGATGTACGGCAATTATAGCCACAAATACGGCAATGACTCACAGTGTACTGAACTATGTGGAGGATAGAAATCTGAAACTCGGCGAGGAAATTGCAGTAGGTGGTTTTGTGGATTCTGATTTTGCAAATCGCTTCATGCACAGGATTCCAGTGGTATATGAGCCAATGAAAGAAATGGGAAAACTTGCCGGAGAGATGATTGTAGAAAAAATCGAAGATAAAAATAGAAAAATTCCTGTTAAAACGCTGACATGCGAATATGACTCTAATGATTTTTATAAAAAATAGGCAGGGAGAACGAAATGGAACAGGAAACACAGACACCACACAAACGAAGAGCACGATATAAGGGAAATACTCCGGCTGGAATGCCTGCATGGTGAAGGTCATATGTATGCAACAGATGTGGATCAGGAGGAATCTGCATAGCCTCGTAAGCGTCTGGCAGAGCAGAGCTTTGGAGAGGACATTCTGACGGTCAAACTTCAGAATTTCTGTACAATCGATGAGATTGCAAAAGAAGCCGGTGGATTTGATTTTATTCTTGCAGATTTCGGGGGATCGTTCATGCAGATCGACAATCTGAAGCGTGGTTTTTCTTTCCGTGCAGACGGACCGCTTGATCTTCGCCTGAATCAGGAAAAGGGAATCAGCGCGGCAGAGCCAGATCCACAAAAATGTGCTGGCGGTTAAGGCATGCGTCCGTCCTATATGCTAAAAATGAAGATTCTGTGAAGCGAATCAAAAGTATTGACAGTAAAACAAAGAATTATTACAATAAGCCTATCATAAAGATATGTTAAACGAGGCTGTTACAGTAGATAAATGAACTGCTCCCCGTCAAGTAGACAATTGAAAAAATATAAATTTTTCGGGGATGTGAAAAAACTCGATTGAGTTTTTTCGCATCTCCCTTTTTGTACCTGTTGTGTATAAATGACTGAAATCATGCGCAAAGAAAGCGCACTTCCCCTACCCCATAGAAATTCTTTTTTTGAATCTATGCGGCAGTTCTGTTTCTCATCTTTTTTTTCTGATATTTATATAGATTATGGCCTATCGCCACGAGTAAAACTTCCAGTTTGACTGAATGAATGCCTCTTCGGACAATTCTCTTGTACCAACGGTCGTTTTTCATTATTCCGAAAGTGCCTTCTGCTTGTATCGAACGGTTCATTCGTAATAACGCACCGTGGATACTTTCTAGGTTTTCGATTACCTCCTGATGCATGGAAGTTAATTCCTGATTGATCCGAACGGTTCGATTCTTATCTGTTTTCTTACATTTCTCTGCATATGGACATCCACTACAGTCTTCGCATTCATACAGTTCTTCCTTACGTCCGTATTGATTTCCCCTCACATTTTTTCTGTATAAAAAATGGAATGCTTTATCGTTAGGACATCTCATGACACCTTGCTCATCAATTCTGAAGTTAACTGCACGAAATGGATCTTCATGATATTTCCGATCCTTAGTTTCCTTTTTAAACATTGGAAATTTCATATACTTTTCAATTCCGTTCTGTTCACAGAAAATATAATTGTTGTATGAGCCATATCCGGCATCTGCCACAGGATATTTGGGATAGAATCCATAAGTTTGTTTGAAGTGCTCCATCAAAGGAACGAAACAATCCATATCCGAACGATAATGGTTCACGTCAACAACTGCAATATATTCATCTGCTACACCAATCTGTACATTATATGCTGGCAGAAGCTGATCATTGCCCATGTAATCCGTTTTGATACGCATAAAGGTAGCTGAGTTATCTGTTTTAGAGTAACTGTTTCGATTGGGACCACAGATTTCAATTTTTTGCATGTATTCTTGAAGTTTCTGACAGAAAGTAGTCAAGTGTTCATAATGTCGCTGTTCTTTGGATTTTCGCTTTCCACTTCCGTAAACAAATGTACTTTTATCCAGTTCCCATAAAAGTACTAGCTGCTCAACGATTTCATTCAGATAATCCGGTACATACTCCGGATTTGTTGTGATCTGCACCCCGCTCCATGCGATTTCTGCATTAATTTCCTCAATCTCCGCAGTGATTTTTTCGTAAAGCTTGTAACGGAACTTTTCGGTAGCCTTCTTCCATACCCAGGTATACTTGTTTGCGTTTGCTTCAAACTTGGAGCCGTCGATGTAGAGATGTTGCAGATCTACATGCTCCTCGTTAAAGATAGCATGATTGATGTCGTTAAAAATGTTTTCAATCTTATCTTGAAGTATTTCATTAATGAAATATCCAAAGGTTCTGTATGACGGAGTCTGGTGATCCATGAGATACATGAACCTGATATTAACTTTGCAGTTGTCTTCCAGTTCTCTCAGAGAGCAGTAGCCGCTAGTCATAAATCCGAAAAGTACTGTTTTTAACATGTTGACTGGATTATATCTGAGTCGTCCGGTTGTATACTCCGGAATATCCGTCAGATACTTGTTTAAATCGATTCCGCCCATCAATCTGTCAAATGTTAAAACAGGATCCAGCAGATCCAAATAATCTGAAAGAAACAGTGGTAAATATCCTTGTTTTGAATTACAATAATTATTGTGTAAAGTTTTCATCGCAAGTTAATTTTACCACAAAAATAGGACCTTTCGCATGAACGAATGGTCCTATTTCTTTTAGGGACTTATTTCACAGCCCCTTTTCGTTTGCATAAAAACCAAGATGTTACAATATAATAACAGAAAATATGTTATTATACATAAAAATATGTTACAAGGAGACGCCGGATGAAAAATCAATTAGAGCAGTATTTCGGCTGCAAAGTAAAAATAGCAGAATACAAGAATAAATTGCCATTGCCGATCTTTATGACTATGCGTGATATTATGATGGTTGAAATATATGGTGTTAGCTTTGCCATAATAGATGTTATGAAGGAAACGGAGCTAAGTGTTGCAGCAATGAAAAAACAGAAAGTAAAGTATGAGGAAGCATTGCAGTGCCCGGTTGTATTTCAAGTGACATTAAACAGTGTGTCCATGAGGAATGCTCTGGTGAAAATCGGAGTTCCGTTTGTGGATCTACCGGGAAATGTATTCTTACCATTTATGGGAATAGTGTTGCAGGATGTTTATAGAAAGCATCTTGTTAAAGTGGACAAGATGATGCCGGCAACACAGATGGTATTTCTTGAATTGCTATATATGAATGATGAGGAATCAGCATTAAAAAGCGAGGTTGCGAATAAGTTGAATCTTACAAAAACATCTGTTACAAGAGCGACGGCGCAATTGGAGAAAATGGGTCTTATTGAGCAGCTTAAATCAGGAACAGAGATTTCCATTAAAAGGAATTATTCACGCAAAGAGTATTATGAAAAGGCAAAAGCATATTTGATTAATCCGGTGCAGAAAGTGATTACAATTATGCGATGTGAAGCAACCTTTGAATCATTTGTCGCAGGAGAAAGTGCACTTAGTCAAGTGTCAGAACTAAATCCACCTAGAATAGAGGAACGCGCAATCTACAAGGGTGAGGAAGTTGTTGATCAGTTGGAAATTGTGGATGCCAGATCTGAAGATCCGGATGACTGCTTGAAAGTACAATTATGGAAATACAATCCTTCCTATTTCGCAAAGGAAGGATGTGTTGATCTTGTTTCACTTGTATGTACATTCAGAGGTAACGAAGACGAAAGAATAGAAATGAGTATTGAGAAACTGTTGGAGGAATTATAATGGTACTAAACTAATATAAGTTTGTGTTTCAATTTTAGGAGATGGAGTTATGCGAGTACTTGTAATACCGGATATTCATCTGAAAACATGGATATTCGACAGGGCAGAGAAAATTTTAAAAGACGGTAAGGCAGATCGGGCTGTATGCCTAATGGATATTCCGGATGATTGGAATATGGAATTTCAGATAGAGCAATATAAGGAAACATTTGACCAGGCAATCACATTTGCTGTGGACTATCCGGATACTCTCTGGTGTTATGGTAATCATGATGTTAGCTACCCGTGGGGCAGACTAGAGACCGGGTATTCTCCTTATGCTGAGAGGATGGTTATATCAAAGTTTGAAGAACTTGAGAACAGCCTTAAGAGTCCAACACAGATCGACATAATGCATCGGATTGACAATGTGCTTTTCTCACATGGAGGGCTTACGGCTGATTTCCTGAAATGGTTAGACGAGGATTTGTTGGATGCCGAGATAGATGATGTCATTGCAGCGGTGAACGATGCTTCTCATGATTTCCTCTGGAATGACGAATCACCCTTATGGTTCAGACCACAGTACGAGACCAGAGAGATATTTAGGCCAGATACCTACAAACAGGTGGTAGGGCACACTCCGGTGGAGAAGATATTTGAAAAAGAAAGCATCATATCGACAGATGTGTTCTCTACCTATGGAGACGGAAGACAGATTGGAGAATCTGCGATGATTGTTATTGATTCGGAAACCGGAAAATACGAGAAGATAGAGGTTATGGGGAAATGGGAGTGTGATAGCGATGAACGAACCGACATAGCAATATTCAGATTTAATTAATTCATTACAATCCAGGATACAGGCATTGGAGGATGAAAACCGACTTTTGAAAGAGCGTTTGGATGAAGCCGGTGTTTCCGTATGCGGATGTTGTGTCTGGCGACGCTGAAGGAGTTGTGGAATTGTATGATCCAGATCAGGGTGCTCGTATAAAGAAATTTGATGTTACGAGAATCGAATTAGTAGCGCATCGGAAATGACAAAGAGCCAATTCGTGAGATTTGAGTCATCAAGCTACATAGCAGGAGATATTTTTCAAGAAGAGAAGAATTAAAACTTACAAGGGATCAAGCAAGTGAATTACTTGAATCAATTCCACCAGAGAGAATTGAAAAAATAGCCATAAAACAATCACAAAAATTTACGATTGTTTTTTCGCGCATTTATGCATATAATATAATCAATGAAGTTGGAAAGGATGCGATCATTATGCGTGAAACGAGAATATTAGAGTTCAAAGAAACGATTACGAATACTTTTTTAAAAACAGTCAGTGCCTTTTCGAATTACGATGGTGGAACAATTCTTTTTGGAGTAGATGATGATGGAAATGTAAAAGGCTTGCCGGATGTAAAGCAGGCGTGTCTGGATATCGAAAATAAAATCAATGACAGTATTTCGCCTCAACCGAACTATACACTTGAAATACAGAATAATGATCAGATGATAAAACTCACTGTAACCAGTGGCTTTCAGAAACCATATTTATATAAATCAAAAGCATACAAACGAAATGATACAGCAACGATAGAGGTAGATACTCTGGAATTTTCAAGACTTGTATTAGACGGCAAAAATATTAGATTTGAAGAATTACCTTGTAAAGATCAGGATTTGTCTTTCGAAGTTTTACAGTGTAAGTTGAAAGAAAGTATTCAGATTGAAACTTTTAATCAAGATACATTGAGAACATTGAACTTGTATGACAATGTAAATGGTTTTAATAATGCAGCAGGTCTTTTGGCGGATAAAAATCATTTTCCGGGAATTGATATTGTCAAGTTCGGGGAAAATATCAGTATTATTCAAAAGAGAACAACGGTTGAAAATATATCCATTTTGGATGCGTATGAAAAGGCACTTGCTGTATTTAGGGATTACTATCAGTATGAAGTAATACAAGGTGCTGACAGAAAGAAGATGGAGAAGATACCAGAAGCAGCCTTCAGAGAAGCGATTGCGAATGCTCTGATCCATAGGGTATGGGATGTGGATTCACACATCAGAGTTTCCATGTTTGATGACAGAGTAGAAGTTGTATCTCCAGGTGGATTGCCGTCCGGAATAACAGTAGAAGAATATTTGTCAGGTAAACTTTCCGTTTTAAGAAACAGAAATCTTGCAAATGTGTTTTATAGATTAGGATTTGTCGAGATATTTGGAACCGGAATTACAAGAATAAAACAACTGTATGCAGAAGGTCTGGTGAAACCGGATTTTGAAGTGTCAGAGAATGCTATAAAAATTGTGCTTCCTTTATTTGAAAAGGATGCTAATTTAACCGGAGACGAAAAAGTAATTTATAAACTCTTAAGCAAGACTATGCTGAAACCAATAAGTGAAATTGCACCATATATACCTTTTGGAAAATCAAAGACAACAAAGTTGCTGAAAGATATGTGCGAAAAAGGTGTGATAGCAATTGAAGGTAAAGGCAGAGGCACGAAATATATAATTAAGTAATTAGGTATATAGGAGATTTTAAATTTATAAGAGAGGAAGTAAAATTGCATGATAAAAGTGCTCTTTATCTGCCACGGCAATATCTGCCGCTCCACCATGGCAGAATACGTTATGAAACATTTAGTTAAACAATCCGGCATAGAATCCGATTTTTTCATCGATTCCGCCGGTACAAGCAACGAAGAACATGGAAACCCGGTCCACCGCGGCACGCAGAAGAAACTCCGCGAGGAAGGCATCCCGTGTGGCAATCACCGTGCACGCAAGATGCGTAAAGAAGAATATGCCGCATTCGATTACATTATCTGTATGGAGCGATACAATATACAGAATATTATGAGAATTATCGGAAGTGATCCGGAACACAAGGTACAGAGACTTCTGGACTACACGGATCGCCCGGGAGACATTGCAGATCCATGGTATACGGGGAATTTTGATGAGACATTCGATGATGTGATGGAAGGATGCCAGGCATTTCTAGGCTATCTGATGGAGCATCCTCAATAAATCATCAGATGGGTAATCCAAAGAAAAGATGTAACCAAAGGAAAACGAAAAATAAAAAGAGAAGTCATCTGAGTTTAGAAAAGGATTTCACTTTAAAGCACAAGCTTTATGGCAAGGAAAATCCATTTCATATCAGATGACTTCTCTTTTATTTTAGAACTCTTATGATTGCATAAATCAAATTTATACTATTCATAAAATAATCGATTCTAAGAAAGAATGAACAACTCGGTTCCCAGTCTTATTTCTCCCATCTTCCACTTGCCCCACAAGGAAGCACCAGTCCATTGGAAGATACCGGAAGTCCAATCTCCTGTGAATCCACATGTCCACCGTATTTCTTAAGCTCAGTCGCGATCATATAAGTCAGTACTGCCGGGGCAAGTCCTGTCGTATAAGAATTGATCAGGAAGAACAGCGGATCATCGGATAAAATCTTCGTACAGAGTTTTACCAGTGGATGAATTGCGTCTTCAATCTTCCAGATCTCGCCCTTTGGTCCACGACCGTAGGAAGGTGGATCCATGATGATCGCATCGTAATGATTGCCACGGCGGATTTCGCGTTCTACGAATTTGACACAGTCATCAACCAGCCAGCGGATCGGTGCATCGCCGAGTCCAGAAGAAACAGCATTTTCTTTTGCCCATGTAACCATTCCCTTGGAAGCGTCTACATGAGTTACGTGTGCGCCGGCAGCAGCTGCTGCAAGTGTTGCGCCACCGGTATAGGCGAATAAGTTTAGTACTTTTACCGGGCGCCCGGCATTGCGGATCTTTTCAGAGAACCAGTCCCAGTTGGTTGCCTGTTCCGGGAAAAGTCCGGTATGTTTAAAATTAAACGGTTTTAAGTTAAATGTAAGATTCTTATAACTGATTTGCCACTGTTCCGGGAGATCGAAGAATTCCCATTCACCGCCGCCTTTTTTACTGCGGTGATAGTGTGCGTTCGGATGCTTCCAGCGTTTGTCTGTGCGAGGTGTATCCCAGATCACCTGCGGATCTGGACGAACCAGGATGTACTGCCCCCAGCGTTCCAACTTTTCTCCGTCTGAGGAGTCAATTACTTCATAATCTTTCCAACCATCTGCTAACCACATATATTATTAAATCCTTTCTGAAGCGTTTTTCGATAGATTCTCAGTTTTCTATAGTTTTGTTCAATGCATATTTATAGACATACTGTCTTACTTTTCTATTTTATTATAGAAGAAAGGATACTGCAAGAAGCGAATGTAAAATATCGCAATAATATACAAAAAGCTATCGCGATAACAATTGGTTTTTGGTAAAAATAACGGGACTATCTGTTTACATAAGGGAAGAAGGGTGATAGAATGTATCTATAAGTGAAAAGATTCACGTAAAAGAAAGGTGGAAATGAATATTATGGTAACAGTTAATGCAATGGGAGATAACTGCCCGATTCCGGTAATCAAAACAAAAAAGGCAATGCAGGCTCTTACAGGACCGGAGACAATTGAAGTACTAGTAGATAATGAGATTGCTGTACAGAATGTTACAAAGCTGGCAAAAGAACAGGGCGGAGAAGTAAGCTCTGAAAAGCTTGGAGAAAAAGAATACAAAGTAACGATCAAGATGCAGGGAGCACCGGCAGCAGATGCAGAAGTTGTATGTACACCGGATCAGAAGGGAGACCTCATTGTAGTTGTATCTTCTGACCGTATGGGAACAGGTAATGATGAACTTGGTAAAGTCCTGATCAAGGGATTTATTTATGCAGTTACACAGCTTGATACACTTCCGAAGAAGATGCTTTTCTACAATGGAGGAGCTACTCTTACAACAGAAGGATCAGATTCTATTGAAGATCTGAAGTCTCTGGAGGCACAGGGCGTAGAGATTCTTACATGTGGTACATGTCTTGACTACTATCACTTAAAAGACAAGCTTGTTGTTGGTGGTGTAACCAATATGTACAGTATTGTTGAATCTATGGCTGAAGCAGGAAAGATCATCAGACCATAGTTTGAGAACTATATAACAAAGAAGTCCGTATAACGGACAGAGAATATTTAAGAAAAGTTGAGAAATTAAGTATGAATAAAGATATCAGAGAGACACAGTGTACAAGGACATCATGTTGAGGCATCAAAGCAGGTCGAAGGACCCTTGTTCAGGTTCTGGACAAGTTGTTAAAAACTGAAGATGGTAACCTCCTGGACAGAAAGAATTTGTCTGTTCGGGCAGATGCACTTTGCTCTCTGGTATTTGATATCGGATAGTAGAAGATGGATGTGGCTGCGCGATTTGATCAAAGGAAATAAAGGAATCCAGAGAGGTTGTATTTATACGAATTTGATCGAATAGAGAGAGGGAATAATTATGAACTTAAAGCAGCTGGAAGCATTTATTAAAGTATCCGATTCAAAGAGCTTTTCAAAAGCAGCACAGGAACTATATCTGACACAGCCAACAGTAAGTGCACATATACAGACACTTGAAAAAGAACTGAAAGTGAGATTGTTTGTGCGTAATACCAAGACTGTCAAATTATCTGAGGATGGAAAGACACTTTATCAGTATGCACGTCAGATGATCGAACTGGAACAGGAAATCCAGTCAATGTTTTCAAAAGCAGCAGAGCAGAAAGAAAGATGTATTACAATCGCAACATCTACGATGCCGGCGCAGTATATTTTGCCGGATATTCTGGTGAAATTCCGGGAGAGATTTCCGGAAGAACAGTTCAGAATCGTAGAAAGTGACAGCAGTACTGTCATTGAACAGGTAGCATCGCATCTGGTTGACATTGGATTTTCCGGTACAGTAATCGAAAAAGCAAATTGTAAATACATACCGTTTTACCAGGATGATCTGGTTGTTATTATGCCGAATACGAAAGAATATCAGAAAATCGTAAAAGAGCAGAAGGATTTAAAATGGCTGGAAGGAGAACCTCTGATTATGCGTGAGGAGGGATCCGGTACCAGAAAAGAAGCAGAAAAGCAATTAAAAAAGATGGGAATCTCTTTGGATGATTTGAACATTGTTGCGACAATTGAGAATCCGGAAGCGGTCAAGAGATCTGTCAAAAGCGGTCTTGGCATTACGATCATTTCAAGACTTGCGGCTGCAGATGAGATCCAGTCAGGAGAAGTTCTGGAATTCCCGTTTTCACAGGCTGGCAGCGGTCGAAACCTGAATCTTGTATACAATAAGAACTACAAACTTCCGGCGGCGGCTGAACATGTGAGAGAATTGATCATAGAAAAGTATGAATTGCAAAAGCAGTCTTTACAATAGAAAATACCAATGATAGAATGTGTCTATGTGCGCATTTTTTGCGGTAGGTAACATGTTAAATACAAAGTATAAGTTGGGGATAAGCAATGAATAAAGAAAAAGTAAGACTGACACAGTATGCAAAAACTTCCGGATGAGCCGCTAAAGTAGGTCCGGAGACCCTTGCCCAGGTTCTGGGTAAGTTACCAAAATTTGAAGATGAAAATTTGATCGTCGGAATCGAGACATCAGATGATGCTGCGATTTATAAGGTTACAGATGATATTGCGATGATTCAGACGGTAGATTTCTTTACACCGATCGTGGATGATCCGTATATGTTTGGACAGATTGCAGCAGCAAACTCGCTCAGTGATGTTTACGCAATGGGAGGAGAGCCGAAGGTAGCACTTAATATCGTAGGATTTCCGAACTGTCTTGATCCACAGATCTTAGGAGATATTCTTGCCGGTGGAGCCGATAAGGTAAAAGAGGCGGGAGCTGTTCTGGTTGGTGGACACACAGTACAGGATGATGAGCCGAAGTACGGACTTTGTGTGTCCGGATTTGTACATCCGAAGAAGATATTTAAGAATTACGGATGTAAACCGGGGGATGTGCTGATCCTTACCAAACAGGTCGGAACAGGAATTGTTAATACGGCAATCAAAGGAGAGATGGCATCTGCAGCCGCAATCAGGGAAGCTGAGATTGTCATGTCTTCTTTAAATAAAAAAGCAAAAGAAGTTGTGGATCATTTCCCTGTAAATGCATGTACGGATATTACAGGATTTGGTCTTTTAGGTCACTGTGTTGAAATGGCAGAGGCAAGCAATGTGACATTTGAACTGAATGTTCACGATATTGCATATCTTGATGAAGCAATCAGCTATGCAAAGATGGGCCTTGTTCCGGCGGGGGCTTACAAGAACAAGGGATATTCTTATCAGAAAGTAGATTTCAGAAATGTAGAAGATCATTTTATCGATCTGTTATATGATCCGCAGACATCAGGTGGACTGCTCATCAGCGTGGAAGCGCAGTATGCGGAAGCCGTGATGGAAGCATTCGAGAAGAAGAGGCTGGATACCAAGGTATCCCTGATCGGAACCGTAACAGAAAAGAGCGATAAACTGATTCGGCTGCACTAGGAATCCAAAGAGGTAGAGGAGAAAATGAATAAAAATTTATTATTTCGCAGTATTCCGAAAGTAGATATTCTGCTTGAAGAACAGGAGATACAGAATCTGATTGATGTATATGGACGTGAATTTGTGATGGATGTGATCCGTGAAGAGATGGATGCGCTCAGAACATTTATCGGAAAGTGCGAGGAAGAAGAGAAAGCGAAAGCGCAGATCGGGATGCTTACGCAGAATATAAAACGGCATGCCGGAAAGCTGCATGAGCCGAATATGAAAATGGTGATCAACGGAACAGGAACAGTTCTCCACACCAATCTCGGCCGTGCACCGATCAGTAAGGAGCATGTTGAGAGACTGGCAGGAATTGTGAGTGGTTACTCCAATCTGGAATATAATCTGGAAGCAGGAGCACGTGGAGAGAGATACTCTCATTTTGAAAAACTGCTTTGCAAACTGACCGGGGCAGAGGCTGCGATGGCGGTTAACAACAATGCTGCGGCTGTTATGCTGATCTTAAGTTCAATGGCAAAAGGCGGGGAAGTTGTAGTATCCCGCGGAGAGCTGGTTGAGATCGGTGGCAAATTCCGGATTCCGGATGTAATGGAGCAGAGCGGAGCTTCACTTGTGGAAGTCGGAACGACGAATAAGACACATTATTCTGATTATGAAGAAGCGATTACAGAGGAGACAAAAGCACTCCTTAAAGTTCATACAAGCAATTACCGTATTGTTGGATTTACAGAGACGGTTACGATCGATGAATTGATTCCGATTGCGCAGGAACACGATATCCCGATTATCGAAGATCTTGGAAGTGGCGTGCTGATCGACCTGAGTAAATACGGACTGACCTATGAACCGACGGTTCAGGATTCCATCCGCAAGGGAGCGGACGTTGTATGCTTCAGCGGAGACAAGCTGCTCGGTGGTCCGCAGGCTGGAATCATCATCGGTAAGAAGAAATATATTGACCAGATGAAGAAGAATCAGCTGACACGTGCACTGCGAATTGATAAATTTACAGCAGCAGCACTGGAACTGGTATTACAGGAATATTTATCAGAAGAAAAGGCAATCCAGAATCTTCCGGTACTGCGTATGATCACAGAGTCCAAAGCGGATGTGGAAAAGCGTGCAAGATCTCTGAAGCGGATTCTGCAGAATGCACAGCTTGCTGCAACGATCGGGATGGAACCGTGTGAATCACAGATCGGTGGAGGCTCTCTTCCACTTGAACGCATTCCGAGTATGGCAGTTACGATTAAGCCGGAGAATATCAGTGTACCGAAGCTGGAAGAAGAGATGCGGCATCTTTCTATGCCAATCATTCCGCGTACAGCCAACGACACGATTTATCTGGATGTGCGGACAATTGAATCCTGCTACTTTAAGAAGATAGCAGAGATGCTGGGAGAATTATTATGAAAAACATTATCGTAGGAACCGCAGGTCACATTGACCATGGGAAAACGACACTGATAAAAGCACTTACCGGACGTAACACGGACCGGTGGGAAGAAGAACAGAGAAGAGGGATCACCATTGACCTCGGGTTTACTTATTTTGATCTGAAAAATGGAGACCGTGTAGGGATCATTGATGTTCCGGGACATGAAAAATTTATCAACAACATGGTTGCGGGAGTTGTCGGAATGGATCTGGTACTTTTGGTTGTGGCAGCGGATGAAGGTATCATGCCGCAGACAAGAGAACACATGGACATTCTGGGACTCCTTGGGATCAAGAAGAGCATTCTGGTGATCAACAAGTGTGATCTGGTCGATGAAGAATGGCTGGAACTCGTTGAGGAAGAAATCCAGGAAGAACTGGAAGGTACTTTTCTGGAAGGTGCACCGGTTGTTAAAGTATCGGCTGCAACCGGGCAGGGGCTTGATGAACTGACGGATACGATACAGCAACTGATGTCGGATGAGGTGGTTGCAAAGGATACACAGACTATTCCAAGACTTCCGATTGACCGGGCATTTACCCTGTCAGGCTTTGGGACAATTATCACAGGGACACTTATCTCCGGTACGATCACCAGGGAAGACGTTCTGGAAATGTATCCGATCGGAAAAGAGTGCAAGATTCGTAATATTCAGGTACATGGGCAGAATCAGGACAAATGCTATGCCGGACAGAGAGTGGCGATCAATCTGTCAAATGTGAAGAAAAAGGAGATTCGCAGAGGGTGTGTGCTTGCGCCGAAGAACAGTATGAAAAATACAGATCTTCTGGATGTGAAGCTGAAAGTTCTGGAAGACTCCATGCGTATCCTTACAAATCATGAGAGATTGCATTTATACACGGGTACGAGTGAGATCCTCTGCCGTGCTGTTCTGCTGGATAAGGAGCAGATCGGACCGGGAGAAGAGGGACTGGTACAGCTCAGACTGGAAGAAGAGATTGCGGTCAAACGAGGCGACCGTTTTGTAGTACGTTTCTATTCGCCGATGGAGACTATCGGAGGCGGGATCGTTCTGGAACCGAATCCGGTGCGTAAGAAACGTTTTGATGCACAGACAATCGAAGAACTGAAGAAAAAAGAATCCGGTTCACTTGGCGATGTTATGGAGCTTCAGATCAAAGAACACGGCGACACGATGATCACACTTGCTGAGCTTGCAAAGGTGATGGCACATTCCGTAGATGAACTGAAGGAGTATCTTGAAGAACTGGAAGAATCGGGCACAATCTTTGTATTCCCAATGAAGAAGGACACATATTTGTGGCACAGAGACAGCGAATTTGCAGTACGTCAGAAGATAGAGGAGACATTGCAGAAATATCACAGTGAGCATCCATACCGATATGGAATGAAGAAAGCCGAAATTCACAACACATTCCTGAAAAAGATCAAACCAAACATATTTGATGCGTATATCGAAAGAATGACGGGAGAAAACGTCTATGGAAGAAGGGAAGAATATCTTTCGCTTCCGGGATATGAAGTTCCGAAGGACGCGATGTATCTCCAGACAGAGAAGCTGATCGAAGATACATTTGAAAAAGCAGGATATGATTTTGTGAGATTTTCAGAGATTGATTTTGGAAAAATTCCGCGCCAGACAGCGGAAGATGTGGTTCTCATGATGATTGACGAAGGAAAAGTAATCCGTATCAATGAAGAGATGTTTACAATGAAACACCTGATGGATGAAGCGAAGGAAAAAATTCAGAATCATCTGAAGGAAGAAAATCTGATCACGATCGCACAGGTGAGAGATATGTTCTCAACAAGCAGAAAGAGTGCGAAACCGATTTTAGAATATATGGACAGCATTAAGGTGACAAAGAAGACAGGCGGAGAAAGTGAGAGGGTGGCATATTTATGAATTTAAAGCAGCTGGAGGCATTTGTTAAGGTAACTGAGTCGGGAAGTTTTTCAAAAGCGGCAAAGCTTTTATTCCTGACGCAGCCAACGGTCAGTGCACATATCTCTTCTCTGGAGAAAGAACTGGACTCACGGCTTTTTGTCAGAAATACAAAGGAAGTAAAATTGTCGGAAGAAGGAAAGCAATTATATCAGTATGCGCGCCAGATGGTGGAACTCGAAAAAGAAATCGAGCAGGTATTTTCCAAGGATGCGCATCGAGAGGAAAAATGTATTACAATTGCGACCTCTACGATTCCGGCACAGTATGTTCTTCCGGCGATTCTGGCGAAATTCAGAGAGACTTATCCGGATGAGCAGTTCCGGATTTCAGAAAATGACAGCTGCGGTGTTGTTGAACAGGTAGCAGGGCATATGGTAGATATTGGATTCACAGGTACGGTACTTGAAAAAAAGTATTGCAGATATATGCCTTTTTATAAGGATGAACTGGTTGTTATCATGCCGAATACCGAGTTTTATCAGGAAATACAGAAGCGCTATAAGACAGCAACATGGATAAAGAATGAACCGGTCATTATGCGGGAAGAAGGATCGGGAACCCGCAAGGAAACAGAAAAAATATTGAGAAAAGCAGGAATTATGCCTGATACTCTCAATATTGTAGCAAGCATCGAGAATCCGGAAGCGATAAAAAGGTCAGTAAAGAGTGGGCTTGGAATCACGATCATATCAAAACTTGCAGCAGAAGAGGAGATCCGGACCGGACAGGTTCTGGAATTCTCGTTACAGAAGGACGAAAGCAGTCGTTATCTGAACCTTGTATACAATAAAAATTATCAGCTGCCTGCAGCAGCAGAGCATCTGATCCGGATTGTAAAGGATTTTTATCCAGATGCACATATGGGGAAATGAAAAGAGGATCAATATGATATATTTAGATAATGCAGCAACCACAATGCGCAAACCACAGGAAGTAATTGATGCGATCACCGCAGCAATGTGCTCAATGGGGAATGCAGGAAGAGGTGTCAATGAGGCATCTCTCGGAGCAGCAAGAACCGTATATGACACAAGAGAGAAGCTTGCAGGTTTTTTCGGGGCGGAAGATGCAAGACAGATCGTATTTACCATGAACTCAACGGAGAGTCTGAATATTGCGATCAAGGGGATCTTAAATCCGGGAGACCATGTGATCTCTACGGTTTTGGAACATAACTCTGTTCTCCGACCACTTTATGAGATGGAGAAAAAGGGAGTTGAAGTGACATTCCTTGGATGTGATGAAAAAGGAACTCTGGATTATGCAGATTTTGAAAAAGCAATCAAAGAGAATACAAAAGCAATTGTCTGTACCCATGGTTCTAATCTGACGGGAAACAAAGTGGATGTGGAGCGGATCGGGGAGATTGCCCAGAAGCATGGTCTGTTGTTTGTGGTAGATGCATCACAGACTGCCGGTGTATTTCCGATCGATGTGCAGAAGATGCATATTGATATTCTGTGTTTTACCGGCCATAAGGGACTTCTGGGACCGCAGGGGACCGGTGGAATGTACGTGAGAAAAGGCGTTCATGTCCGGCCGCTTCTTTCAGGCGGTACCGGTGTGCAGACCTATAGTAAGACACAGCCGGAAGAGATGCCGACAGCACTGGAAGCAGGAACACTTAACGGACACGGAATTGCCGGACTGGATGCTGCGATCGGATATCTGGAAGAAACAGGAATTGATACGATCCGTGCAAAGGAACAGGCATTGATGAAACGGTTTTATGAAGGGGTAAAGGAAATCCCGGGAGTCAAAATTTATGGGGATTTCAGCAGCATGGACCGCTGTGCGGTAGTGAGCCTGAATATCAGAGATTATGATTCGGGAGAAGTCAGCGATGCACTTCTGACAGATTATGGGATTTCTACCCGTTCAGGAGGACACTGTGCACCACGGATGCATGAGGCGCTTGGAACCGTAGAGCAGGGGGCTGTCAGATTCAGTTTTTCCCACTATAACACAGAGGAAGAAGTGGATACTGCAATCCGGGCAGTCTGCGAGCTTGCAGAAGAAGAGTAAAATTTTATAAGATCAGAGATTGATAGAAGACCGGTATAGTATTGATAGTATCAATATATATATCGGTCTATTTTAATTATGAATTGGACAAAAAGTTGTGCAAAAGGTATAATTATAAGGTAATAAAAAAGCCTTTAATAGTCAAAATGACGAATGAGAGAAAGACGAAGGAGGAAGAAAAATGAATTTATCAGATTCAAAGAAGAAGCTTGCACTTGCGGGGGTTCTGTGTGGGCTTGTAGCTGCATGTCTGGCTTACTTTGGTAATCCGGCAAACATGGCATTCTGTATTGCCTGCTTTATCCGTGATACGGCAGGAGCACTGGGATTTCACCAGGCCGAAGTTGTACAGTATGCAAGACCGGAGATCATCGGTCTTGTAATCGGAGCATTTATTATTTCAGTGGCAACAAAAGAGTACCGTTCAACAGCAGGATCTTCACCGATGATCCGCTTTATCCTTGGTATGGTAATTATGATTGGTTCCCTGATTTTTCTTGGATGCCCGCTCCGTATGGTAATCCGTATGTCAGCAGGTGACCTGAATGCATGGGTAGCACTGATTGGATTTGTACTTGGAGTAGGAACAGGAGCATTTGCCCTTAAAAAAGGATTCAGCCTTGGACGTGCGCATGAGACGAATAAAGAAAGTGGAGCAGTGCTTCCGGTATTGATGCTTGGTATTCTGATTCTTGCAACTTGCTCAACACTTCTCAAAGCAAGTGAAGCAGGTCCTGGAAGTCTTCATGCACCAATTATCATGTCACTGATCGGCGGACTTATTTTCGGAGCACTTGCTCAGAAATCAAGAATGTGCTTCGCCGGCGGAATCCGTGATGCGATCTTAATGAAGAACTTTGATCTTCTTACAATTATTGCAGGTCTTTTTGTAGTAATGCTGATCTTCAACCTGGCAACAGGAAGATTCGTACTTGGATTTAACACACCTGGAATCATTGCACATTCCAACCATCTGTGGAATATCCTTGGCATGTATGCAGTAGGATTCGCGGCAGTTCTTGCCGGCGGATGCCCGCTTCGCCAGCTGATCCTTGCAGGACAGGGCTCTTCTGATTCAGCAGTTACTGTACTTGGCATGTTCTTTGCAGCAGCACTTTGCCATAACTTCGGACTTGCATCAAGCGGAACCGCAATGAATGCAGAGACAGGCGAACTCGTTGCAGGAGCCGTAACGCCGAATGGAAAAGTTGCTTGTATCATCTGTATTATTGCATGCTTTATCATTGCATTTACGAACAAGAGAGAACAGGCAAAATAATCAGAAGTTACAAAATTTGGATAGATAATCCATAAGGAATATGATATGCTAGGAAGGCAGGTAAAAAATATGAAAGAAGTAGATGCAAGAGGACTTTCGTGTCCGGAACCGCTGATGCTTACCGCAGAGGCACTGAAGAATGCAAACGGACCGATCAAGGTTCTTGTGAGCGAACCTCACCAGAAGACGAACATTGAGAAGTTTGCGAAGGACAAAGGAAAGAAGGCAACTTCTACCGAGAAGGGCTCTGAATTTGAAATTGTGATTGAATAATGAGAAAAAAAGAGTTAAAGCTGGTCATCACATTCCACACAACAGCGGATGCGATGGCGATGGAAAAAGAATGTAAAAAAGTTGGTGCACAGGGACGTATGATCCCGGTACCGAGAAGTATTTCAGCAGGATGCGGGCTTTCCTGGTGCGCACCGCTGGAATGCAGGGAAGAACTGAAAAATGTCATGCAGGGAATTGGTCTTGAAGAAGAAGAGATTCACGAGTGTATGGTATAAGAAGAGGTAAAAAGAGGAAACCGCAA
Organism: Coprococcus sp. AM100_B19A; assembly: GCF_027662015.1. NCBI lineage: Bacteria > Bacillati > Bacillota > Clostridia > Lachnospirales > Lachnospiraceae > Coprococcus > Coprococcus sp. AM100_B19A. The sequence goes on from NZ_JAQDKN010000007.1 coordinate 37,730, forward strand.
GATGAGGAATCATTTTTGCGGTTTCCTTTTTCCGTTTACTGAGAATATTCGTGGAACAAGAAAAATAATTTTTTCCATTTAGAGACTAGAATATGGTATACTTATAGATAATGGAAAAATTTATGAATTTACAGAAAGGCAAGGCATGCAGTTACGTTTTGAAATTCCGGAGAGTTTCTGGAGTCTGTTTCGTTCTGTGAACAGAGAGACATACATTGAGGCTTTGATGGCGATCAATGAAGAATACCAATACAGCAATTATTTCCTGACCAGGGAAGTCTGTATTCAGGTGCTTCGGGATCTGTATATGAAGAAACAGATCGAACTTAAGCGGGAGGAAGATGAGACTGAGTTTGATATGTTGGAGACTCCGTCGGCAAGGATTCTGAACTGGCTGATCCGAAAAGGATGGCTGAAGAAAATTGAAGATTATAATACATTGGTGACGAATATCGTAATTCCGGATTATGCAGCAATATTTGTGGATGCCTTTGAGCGGCTTTCTACGGAGGACCTGGAGGAGACAGAGATCTATATCCAGAATGTCTATGCGACATTGTTCTCGTTTAAAAATGATCCGAGGGTGAATCTGAATATGCTCCGGACAGCACTTATCAATACCAGACGGCTCAACAAAGCACTGCAGGATATGCTGCATAACATGGATAAATTTTTTGCAAGGCTTCTGGAACAGCAGTTTTACGGGGATCTTCTGAAGGAGCATCTGGACGGATATGTGGAAGAGATTGTCCGGAAAAAATACCATATACTGAAGACTTCGGATAATTTTTATATCTATAAGACAGATATCAAAGAATGTCTGCGTCAGATGCGGGATGATGAGGAATGGATCGAGAAGATCCGTGAGCGCGCCCGTGCAACCGGAGATACGGGAGAAGATGTGCTGGAACTTCTGGATATGATCGAGAGAGGCTTTGATGATATCGAGCACCGCATTTCCAATATGGATAAGGAGCACAGCAAATATGTGCGTGCGACGGTGACGAGGCTGAATTATCTTTTGAGCGGAGAGAGTGACACGAAGGGACTGGTGATTCAGCTCCTGAACCGGATGTCAGAGGATGATTATGAAGAGGTCATTCAAAAGACGGGGGAGAAGATGAATCTGTCTTTGGTCGAAATCCTATCAGAAAAATCTCTTTATAAGCGAAGAAGAAGCCGGAAGGATTTTGTCAGCAAGATGGCACAAGAAGAGGAAGTAGACGATCTGGACAGAGAAGATGTGCTTCGCCTGAACCGGATCAAGCTCAGATTCAGCAAAAAGCAGATTGAAGAATTTATCGAAGAGCATATGGAGAAAGATATGCTGGATACGGAAAAGCTTTCCCTTACATCAGAGGATGATTTTGAAAAGCTAATTCTTGCATACGACCTCAGTACCCGTAAGAACAGCAAATACAAAGCGCTGGAAGAGGATGCGGAAACGATTGAAAAGAACGGATATCGTTATCCAGCACTGAAATTTGTAAGAAGGCATTTATAAAAAGTATACGGAAATTGGAGAGAATGGATGATAGAATATTTTGAGCAGCTTACACAGGAAGAACAGGAAGATCTGACAGATGTGATCAGGCTTCTCTATAGACAGACATTTCTTCTGGAGAGGAAGTTTGACAAGCGTGCGGGCAGACTCCAGTATCAGAGAGAGTACCGTATCTGCGAAAAGCACATTGATTTTCTGAAAATGTATTTCCAGATTGCCGGCATTACGTTATGCGAGAATGTACATCTGGGTCTGATCTATATTCAGGATGAGATGGTCTGGGGAGAAAAGCTTCCGCGTCTTGCGACTATTTACATATTATTGCTGAAACTGATCTATGATGAGCAGATGGCATCGGTTTCGTCGAGCAGCCAGATTGTGACAACCTTGGGGGCACTCAACGGAAAAGCAGGAGATTTTCGCGTGCTTCGCAGTATCCCGTCACCGACCGAGATGAAAAGAACTATTGCCATGCTGAAAAAATACCAGCTGATCGAGCCATTGGATGTACTGGAAGAGTTAAATGAAAGTACAAGACTTCTGATCTATCCGTGTATCCATGCAGTATTGCAGGGAGATGCGGTGAGAAAAGTTCTGGAATCATTTGGAAGCAGCCGGGAAGAAGAGGAGGAGACTCTTGGAGACATTGGATAACAGGCAGCCGTTCTGGGCGATTTCAAAAATCTGCCTGAACAACTGGCATTATATAGACAGAAAAATACTGACTTTGAGTGAAGGGATCAATTTTTTCACCGGGCATTCCGGAAGTGGAAAATCAACGGTTATCGATGCAATTCAGATTGTGCTCTATGCTAACACGGACGGACGTGGATTTTTTAATAAAGCGGCAGCAGATGATTCCGACCGTACCTTGATCGAGTATTTGCGCGGAATGGTAAACATCAGTGAAAATAATGAGTCCCAGTATCTGCGAAATAAGAATTTTTCCAGTACGATTGTGATCGAGCTGGAACAGACGAGAACCCATGAGAAACAGTGCGTGGGCGTTGTATTTGACGTGGAGACAGCAACAAATGAGATCAACCGCCTGTTTTTCTGGCACAGAAGCGGTCTGCTTGCGAATGCTTACCGGGGAGAAAAGAGATGTCTTTCTACTGTGGAAATAAGAGAATATCTGCAGCGTACCTTTGGTGAAGAGGCATTCTACTGTGGACCGAGCAATGAGCGTTTCCGCCGTCAGCTTTATGATGTGTATCTGGGCGGATTGGATAAAGAAAAGTTCCCACGTCTTTTTAAGCGGGCAATCCCGTTTCGGATGAATATCAAGCTGGAAGAATTTGTAAAAGAATATATCTGTATGGAACAGGATATCCAGATTGAGGATCTGAAAGAAAGTATCATGCAGTATGGCAGAATGCGCAGCAAAATTGAGTCAACGATGGAAGAGATTGAGGAACTGAAGAAGATCGATGGAATCTATCAGGATTTTGATGATAAGCGAGAAAAAAGCAGGGAATGTGACTACCGTCTTACCCGTCTGGAAATGCTCCGGCTTCAGGCGGACATCCAGGGACTCCATGATAAGATTAAAACCAGAGAAGAAGGTATCAAGGTACAGGAGCATACGAAAGCCGAGCTGATGCGCCAGAGTGGAGAACTGCAAAAGGAGCATGAGGAGCTTTTACTTCGTCTGAATAACAGTGGTTATAAAGCACTGGAAGCAGAACTTGCAGGACTTAACGAGACTCTGGAACATCTGGGAAAAAGCAAGGCGAGTCTCACAAAGACAGCACAGAGACTTGCAGCATGGAAAGAACAGGAGATTACGTCCAACCAGACAATCTGGGATATTGATAAATTTGAAGCCGGTACGATTTCGGAGGGCGAACTTACAAGGCTGAAAGAAAATATCGCACAGATGCGTGCGGAGATCGAAGAAGAACGTCGGGATACGGACAGTACACTTCGTCAGATCAAGAAAGAAGAACGGGAAGCTAAAGAAGAGCTAAAAGAGCTGAAACAGGGAAGAAAAGCATATCCAAAAGAGCTAGAAGAAGCAAGGCTGGAATTGCAGAACCGGTTGCAGGAGAATTGTGGAAATTTTGTTTCCGTGCAGATTCTCGCAGATCTTCTGGAAATCCGGGATGAAAGATGGCACAATGCAGTGGAAGGCTATATGGGAAATAATAAACTTCTGCTGATCGTAGAGCCGAAGTACGCAAAAGCGGCAATGGATATTTATCAGGAGATGGATAAGAAGAAATTCTTCCGTGCTGCAATTCTGGATACGGAAAAGGTTATGGAAGAAGAGCACATTGTCCGGCAGGGCGCTCTTGCAGAAGAAGTAAAAGCAAAAGAAAAATACGTGCAGTCTTACATCAATTTCTTTCTTGGTAATGTCATGAAATGTGAGAACATTGAGGAACTCAGGGAGTGCAGGATTGGTGTGACACCGGACTGTATGCTGTATCACAGCTATCGTCTGCAGCATATTAATCCGGAAAATTATATGAGACGTGCTTATATCGGAGAGATTAGTCTCCGTCAGAGGATCCGGCAGCTTCAGAAGCACTGTGATGAGCTTCAGGAGAAGAGGCTTCCACTTGCGGCACTTGTGGAAGAGGCAAAGAAACTTCTGGAACTGGAAGCAATGCCACTTCCGACAGAGGATTATATCAGCCAGATCCTGGATGCAAAGGCGATAAAGGGAAAAGAAACCCGTAAGAAAGATTTACTTGAAAAGCTGCAGAAACTGCGTGCAGAATCAGTCGATACTCTGGAAGCACAGATGAAAGAAGTGCAGGAAAGACGGGATGCAAAGCAGAAAGAGATCACGAAGACAGAGAAAGAAATCTGGAAAAACGGGGAAGAAATCGAAAAATTCAGAAACAGTATTACAGAGTCGGAATTTGCACTTTCTGGAATCCAGAAAGAATTTCAGGAAAACGAAAGGTTTGAAAAGCAGTTTGAAGAGTATCTGGAAGCACAGAAAAGCAGAAACTATATTTATTTAAAAGAGGCAAGTGCAAGGCAGCTGCAGCAGCTTGGAAAGAAAAAAGAAGAGATCTATCAGGAGTTGGTGGCAGCCCGCAGTGCTTATACCAAAAAATATACGCAGCGTAATTTTTCAGTGGTAGAAGAAGATAATAAGGTTTATCAGGAGCTTCTGGAAAGCCTGTCGTGTGATAATCTGGAAACCTACCGGCAGGCAGCGAATGAACAGGCAAAGGCAGCGGTCGAGCACTTCAAGGATGACTTTGTTTTCAAGATCCGCAGTGCGATCCGCGAGGCCTACCAGAGAAGAGATGAGCTGAACCGGATCATCAGTCGGCTGGATTTCGGAAAAGATAAGTACCAGTTTGTGATCACGAAGAATAAGGGTGCAGACGGAAAGTACTATAAGATGTTTATGGATGATACCCTGCAGATCAATCCGGCACAGCTTTCAGGTTCTATTGAGAACCAGATGAATCTGCTCACGATGGAGCATGAAGAAAACTACGGTGATATGATGAATGAACTGATCGGCATATTTATCCCACCGGAAAATGCTACCCATGAGGAACTGGAAGAGGCGAAGAAAAATATGGACAAGTACGCGGATTACCGTACTTATCTTTCCTTCGACATGCAGCAGATTGTCCAGGGTGAGGAAGACATGAAAATCGGTCTTGGCAAGATGATCCGTAAGAATTCCGGAGGAGAAGGACAAAATCCTCTTTATGTTGCACTTCTTGCAAGCTTTGCACAGATTTACAGGATCAATCTTTCCCCGAAAATCCACAGGAATCCGACACTCAGACTGGTCGTTCTGGATGAGGCATTTTCAAAAATGGATGCCGAGAAGGTGGCAAGCTGTATTGCGCTGATCCGTGGACTTGGTTTCCAGGCGATCATCAGTGCCACAAATGATAAGATCCAGAATTATCTGGAAAATGTTGATAAAACCTTTGTATATGCCAACCCGAATAAACGGCATATATCAATTCAGGAATTTGAAAAAACCGAGTTCGCACAGCTTGCGGATGAGGAAGAACAGGGGTGATAGAAAATGTATCTGGTAGACAGGATTATAGAAAGATGTGAGAACAGCAGCCGTGACTGGCGGGAAGGAGCGACTGGAGGGAGGACCCTTCGGATCACACAGGAGGATTATGATGCCTGTGGGAAAGAAGAGCTGATCGAAGAGGTGCAGCGCCTGGAAAGAGCAGGACTTGTGACTGTGAAAAAATGGGTTGTTCCGGACAGTGATGTAGAGCTTGTGGCATATCAGGTGGAGCATCTTCCGGATTTTTACCGTCTTGCAGACAGCGAAAGCGGAGAAGAATACTGGCCGAAGCAGGCGAAGGTAAATTATTATATACGTATGATTGACCAGGAGCTTTCGGAAGGCTTTCAGAAAGAATGGATCGAGAATTATCTGGAAAAGCTGAAAGAGCGGATCACAGAAGGTGATCTGCCGAAAAATATAGAGAAGCTGGAAAAATATCTGGACTGTTACCGGGGACTGGACTCTCTGGAAGAACCGATGATGAAGCGGATTTTCAGTAAACGCTATCTGAAGGACAGCAAGATCTTCGAGCGGGAGATGGAACGAAATGTGGTGACGGCTGCAAGGAGATATTGCCCGGAGATTACGGCAGATATGGATATCCAGACGGTTCTGGAGCAGCTGCTGATCGAAGAAAATTCCCAGGAACTGGCAGTTAAAGGACCGCTTAAACTGAAGATCTGGAAAGGATCAGAAGCAAAAAGAGTGGATCTTTCCGATTTTACATATGGAGTTGTGCTGAACAGCCAGACAGTCAAGCATGCAATGGTTGAGGTAGAGCAGCCGGCACTGAAAAAAATCGTGACGATCGAGAATAAGACGAATTACCTTGCGATGGAATATGATCCGGAGATCCTTTATATCTACAGTCATGGATATTTTTCACCACTTGAAAGAGAATTTCTGAAGAAGCTGCAGAGAGTGATCGAAGGGAAAGACGTGGAAGTATTCCACAGCGGAGATATGGATTACGGTGGAATCCGGATTTTTGAATATATCCAGAAGCATATTTTCCCGGGAATAAAGCCATTGCAGATGGATGTGGAGACCTACGAGAAATACGAAGAATATGCGAAAACAATCTCGAAAGAGACGATGGAAAAGCTGGAAAAGGTAAATGTTCCACTTTTAGAGGAGTTAAAAGAAAAGCTTCTTGAAACCGGAAAGGGAATCGAACAGGAAAGCTTCCTGATTGAAGAATAGAGTACAGTGCATAAGGGAAAAGTGCGGCAGTGAAAAGAAAAAGACCAGAATGCCCTGGTAGTGGGGCGGGTTCTGGTCTTTTTGTGTATACGATGAGCCAAGTGCAGATTTGTGCTTGCACAAGGATCTGCATTTGACGAATGTACATCATCGAGCTGTTAAGCGAGGTGATGTACAAAGTATAAGAATCGAGTAGGAGTCAGCCTACTCGATTGTAGTGCGATGATCCATGTGCAGAAGGGTGTCTATACTGTCAATGAAAAAATGACAAAATTAAAATCCTTCTACAAACTGGTCAAGTACATGTGGAAGAAGCTTGTCGCTGTATGCGGTGAGAGAATACTTGCCTTTGCATAATGCCCAGTCATAAAGAACAGCACGTTCGTACATTGCATAAATCTTCAGAAGTTCATCAGCAGTACTGGTGCCGTTGAATTCTCCATTTTTCAGTGCAGTGCTGATTGTCTCAGTGAGCCACACGAAATAGTAACGATCGTTTTCAAGAAGGGAGCGCTTATCTTTGGTGATCAGCTGGGACGAGTAGAGGGAGGCTAAAAGCCCGACATCGACACTGGTCTCAATCATATGAAATAGTTCATGGTTAAAAAATAACAGCTTGTCATAAGCGGAAAGATCCGGATCTACGATTCCTGCAAGCTCTTCATACTTTTCGTCAAACAGATAAGAAAGTGTGTTGAGAAGAGCTTCTTTTCCCTTAAAATAGTGGTAAAAGGTTCCTTTTGAGGTCTTAGAAGCCGAGATGATCTCATCAACAGTGGTCTGTTCATAACCATGCTTGTAGAATAGATTCCACGCGGCTTTTATGATACGGCTTTTGGTGGAACTTCTTTTCTTTGGCATGAAAATTCCCCTCCTTTGAAAATAGTAATCTTTTTTTATTATAGCAGAATGGACATGAAATAACAAGAAAGTAATTTGTTTACAAAAAAAGAAGACAAAGCCATATACATAGCTCTGTCTCCTGAAAGATTATGACTTAACGGCCTACTTTGAAGCCATATTTTAACGGATCATCTGGATCGATCACATAAGTAGATTCCCCTGTCAGATAAGCACTTCCGGTAATCTGCGGAATAACGGCATCATAGTCGGCAACCTTTGTAGTGTCTAAGATTACGCCTTTGAACTGAGAGCCGATAAAGCTTTCATATACGAAAGGCTGTCCAACTTTGATCTCACCTTTTTTGTAAAGGGTGGCGAGCTTTGCGCTGGTTCCGGTTCCGCAAGGAGAACGGTCAGCCATATGATCTCCGAAGATAACGACATTACGTTTGTCACATCCAGGAGTATCGGTAGAGCAATAAAGCTCTGCAAGGTCGACAGTTGTGATATCAAGTTCCGGATGCCGAATCTCTACTTCAGCATTGACCTTTTCAATCAGCTTCATACCGAAATCGGTAAGCTGTGGGATTGACTGTGGATCTACGTGCCATCCGAACTGTTCGATATCAACAAGTGCGAAGAAGCTTCCGCCGAAAGAAATATCATAGTGAACTTCTCTGCCATCAACTTCTGTGGTGAGGTTTTCTTTGTAAAGGAAAGCCGGTACATTAGTAAGTGTTACATTAAGTACCTTTCCATTTTTGACTTCTGCTTTGGTACGGATAATTCCTGCAGGAGCATCCAGAACAACTTCTGTATAAGGTTCTACGGCAGGAACAAGTCCTGTTTCGATGATTGCTGTAACCGAACCGATTGTTCCGTGACCGCACATATTCAGATATTCTCCAGTGTCCATGAAGATTACACCAAAATCAGCTTCCGGGTGGATCGGATCTGTCAGAAGCGCACCAAACATATCATGATGTCCACGTGGCTCAAACATCAGAGCCTGACGGTATTTGTCGTAATGCTTTGCAAGAAAGTTCTTACGTTCGATCATGGTATCCCCTTCAAGCTTCGGGAAACCTGATGTAATGATTCTTGTAAATTCCCCAACTGTATGTGTGTCAATCGCATGGAAAGATGCCTCAAATGCGTCAAGATTCAGTTTTGGATTGATTTCCATTTTTAATATTCCTCCTTAGTTGAAAGACCAGACCAGAGTCTAGTATGCAGTTCAGTTTTCTTTAAAAATATTATGTACGAAAATACTTGAAAAGTCAATGGTAATTTGCTATAATGAATAAGCTTGATTGGAATAATCAATATATGGGGGTAGATGGATAACTGGTGTGTCTCCTGGTCTTCAAAACCAGTGTGGGGCGTTAGGAGCGTCCTGGGTGGGTTCGATTCCCACATGCCCTCGCCAAAAAGAGAGGTTTTTGGGCGAAAAGCCTTAAAAAGATAAAGAGAAAAGCTGCTGTATTGTTTTAGGGGAAACAGTACGGTGGCTTTTCTTTTTTGACGTAAATCCTCTTGACCAGAATACTTATAGATAATGCGGATAAGTAAAATGAGAAAAAATAGACAATCTGTAAAAATCAGACAGAACCGATGAAAAAAATAAATAGATTATATATAAAAAAGATATTGAATTTTCAAGTAAAATCATATAGACTATAGTACAGATCAATCACTAGACTAGATTCTAGTATTGAGTCCAACATGAAAAGTGAAAATCTATAAATGCTATTGAAAAAAATATATCTATTTGTTAAACTATAGTCAAATACGCGTAGGACAAGATAAGATATAGATTTCGACGTAGAGGAGAAAGGAAGAGAAGAGACATGGCAAACTTACAGATTTTGCTGCGTCAGCATGTAGGAGCTCCTTGTGCACCGGTTGTAAAAGCCGGAGACAGAGTAGAAAAAGGGACTCTGATTGCAACACCGACAGGCCTTGGAGCTAATATTTTTTCAAGTGCATATGGTGTGGTAGAAGACGTACTGGAAGACCGTATCATCATCAAGCCGGATGAAGAACAGAAGGATGAATATGTAAAGATTCCGGAAGGCAGCAAGCTTGATATGGTAAAAGCGGCAGGTGTTGTCGGAATGGGTGGCGCCGGATTCCCGACAGGTGTAAAACTCGGAACAGATCTGCAGGGAGGATATATCCTTGTAAATGCAGCGGAGTGTGAGCCTGGACTTCGTCATAACATTCAGCAGCTGGAAGATGACTGTGCGAAAGTTATCCGCGGAGTAAAACACTGCATGGAGATTTCCAATGCATCAAAAGCTATTTTTGCAATTAAGAAGAAAAATGAAAAAGCAGTAAAGGCACTGCGCGAGGCATTAAAAGATGAAGAGGCGATCACGATCCACTTACTTCCGGATATTTATCCGATGGGAGAAGAACGTGCGGTTGTAAGAGAATGTCTTGGAATCGAACTGAATACAACACAGCTTCCGTCAGCAGCGAATGCAATTGTCTGTAATGTAGAAACTCTTGCAAGAGTTGCGGAAGCAATTGAAGAGAGAAAGCCATGCTTTTCTAAGAACCTTACTGTTATCGGTAAGATCAATGGAGGTAATGAGCCACATGTATTTATGGATGTACCGGTCGGCACAAGCGTTGGGGAAATGATCGAACGTGCCGGTGGTATTGATGGTGTATATGGGGAAATCATCATGGGTGGTCCATTTACCGGACATGCTACTACAGAGGATGCACCGATCACAAAGACAACTGGTGGAATCATTGTTACAATTGATTTCCCGGATCTTCATGGTGCAAGTGTAGGTCTTTTGGTATGTGCCTGCGGTGGTAGCGAAGAACGTATGAGAGATATTTGTCAGAAGATGAATGGTGTAGTGAAATCAGTAGCCAGATGTAAACAGGCAATTGAAAACAAACCGGGAGCTCCGCTTAAATGCGAAAGACCTGGAAACTGTCCTGGACAGGCTAAGAATAATATTCAGTTCAAGAAGGATGGATGCGAGTACATTATTATTGGTAACTGCTCAGACTGTTCAAATACAGTAATGGGATCAGCACCGAAGATGGGACTTAAGGTATTCCACCAGACAGACCATGTAATGCGTACAATCGGACATCCACTTTACAGATATCTGCGTGTTTCAAAACAGGTAGAACAGTTACCGGAAGGTAAATAGATAAGTTGATACCTCACTTCGGTGAGTGTATAAATAGTTAATTGAGTTATTGTTAAATTAACAAGGAGGAAATTATTATGTCAATTACAGCGGAAACCGCAAAAGAACATGCAAAAGATCCTGCAGTATTATGCTGTAGAGCAGAAGGCGGCATTACAATCCAGGCTGCAAACCTTGAAGATCCGGCTATCTTTGATGATCTGGTAGATTCAGGACTTCTGAAACTTGATGGAACACTTACAATCGAACAGGTACTTGGAGCAAAGCTTGTTAAGACCTGCGATTCTCTTACACCACTTACAGCTGATCTTGTTGAAGGCGCAAAAGCACCTGCAGCAGAGGAAGCACCGGCTGAAGAAGCAAAAGAAGAAGTGAAAGAAGAAGCACCAGCAGTTACTGCAAATCCTACAGCAAGTGTACAGAAAGTTGGCGGCGTGTTAAAAATCCACATTGGAGAAGGCAAAGATATCGATATCGAAATGCCGATGGGTTTTAATAACGGTGTTGCAGTAGCGGAAGTACCGGCAGAGGTAGAATTACCGGCAGGCGTGGTTTCAGGCGCAACACCGACAAAAGAGCTGGAACCGAAAGTCGTAAGAAGCGTTACCAGAAAGCATTATAAAATTACAGAAGTAAAGCGTGGACCGGAGACAAAAATCGAAGGAACAACTCTTTACATCCGAGAAGGAATTGAAGAAGAAGCAGTTGCTTCACAGGAACTGGTTCATCAGTTAAAGATTGATATCATTACACCGGATCAGTACCATACTTATTCTAATACAATCATGGACGTACAGCCGATCGCTACAAAAGAGGGCGAAGACGAAATCGGTACAGGTACAACAAGAGTACTTGATGGCGTTATCATGATGGTTACCGGAACAGACGACAATGGTGTTCAGATTGGTGAATTCGGTTCTTCCGAAGGATACCTGGATGAAAATATCATGTGGGGACGTCCGGGAGCTCCTGATAAAGGTGAAATCTTCATCAAGACAGAAGTTATCATCAAAGAAGGAACCAACATGGAAAGACCTGGCCCGCTTGCTGCACATTCTGCAACAGATGTGATCACACAGGAAATCCGTGAAGCTCTGAAGAAAGTAGAAGACGAAAGCCTTGTAGTAGATACAGAGACATTCAATCAGGTAAGAAGACCTGGTAAGAAGAAAGTCGTTATCGTAAAAGAAATCATGGGACAGGGTGCTATGCATGACAACCTGATTCTTCCTATGGAACCAGTCGGAGTACTTGGTGCAAGACCAAACGTCGACCTTGGAAACGTACCGATTATGGCATCTCCACTGGAAGTACTTGACGGATGTATCCATGCACTTACCTGTATCGGACCTGCATCAAAAGAAATGTCAAGACATTACTGGAGAGAACCACTGGTTCTTGAAACTCTCCATGATGAAGAAGTTGACCTTTGCGGTGTTATCTTTGTAGGTAGCCCACAGATCAATACAGAGAAATTCTATGTATCAAAACGTGTTGGTATGATGGTAGAAGCTCTTGATGTTGATGGCGCATTTGTTACAACAGAAGGATTTGGTAACAACCACATCGATTTCGCAAGCCATATCGAACAGATCGGTATGAGAGGAATTCCGGTTGTTGGACTTTCATTCTGCGCAGTACAGGGAGCACTTGTAGTTGGAAACAAATACATGCAGTACATGGTAGATAACAACAAATCTGAATCAGGAATCGAGAACGAAGTTCTTGCCTGCAACACACTTTGCCAGGAAGAAGCAATCCGTGCACTTGCTATGCTGAAAGCTGGAATGGCTGGAGAAGAAGTGAAGAAGGCAGAAAGAAAATGGAATCCGAATGTAAAAGCAAATAACATCGAACTGATTTCAAAGACTATGGACAGAACAATTGAATTGGTTAAGAACGAGCAGTCACTGCCGATGAGCCAGAAGAGAAAAGAAAAATACGATTAAGGTGAATGACTATGAAATATGGCGATAAGATCATCTATATGGAAGGCGTAATCGTAGAGATCCATGATGGATGTGTTGGAATCGATTTGAAGGGACGATTAGGTTATCTGAAAATCCCGATGAGAATGCTGATTACGGATTATCCATTAGTGGTAGGACAGGAAGTTGGATGGAATATGAGTTTTGTCGAACAGCTTGGACCGGACGCCAATGAAAAATATGTTAGTAACCTGCAGACGTATCAGAGACGTCAGGAAGAAATGAAGTCTCATAAGAAGAATGATGAAGTGTAATTATATCAGGAGGAAATAGACATGAGTTTGACCGTTGTTAAAGGACTTCAGTCAGAAATCTTTGTTCCGGTAACTCCGCCGCCAGTATGGGCTCCGGTGAAAAAAGAACTGAAGGATATGACAATTGCCCTCGCCACAGCAGCAGGTGTGCACCACAAGGATCAGAAGAGATTCAACCTTGCCGGTGACTTTACCTGGAGAAAAATAACAGATAAAATGCCGTCAGATGAATTAATGGTATCTCACGGTGGATATGACAACAGTGATGTAAACAAAGACATCAACTGTATGTTCCCGATTGACCGTATCCATGAGCTTGCTAAAGAAGGATTTATCAAAGCATGTGCACCGGTACATGCCGGATTCATGGGTGGTGGCGGAAACCAGGAAAAATTCAAACATGAAACTGGTCCTGCCATTGCAAAGATGTTTGTAGAGGAAGGCGTAGACGCAGTTATCCTCACCGCTGGTTGAGGTACCTGCCACCGCTCTGCAGTTCTGGTGCAGAGAGCGATTGAAGCCGCAGGAATTCCTACAATTATTATTGCTGCGCTTCCGCCGGTTGTTCGTCAGACCGGTACCCCACGTGCGGTTGCTCCGCGTGTTCCTATGGGAGCTAACGCTGGTGAACCACACAACGTTGAGATGCAGACAGGCATCGTAAAAGCAACTCTGGAACAGCTCGTGAAGCTGGATACTCCAGGAAAAGTTGTTCCGCTGCCGTTTGAATATGTAGCGAAAGTATAATCAAATAGTAAAAAGGGGACATCCCCGGCAGGATTGGGGCGAAAGCTCTGATTTGCCGGAGATGTCCTTTTTATTTAACTGGATATTTTGATAAAATTTCCTGTTAGATAAAAGGTGCTATGTGCCTCAAATGTGCCAGGGCGCATTTGGGTTCAATTTAGAATTGAGGATGATTATATGGAGAAAGAAATAGATCTGCGCCGGCTTGTGATCAAAGCTTTCCATATTACTGAGGTGGAAGAAGGCGGAGAAAATAAAGTGACAGCATCTGGAAAGATGACGATCGAGAAGAAAATACTGGATGAAATTTTACCGAAATATCCACAGCTTTCCAAATTAGATGTACAGATTATAAGACCGGGAGAACATGACCGTTATACCAATACGATGATGGATATCATTCCGATATCGACCAAAGTACTTGGAAAGATTGGGGACGGGATTACGCATACGCTCACCGGCGTTTATGTAATCCTTACCGGTGTAGATGAAAACGGAAAACAGGCACACGAATTTGGGTCCAGTGAAGGTAATCTGAAAGAGAAGCTGTATCTGAACCGTGCGGGTACTCCGGGGGATGATGATTATATTGTGTCATTTGATGTTGTTCTGAAACCTGGAATGGGACAGGAAAGAGAAGGTGTACTTGCAGCCCACCATGCCTGTGACGAGTTTATCCAGATTTTCCGGGAACAGATGAAGAAGTTCAGGGGCGATCTCTGCACAGAGAGACATGAGTACCATGATGTGGTTCGCCCGGGGAAAAAACGTGTTTTGATCGTAAAACAGGTTGCCGGACAGGGTGCGATGTACGATACTTCGTTATTTGCAAAAGAGCCTTCGGGAACTGAAAACGGTCGCTCGATCATTGATATGGGAAATATGCCGGTGATCGTTACACCAAACGAATATCGTGACGGAATTATCCGTTCTATGCAGTAGGAGGTGCGATTATGGGAATTGGACCATCGACAAAGGAAACATCACTACACCATTTCAGGGATCCTCTTCTTGATGTGGTATCATCGGATGAAGATCTGGATCTGATGGGAATCATAATTGTTGGAACGCCGGATGATAATACAGATAAATTGCTTGTTGGAACCCGTGCGGCAGTATGGGCGGAAGCTATGCGGGCAGACGGAGTTATCCTGTCGTCCGATGGATGGGGAAACAGTGACGTAGATTTCGCAAATACGGCTGAACAGATGGAAATCAGAGGAATTCCGGTAACCGGTCTGAAATTCAGTGGTACAGTTGGCCAGTTTGTGGTAGAAAATGATCATCTGGGAGAAATTCTGGATATCAATAAAAGTGAAGAGGGCATTGAGACAGATGTACTCGGAGAAAATAATGTGACGGAGCTGGATGCGAAAAAGGTTACTGCAATGCTGAAGCTGAAAATGCGGAAAAATGAGAAGCGTTAAGGTTTTGAAATTTGAAGAAAACTGTCAAAAGTAAAGCTGGCAGGGAAAGAAGATATAGAAAAGTCCTGCTGAGAATCCGGATTCGATATTCGGATTCTGACAGGACTTTTGTTGTTTAATTTTCTGCGGTATCTTCGATAATATGGTTACGGATGATCGCGCGGATACTTTCGTTAAGATATGGCTTCAATTCTTCAAACGACATCGGATCGTTGTCCAGGATCGTGCTGTATGAAGTAGAACTTGCAAGTTCTATGATCAGAAACAGCATAGTTTCCGGCGCACGAAGTTTGATTGTCGGATGATCCAGAAGGATATTACTAAAATATGCAAGAATTTCACCCTCATCATCCTGCGTATTATTGGTGATAGCCTGTCTGAAAATGCCCCAGCTGAGATTCTTAGAGATAAATCTCAGAATCAGTTTATTTTTCTGCATGGCATTTAAAACGTAATCTACAATAAAAATAATCTTATCTTCGAATTCGGGGATGTCGGCTGTCTCCAGAGCTTTGTGTGCTCTATGGAAAAGTCGGCTGGCTGTCCGTGCGATCAGCCGGTCGCGTATCTCGTATTTGTCTGCAAAATATAAATAGAACGTTCCTTTCGCAACTCCGGCCTTTTTTGCTATATCGCTGATTGATGTTTTCTCGATTCCCTGATTCAGAAATAAATCGTATGCGCTTTGAAAGAGAGCATCCATTTTCTGATGCTTGTTTTCATCTACTTTTCCCATGATTCATTCCTCTTTTCCTTTGAATTATCTTTATTATAAAATCAAAATGACTCAGCGTCAACTTTTTTGTAGAAAAATATTGACTTGTGGTCATTTTTGAGTTATAGTAAGTGCGAGCTAGAAAATGACCAGTAGTCAAAAAAGAAGAAGGCATACCGACAGGAAAGTCAGTAGAGGCTTACAGGAGGTTTTTAAACATGAAGAACAGGGAATACAGAGTATTAGTTACACTTGCACTTATGGCATCACTTGTAGTTGGAAATATTGCAGGAACATCTGTAAATGTACAGGCGGCAGATAATAAAGATAAAAGTACAGAGACAAAGAAAACAAGCGAAACAAAAACAAGCAGCAGCGCAACACCTGTAAAAGATGAGACTGTATATGTAAAAGTAGATGACGCAGGAAACCAGAAAGATGTTACGGTATCGGATCAGCTGAAAAATATTTCGAGTCTTGGAACAATCGATGATGTATCAGATCTGAAAGATATCAAGAATGTAAAAGGTGATGAAACCTTTTCTGAAAATAACGGTAAACTGGTATGGCAGGGAGATAAGAAAGATATCTGTTATCAGGGAACAACCACAAAGAAGATTCCTGTAGGAATGAAGGTTACTTATGAACTTGACGGAAAGAAAGTCAGCGCAGATGATCTGGAAGGAAAGAGTGGACACTTAAAGATTCATTATGAATATCAGAATACAAGTGCTGACAGCGGGAAATACACACCATTTTTGATGGCAACCGGACTTCTGATGGATGGAGAGAAGTTTTCAAATGTAACCGTTGATAATGGAAAAGTAATCTCAGATGGTGACAGAGATATCGTGATCGGAATGGGACTTCCACAGTTGAAAGAACAGCTTACATCAGTTAGTAGCAAGGTGGATGATCTGGATATCCCGGATTCCTTTACAGTAGAAGCAGATGTGACAGATTACGAAAAAGTAGAAGCCGTTACAGTTGCAACAAACGAAGTGTTCAATGAAGTAGGTACCGATAAATTTGACAGCCTGGATGAACTGAAGGATTCTATGACAGAACTTCAAGATGCATCGAACAAACTTGTCAGCGGCTCCGGAGAACTAAAAGACGGACTGGATACACTGCTTTCTTCATCAGGAACACTGGTAAGCGGAGTAGATCAGCTGGCAAGCGGCGGAAAGGAACTGGCAAGTGGAACAGGAAGTCTGGTCAGTGGGGCAAACACATTGGCCGATGGAAGTAAGAGTCTTGCAAAAGGAACGAGTCAACTGGCAGATGGTACAGAAAGTTTGAAAACAGGGGCAGCACAGGTTGAGGCAGGAGCACAAAATGCCAGTGCGGGAGCAGCTAAACTTGAAAGCGGAGCAAAAGATCTGAATAATGGAATTGCACAAATGCAAAACCAGGTTGGTGCAGGTGTGGATTCTTTGAGCAGTGGTGCAGAACAACTGAATGGTGGAATTAAACAGGCTAAAGCCGGAGCAGAAAATCTGAAAAATGGAGCTGCAAGTGCTGCAGAAGGTGCGCAGAGTGTAAGTGGTGGAATTACACAGGCACAGACAGGAGCCAGCGGACTTGCGGACGGAGCGGCAAATCTTAAAAGTTCACTTGATCAGATTGCGGCAGGGAATGATAATTCAGCAATGATTGCAGCACTGACAAGTCTTTTTGAGTCAGCAACACCGGAGCAGCAGGCTGTACTGAATAATGTTATAAGTGGACTTCAAACACAGCAGCAAGCTGTGAACAGCGGAATTACCCAGGCATCAGCAGGTGCGAATGAACTTGCAGCAGGTGCGAAAAATTTATCTGATAACCTCGGAAGCATCGGATCCGGAGCAAGTCAGGTTGTTGCAGGATTACAAAATATACAAGGAGGAGCCGGCTCGTTAGAAGAGGCACTGGAACTTCTGGGAGCTGGAGCAACAGAGCTTCAAGGCGGTGTTGGAAGTATGAAGACTCAGCTTACAGCTGGAACAAAACAGCTCTTAGATGGAAGTGGAAATTTACTTGCAGGAACACAAGATCTGAATTCGGGACTCGGAACATTAAGTGCCGGAGCTTCACAAGTAAGTGCGGGAAGTGCTACTTTAAATACGAATATGAAGACAGCAAATGCCGGAGCACAGACTGTTGCAAATGGATCTGGTCAGCTTGCAGCAGGTGCACTTAAACTTGACAGCGGAGCTGTCGCACTTTCGACAGGTCTTAACACTCTTCAGAGCAACATAGCACCATTGATTTCCGGTGTTGAGAAACTTGATTCTGGCGCAGCCGAATTAAACAGTGGTATGATTCAGTTTAATGAAGAAGGAATTAAAAAGCTTGTAAGCGTATTTGATGGCGATATTGATGAACTTCTTAATAAAGCAAATGAACTTCTTGATGCATCTAAAGAATATAAGAACTTCTCTGGAATTGCAGATGGAATGGATGGAAGTGTGAAGTTTATTTTCGTGAGTGAAAAATAAAGTATAATAAAGAGCGGCTGGGAAATCATATAATCGATTTTCCAGCCGCTCTTTGAAAATATTCCTGTGAATGGAATTAATATCTCAGTTGAATCCCCTGCTCCTCAATCCAGTCTTCGAGTTCATCCTGGGAATCAGCGGCCCATTCGGAGTTGGAGCCTGCTTTGAATTCATCTTTCAGATCTTCCTGCACCAGCTCTTTTGAAAATACGGGTTTTTCGTCTGTACGGGGATCTTTCGGGTTATCTATTGGTCTTGAACTACTCATATTTTCACGTCTCCTTTACTTTTGGAAAGAAAAAACATGACCCCTCGAGGTCATGTCTTTTCTTTTTGGTATGTCATTGAGAGGTTTTTCCTCGTTGCATTGCAGTTTGCCTTATATACAAAGCTGGGGAATGCTCCTACAAAGAGGATGTATATATAAATTGGAGTTTTATCATTGCAAGATCATTCTTGGGGGAAACGACCGGCAACAATATAACTGCAATAACAACCAATGTTGTAGCTTAATCAAGTCTTTTTAAAATAGCGGTATCCTCGTGTTGGAAACCGCCTTTGGTTTAGCTCTCTGATTAAGTTGGTTACACTATATCACTTTATCACAGTAGTGTCAACAAGAAACTGGTAAATTTCTAGATAATTTGTGTATTAGAATATGTACAACACGGTCAACTGTACGACAGTGAGAGATTAACGGTATTGGAGCAGCTCCTGGACTGATTTACGTGCCGGAACAGTTGGGCTGACAGCCGGATGACCGATTGCAATCAGGGCAGATACATTCAGGCTGTCATCGAGACTGAGAATTTCTTTTACTTGTGTTTCATCGAAGATGCCCATGACAACAGAACCGATTCCACATTCGTGTGCAGCGAGCTGGAAGGTCTGCGCAGCGATACCGGCATCAAACATTTCCCATTTATCCTTTTTTGAGGTGGAATAAGCTCCGTCCTTTTCGTAACCGCTTTTTCCCGGAACGGAAGCGAGAACAACCAGTACCGGTGCACCAAGAATGATGCCTGTATTCCATTCAAATCCCATAACAGCTTCTCTGGCAATCCTGTCTTTGAGAGCTGTTTCTTCTATTATAATATATCTTGCTGTCTGCGTATTCTTCCAGGATGGAGCGTAGGCACTTGCTTCTACGATTTTCTCGATCACTTCATGTGAGACAGGCTGCATTTAGCGAAGAAGCCTATGGATCTGGTACCCCGCTGAATATGAGAATATTATACCGCAAAAAGGGAATAAGAAAAATAGCACAAAAGGAGAAGATTTTTTAAGAAAATTTTGTATGAAAAAAAGTACAAAAAATAAAATAAAATGCTTGCAAAATGCAGAAACATCGGGTATACTAAAAAAGCTGTGACATGATAGCAAAGAAGCGCGAGGTTGCTGCCGAGAAGAATGGCAGGTTTTCCGTGGAGCGAATGTCAAGTTAGGAAACTGGCGACAAGTCACTGTACGAAATCATAACAGCTGCTGAGATGCAGTAACAACGTGTGAGTTTCTCACGACACACACGGGGAAGTGTACAGTCACCGCTTGTCGTACTGAGGTTTAAGTACGAAAAGGAGGCGACTTTTTTTATGGCAAGTCAAGTAATGAGAATCACATTGAAGGCATATGATCATCAGCTTGTAGATGCATCTGCCAAGAAAATTATCGAAACTGTAAAGAAAAATGGAGCAAAGGTTAGCGGACCGGTACCGCTTCCGACAAAGAAGGAAGTTGTAACAATCTTAAGAGCGGTTCACAAATACAAAGATTCCAGAGAACAGTTCGAACAGAGAACTCATAAGAGACTGATCGATATCATTGCACCGACACAGAAGACTGTAGATGCTCTGTCAAGACTGGAAATGCCAGCTGGTGTATACATCGATATCAAAATGAAGAACAAATAAGTTCTAATAAATTAAAACACAGTAGTTCCTAATATTTAGGATGAACACCCATAAGGGCGTTCCGCTGTAAATCACAGGAGGTAAAATAAAATGAAGAAAGCTATCTTAGCTACCAAAGTCGGAATGACTCAAATCTTCAACGAAGATGGAGTACTTACTCCGGTAACTGTTCTTCAGGCTGGACCATGTGTTGTAACACAGATCAAAACCGTTGAAAATGACGGATACAGCGCAGTTCAGGTTGGATTCGTTGACAAGAAAGACAAAATTGTTAACGTTGACAAGAACGGAAAGAAAGAAATCGTGCACAGACACGGTGTTACAAAGGCTGAAAAAGGACACTTTGATAAAGCCGGAGTAACAGGAAAGAGATTTGTAAGAGAATTCAAATTCGAGAACGCTGATGAATATCAGTTAGCTCAGGAAATTAAAGCAGATATCTTTGAAGCTGGCGACAAAGTAGACGCAACAGCAATTTCCAAAGGTAAAGGATTCCAGGGTGCTATCAAGAGACACAACCAGCACAGAGGACCTATGGCTCACGGTTCTAAGTTCCATCGTCATGCTGGTTCCAACGGTGCTGCATCTGACCCGAGTAAAGTATTTAAGGGCAAAAAGATGCCAGGACACATGGGAGCAAAGAAGATTACAATTCAGAACCTTGAAATCGTAAGAGTAGACGTTGAAAACAACCTTCTTCTGGTTAAGGGCGCAGTTCCGGGACCAAAGAAATCTCTTGTAACGATTAAAGAATCTGTAAAATCTATCTAAGATTGGCACTAGGAAAGGAGGAACATACAGATGGCAAACGTATCTGTTTACAATATCGAAGGTAAAGAAGTTGGAACAATCGACTTAAATGATGCTGTATTCGGTGTAGAAGTAAACGAACACCTTGTACACATGGCAGTTGTAAGCCAGCTTGCAAATAAACGTCAGGGAACACAGAAAGCGAAAACTCGTTCAGAAGTTTCCGGCGGCGGAAGAAAACCATGGAGACAGAAAGGTACCGGTCATGCAAGACAGGGATCTACAAGAGCTCCGCAGTGGACAGGCGGTGGAGTAGTATTCGCTCCGACACCGAGAGATTACTCTTTCAAACTTAACAAGAAAGAAAGAAGAGCAGCTCTCAAATCCGCTCTGACATCAAGAGTAGAAGAAAAGAAATTCATCGTTGTTGATGAAATTAACTTTGATGAAATCAAGACAAAGAAATTCCAGGATGTTCTTAATAACCTGTCAGTATCCAAAGCTCTCGTAGTTCTGGAAGACGGAAACAAGAACGCAGAACTTTCAGCTAGAAACATTGCTGATGTTAAAACTGCTAAGACAAACACAATCAATGTGTATGACATCCTGAAATACAATACAGTAATCGCAACTAAGGCTGCTGTACAGGCAATCGAGGAGGTGTACGCATAATGGCAAACATTCAGTATTATGATGTAATCCTTAAACCGGTAGTAACCGAAAAGACAATGGCTCTTATGGCTGACAAGAAATACACATTCCTTGTACACACAGAAGCTAATAAGACTCAGATCAAAGAAGCTGTAGAAAAAATGTTCCCAGGAACAAAAGTTGCTGGCGTTAACACAATCAACATGGACGGAAAGAACAAACGAGTTCGCGGAACCATGACATTCGGAAAAACAGCTAAGACAAAGAAAGCAATCGTTCAGCTGACAGAAGAATCAGCAGAGATCGAAATCTTCCAGGGACTGTAAGAAACTGGAACCTAAACGGTGCAAATCCGTGACAAAAATAACTAGCAAAATGCGAAAGGAGATAGAGTAATGGGAATTAAAACATACCGCCCATATACACCTTCCAGAAGACATATGACCGGCTCTGATTTCTCAGAAATCACAAAAACAGCACCGGAGAAATCTTTAGTAGTTTCTCTGAGCAAGACTGCCGGACGTAACAATCAGGGTAAAATCACTGTTAGACACCGCGGAGGCGGAGTTAAGAGAAAATATAGAGTAATCGACTTCAAACGTAAAAAAGACGGAATTCCGGCAACTGTAATCGGAATCGAATACGATCCGAACAGAAGTGCTAACATTGCACTTATCTGCTACGCTGATGGAGAAAAAGCTTACATCATCGCACCAGAAGGACTTACAGACGGAATGAAAGTTATGAACGGACCAGAAGCAGAAGTAAGAGTAGGAAACTGCCTGCCGCTTTCAGCTATCCCGGTTGGTACACAGGTTCATAACATTGAGCTTCATCCTGGAAAGGGCGGACAGATGGTTCGTTCGGCAGGAAACAGCGCACAGCTCATGGCTAAAGAAGGAAAGTATGCAACACTTCGTCTTCCTTCAGGAGAAATGAGAATGGTTCCGATCGAATGCCGCGCATCAGTTGGTGTTGTTGGAAATGGCGATCACAACCTTGTAAACATTGGTAAAGCAGGACGTAAACGTCACATGGGTATCAGACCTACAGTTCGTGGTTCCGTTATGAACCCGAATGATCATCCGCATGGTGGTGGTGAAGGTAAGACTGGAATCGGTCGTCCGGGTCCGTGCACTCCTTGGGGTAAACCGGCACTTGGTCTTAAGACTCGTAAGAAAAACAAACAGTCTAACAAGCTGATCATCAGAAGAAAAGACGGTAGAGGAATCAAATAGTTAATTTTCAAGGAGGTTAGAACCTATGGCTCGTTCACTTAAAAAAGGACCATTCGCAGACGCAAGCCTGCTTAAGAAAGTGGAAGCAATGAACGCATCAGGAGACAAGGGTGTTATCAAAACATGGTCTCGTCGTTCTACAATCTTCCCGATTATGGTTGGACATACAATCGCAGTTCATGATGGAAGAAAACATGTTCCGGTATATGTAACAGAAGATATGGTTGGACATAAACTCGGAGAGTTCGTAGCAACCAGAACATACAGAGGACATGGAAAAGACGAAAAGAAATCGAAAGTTAGATAATATTTAACGTATTGAAAGGAGGTTTCATCCCATGGCAAAAGGACATAGAAGTCAAATTAAGAGAGAAAGAAATGCAAACAAGGACACCAGACCTTCAGCTAAGTTATCTTACGCCAGAGTTTCTGTTCAGAAAGCATGCTTCGTATTAGATGCCATCAGAGGTAAGGATGTAACAACAGCGCTTGGTATTTTAACATACAATCCAAGATACGCTTCAAGCATTATAAAGAAATTATTGGAATCAGCTATCGCAAATGCTGAGAATAACAACGGTATGAGTGTTGAAAACCTTTATATTGAGGAATGCTACGCAAATAAAGGACCAACAATGAAGAGAATCAGACCGAGAGCACAGGGCAGAGCTTACAGAATCGAAAAGAGAATGAGTCATATTACACTTGTGCTTAATGAAAGATAAGGAGGGCAATAATGGGACAGAAAGTTAATCCTCATGGCTTAAGAGTCGGTGTTATCAAAGACTGGGACTCTAAATGGTATGCAGAAAAAGATTTTGCTGACTATTTAGTAGAAGATCATAAAATCAGAAAATTTCTGAAGAATAAATTATACAGCGCAGGAGTTTCTAAGATTGAAATCGAAAGAGCTTCTGATCGTGTTAAGATCATCGTTTATACTGCTAAACCGGGTGTTGTAATCGGTAAAGGCGGTTCTGAGATCGAAAAAGTAAAAGCTGAACTTCAGAAAATGACAGATAAGAAAGTTATCGTTGACATCAAAGAAGTAAAAAGACCTGACAAAGATGCTCAGCTCGTTGCTGAAAACATCGCACAGCAGCTGGAAAATCGTATTTCCTTCCGTCGTGCAATGAAATCTTGCATGTCAAGAACTATGAAATCAGGAGCACTTGGTGTTAAGACATCCGTATCCGGACGTCTCGGCGGAGCTGATATGGCTCGTACAGAGTTCTACAGCGAAGGAACTATTCCGCTTCAGACACTGAGAGCAGACATTGACTATGGCTTCGCTGAAGCAGACACAACTTACGGAAAAGTTGGTGTTAAGGTATGGATTTACAAAGGCGAAGTACTTCCAACAAAGGCAGGTAAGGAAGGGAGCGATAAATAATGTTAATGCCAAAAAGAGTAAAACGTAGAAAACAGTTCCGTGGCTCCATGAAAGGTAAAGCATTAAGAGGAAACAAGATCACGAACGGTGAATATGGTCTTGTAGCAATGGAACCATGTTGGATCAGATCTAACCAGATTGAAGCTGCCCGTATCGCTATGACACGTTACATCAAACGTGGTGGTAAGGTTTGGATCAAGATCTTCCCTGATAAACCAGTAACAACGAAACCGGCTGAGACACGTATGGGTTCTGGAAAAGGAACTCTTGAATACTGGGTAGCTGTAGTTAAGCCAGGACGTGTAATGTTCGAACTTGCAGGAGTACCTGAAGAAGTTGCGAAAGAAGCATTACGTCTTGCTATGCACAAATTACCATGTAAATGTAAAATCGTTTCTCGTGCAGACTTAGAAGGCGGTGATAACAGTGAAAATTAAGACATTTGTAGAAGATTTAAAAGCAAAATCTGTTGCAGAATTAAATGAAGAATTAGTAGCTGCTAAAAAGGAACTCTTCAATCTGAGATTCCAGAACGCAACAAATCAGTTAGATAATACAAGCAGAATCAAAGAAGTAAGAAAGAATATCGCAAGAATCCAGACAGTGATCACAGAAAAAAGCCAGAATGCTTAATTAGGTGATATTCAGAAAGGAGTATAACCGTGGAAAGAAACCTGAGAAAAACGAGAGTTGGTAAGGTTGTAAGCAACAAGATGGACAAGACAATCGTCGTTGCAGTAGAAGACCATGTAAAACATCCGCTTTACAATAAGATCGTAAAAAGAACTTACAAACTGAAAGCGCATGATGAAAATAATGAATGCAATATTGGTGATAGAGTAAAAGTTATGGAGACAAGACCGTTATCTAAAGATAAGAGATGGAGACTTGTTGAAATCGTAGAAAAAGTTAAATAGTTTGACTTTGATAAAAGTATAAGGAGGTTTACCTGCATGATACAGCAAGAAAGCAGATTAAAAGTAGCAGATAATACAGGTGCTAAAGAATTACTCTGTATCCGTGTATTAGGCGGTTCTACAAGAAGATATGCAGCTATCGGTGATGTAATCGTTGCTTCGGTTAAAGATGCAACACCAGGCGGCGTTGTTAAAAAAGGTGATGTCGTTAAAGCTGTAGTTGTTCGTACTGTAAACAGCACTCGTCGTAAAGATGGATCATACATCAGATTCGATGAAAATGCTGCTGTTATTATTAAAGATGACAAAAACCCAAAAGGAACTCGTATTTTTGGACCTGTAGCCAGAGAACTTCGTGAGAAACAATTTATGAAAATTGTTTCACTGGCTCCGGAAGTACTGTAAGGAGGTTCGAGTATGTCAACAATGAAGATCAAAAAAGGCGATACCGTTAAAGTTATCGCTGGAAAAGATAAAGACAAAGAAGGCAAAGTAATCGCAGTAGATCAGAAAAACGGTACAGTCCTGGTAGAAGGCGTTAACATGAGAACAAAACATGCTAAACCAAGCGCTTCTAATCCGGAAGGCGGAATCCTTCATCAGGAAGGACCGATCGATGCATCTAACGTAATGTATGTTCACAAGGGAAAAGCTACAAGAGTAGGCTTCAAACTTGATGGAGACAAAAAAGTACGTGTTGCAAAATCAACAGGCGAAGTAATTGATTAGTTCTAGGAAGGAGGTCAAAGGCTTTGAGTAGACTTAAAGAACAGTACCAGAACGAGATCATTGACGCAATGATCAAAAAATTTGGTTATAAGAATATTATGGAAGTGCCGAAGCTCGACAAGGTTGTTATCAACATGGGCGTTGGCGAAGCAAAAGACAATGCAAAAGCATTAGACTCAGCTGTAGCTGATATGGAAAAGATCACTGGACAGAAAGCAGTTCTGACCAGAGCTAAAAATTCAGTAGCTAACTTCAAAATCCGTGAAGGAATGGCTATCGGATGCAAAGTTACTTTAAGAGGAGAAAAGATGTATGAGTTCGTTGATCGTCTCATCAACCTTGCATTGCCTCGTGTACGTGACTTTAGAGGAGTTAATCCGAACGCATTCGACGGAAGAGGTAACTACGCTCTTGGTATCAAGGAGCAGCTTATCTTCCCAGAAATCGAATATGATAAAGTAGATAAGGTTAGAGGTATGGATGTTATCTTCGTAACAACTGCTAATACAGACGAAGAAGCACGTGAATTGTTAACACAGTTCAACATGCCATTCACAAAATAAGGAGGAAATTTTCATGGCAAAGACAGCAATGAAACTGAAACAGCAGCGCAAACAGAAATTCTCTACAAGAGAATATAATCGTTGCAGAATCTGTGGACGTCCACATGCATATTTAAGAAAATATGGAATCTGCCGTGTATGCTTCCGTGAACTGGCATACAAAGGTGAAATTCCGGGCGTAAAGAAAGCAAGTTGGTAGAAAAGGAGGATAATCCACAATGACTATGAGTGATCCAATTGCAGATATGCTTACAAGAATCCGTAACGCAAACACTGCAAAACATGATACAGTAGATGTTCCGGCTTCAAAGATGAAGATCGCTATCGCTGACATTCTCGTTAACGAAGGATACATCACAAAATATGACATCGTAGAAGAAGGAAACTTCAACACAATCCGCATCACATTAAAATATGGTGCAGATAAGAACGAAAAAGTTATTTCTGGAATCAAAAAGATTTCTAAACCAGGTCTTCGTGTTTACGCTGGTAAAGACGAACTTCCGAGAGTACTTGGAGGACTTGGAACTGCAATCATCTCTACAAACCAGGGCGTGATTACAGACAAAGAAGCCAGAAAGCTTGGCGTAGGCGGAGAAGTTCTTTGCTTCGTATGGTAATAACCAGATAAAATGGAGAAAACGAATGAAATCATATTTCCTGTGATTTCATTCGATACTCAATAAATTGCAACTGAAAACAGAGCAGCCATAAGGTGCTGTTCCGAAAATGTAAGTGTAGGAGGTAAAAGGTATGTCACGTATCGGAAGACATCCAGTAGCGATCCCGGCAGGCGTAACTGTTGAAATCGCAGAGAAGAATGTAGTGACTGTTAAAGGTCCTAAGGGAACTCTCGTAAGAGAACTTCCAGTTGAAATGGAAATCAAAAAAGAAGGCGAAGAAGTTATCGTAACAAGACCGAACGATCTCAAGAAGATGAAATCTCTTCATGGTCTTACAAGAACACTGATCAACAACATGGTAATCGGTGTTACTGAAGGATATGAAAAAGTTCTTGAAGTAAACGGTGTAGGTTACAGAGCTTCCAAATCAGGAAACAAATTAACATTGAATTTGGGATACTCTCACCCGGTTGAGATGGAAGATCCGGAAGGAATCGAAACTGTTCTTGACGGACAGAACAAAATCATCGTTAAGGGAATCAGTAAAGAAAAAGTTGGCCAGTACGCAGCTGAAATCAGAGATAAGAGAAGACCGGAACCTTATAAGGGCAAGGGAATCAAATATGCTGATGAAGTTATCAGACGTAAAGTTGGTAAAACTGGTAAAAAATAAGTAAGGAGAGTGTGAACAAATGGTTAGTAAGAAATCAAGAAGCGAAGTTCGTGTAAATAAACATAGAAAACTGCGTAACCGTTTCAGTGGTACAGCTGAAAGACCGCGTCTCGCTGTGTTTAGAAGTAATAATCATATGTATGCTCAGATTATTGACGATACAGTTGGAAACACTCTGGTTTCCGCTTCCACTCTTCAGAAAGATGTGAAAGCAGAACTGGAAAAAACCAACAACGTTGAAGCAGCAGCATACCTTGGAACAGTAATTGCAAAGAAAGCAATCGAGAAAGGTATCACTTCTGTTGTATTTGACAGAGGAGGATTTATCTATCACGGAAAAATCAAAGCATTAGCAGACGCAGCAAGAGAAGCTGGTTTGAATTTCTAGAAGGAGGACGGACACATGAAACAGGAACGTATTGATGCTAATCAGTTAGAACTTACCGAAAAAGTAGTATCAATCAAACGTGTTACCAAAGTTGTTAAGGGTGGTCGTAACATGAGATTCACAGCTTTAGTAGTTGTTGGCGACGGAAACGGCCATGTTGGTGCAGGTTTAGGAAAAGCAGCTGAAATTCCGGAAGCAATCCGCAAAGGAAAAGAAGATGCTATGAAGAAACTTATCAAAGTTACTTTAGATGAAAACGACAGTATTACACATGATTATATTGGAAAATTCGGAAGTGCTTCTGTACTTCTGAAAAAAGCTCCGGAAGGTACTGGTGTTATCGCAGGTGGACCGGCTCGTGCCGTAATCGAACTTGCAGGTATCAAGAACATCCGTACAAAATCTCTCGGATCTAACAACAAACAGAACGTAGTACTTGCTACTATCGAAGGTTTAAGTCAGCTGAAAGCTCCAGAAGACGTAGCTAAACTTCGCGGTAAAACTGTAGAAGAGATCTTAGGCTAGGGAGGAGATTACAATGGCAAATTTAAAAATCACATTAGTAAAATCAACAATCGGTGCTGTTCCGAAACACAGAAGAACAGTAGAAGCATTAGGCCTTAAGAAGGTTAATAAGACAGTTGTCCTTCCGGATAACGCTGCAACCAGAGGAATGGTTCAGCAGGTAAGACATCTGGTAAAAGTAGAAGAAGAAGCATAAATCTTAGATAGGAGGTGTCACAATGGACTTATCTAATTTAAGACCGGCTGACGGATCAAAACATAGCGATAATTTCAGAAGAGGTCGTGGACACGGCTCAGGAAATGGTAAGACTGCTGGTAAGGGACACAAAGGTCAGAAAGCTCGTTCCGGAGCTCCGAGACCAGGTTTCGAAGGTGGACAGATGCCATTATACAGACGTATTCCTAAGAGAGGTTTCACTTGCAGAAACTCTAAGGAAATCGTTGGAATCAATGTCAGTGCTCTTGAAGTATTTGACAACGATGCAGTAGTTTCTGTTGAAACTCTGATTGAAGCAGGAATCGTAAAACATGCCAGAGATGGTGTTAAAATTCTTGGAAATGGAGAGTTAACCAAAAAGCTTACTGTTCAGGCAAATGCATTCAGCGCAGGTGCTGTAGAAAAGATTGAAGCTGTTGGTGGAAAAGCAGAGGTGATCTAATGCTACAAACATTCCGTAAAGCATTTCAGATTGAAGACATACGGAGAAAAATATTGTATACCCTTGCAATGCTGTTTGTAGTAAGACTCGGATCTCAGCTTCCGACACCGGGAGTTGATCCGACCTATATTCAGAATTTCTTTGCGAACCAGACCGGTGATTCGTTTAACTTTTTTAACGCTTTCACCGGCGGTTCGTTTGAGACGATGTCCATCTTTGCATTGAGTATTACCCCGTATATCACATCTTCTATTATCATCCAGCTTCTTACAATTGCAATTCCAAAGCTTGAGGAAATGCAGAAAGAAGGGGAAGATGGAAGAAAGAAGCTTACCGCATTAACTCGTTATGTGACAGTTGTGCTTGCTCTGATTGAATCTACAGCTATGGCTGTTGGATTTGGACGTCAGGGACTTCTGGAAAAGTTCAATTTTGTAAATGCTGCAATTGTAGTTCTTACATTAACTGCAGGATCTGCATTCCTTATGTGGATCGGGGAACGAATTACAGAAAAAGGAGTGGGAAATGGTATTTCTATCGTCCTGCTCATTAACATTTTATCACGCATTCCAAGTGATATGACCTCACTGTATGAGAAGTTCATCAGCGGCAAAGGTCTTGCCAGTGGAGGACTTGCAGCAATCATCATCATTGCAATCATTCTCGTACTTGTAGTATTTACGGTAATACTTCAGGATGCGGAGAGACGAATTCCGGTTCAGTATTCGCAGAAAGTACAGGGGAGAAAATCAGTAGGTGGACAGTCAACGAACATTCCGCTGAAGGTTAATACCGCCGGA
Source organism: Coprococcus sp. AM100_B19A (assembly GCF_027662015.1). Classification (NCBI taxonomy): domain Bacteria; kingdom Bacillati; phylum Bacillota; class Clostridia; order Lachnospirales; family Lachnospiraceae; genus Coprococcus; species Coprococcus sp. AM100_B19A. Next base: position 67,901 of record NZ_JAQDKN010000007.1, read on the forward strand.
GTAATTCCGGTTATTTTCGCTTCATCTATTATGCAGTTCCCGGTTGTAATTGCTTCATTTATGGGCAAGGGCAACGGAAAAGGCATCGGAAGTGAAATCCTCAGAGGCTTAAGTTCAGGAAACTGGTGTAATCCGAATAAGATTTACTATTCCTGGGGACTTATAGTATATATCGTACTTACGATTTTCTTTGCATATTTCTATACGAGCATTACTTTTAACCCGTTGGAAATTGCAAATAATATGAAAAAAAGCGGTGGATTTATCCCAGGTATCAGACCTGGAAAACCTACTGTGGACTACTTAAATAAGATATTAAATTATATTATCTTTATTGGTGCATGCGGACTTGTAATTGTACAGGTAATTCCGTTTGTGTTCAATGGTGTGTTTGGAGCGAATGTATCATTCGGGGGAACTTCTCTGATCATTATCATCGGTGTTGTTCTTGAGACACTCAAACAGATTGAGTCTCAGATGCTCGTTCGTAATTACACAGGATTTTTGAATGTCAAAGGAAAATCTATGAAAAATAGTTTTCTTAGATATTAAAACAATTGTAGCCCGTTGTCTTTTAGAGTATAATCAAAGACAACGGGCTCTTTTGCCATTATGACATTTGAAGGAGGAATAGTAAAATGAAAATCATTATGTTAGGTGCTCCTGGTGCAGGAAAAGGTACACAGGCAAAAAAAATTGCCGCTAAGTACGGAATTCCTCATATTTCAACAGGAGATATTTTCCGCGCAAATATTAAGAACGGAACTGAACTTGGAAAGAAAGCGAAGACTTATATGGATCAGGGACTTCTTGTTCCGGATGAATTGGTCGTAGATCTTGTTGTAGACCGTGTGAGTCAGGATGACTGTACGAAGGGATATGTACTGGACGGTTTTCCACGTACAATTCCACAGGCTGAGGCGCTTGATAAGGCACTGGAAGCGAAGGGACAGAAGATGGACTATGCAATCGATGTAGATGTTCCGGACGAAAATATTGTAAAGCGTATGGGTGGAAGACGCGCATGTGTAGGATGTGGCGCAACTTACCATCTTGTATATGCTGCACCAAAGAAAGACGGAATCTGTGATGTCTGCGGAGGAGAACTGATCCTTCGTGATGATGACAAACCGGAGACAGTTGAAAAGAGGCTGCATGTATATCATGATCAGACACAGCCGCTGATCGATTATTATACAAAAGCGGGAATTCTGAAAAGCGTTGATGGAACAGTGGATATGGAAGATGTATTCGGAGCCATTGTTTCTATATTAGGAGAGTAACAGATGCCGATTACGATTAAATCAGAAAGAGAAATTGAACTGATGACAGAAGCCGGAAGGATTCTGGGGATCGTACATAAGGAACTGGAGAAGGCATTAAAACCAGGAATGAGTACACTGGATATCGATGCATTAGGTGAAGAAGTTATTCGCAGCTATGGCTGCGAACCTTCTTTTCTGAATTACAATGGATATCCGGCGTCTATCTGTGTTTCTGTAAATGATGAAATCGTTCATGGGATTCCGTCAGCAAAGCACCTCATAAAAGAAGGTGACATTGTGAGCCTGGACGCAGGAGTGATCTACAAAGGTTATCATTCCGATGCTGCAAGGACACATGCTATCGGTGAGATCAGACCGGATCTTCAGAAACTGATCGATGTAACGAGGGAAAGCTTCTTCGAAGGAATAAAGTTCGCAAAAGAAGGCAATCATCTATATGATATATCCCGAGCAATCGGTGATTATGCGGAAAGCTTTGGATATGGTGTTGTCAGGGAACTGTGCGGACATGGAATCGGGACCAGTCTTCATGAATCACCGGAAATTCCGAATTTCCAGATGCGAAGAAGAGGACCGAAGCTGAAAGCCGGAATGACACTGGCAATTGAGCCGATGGTCAATCTCGGAACAGAGCGGATTCGCTGGATGAGTGATAACTGGACGGTGGTGACGGCAGACAGAAAAGAATCAGCACATTATGAAAATACAATTCTGATCACAAAAGACGAACCGAAGATCCTGTCGATTGCAGATGGAAATGTATAACAGAACAGAGGAACAGAAAATGGATAGATGGGAAACAGGAATGCTTGCGAAATCTCTGGCCGGTCATGATAAAGATAAGGTATACGTGATCGTCGGACTGGATGAACAGTTTACATATCTTGCAGACGGGGAGAGGAAAACGCTTCAGAGTCCAAAGAAAAAGAAAAAGAAACATGTACAGCTCATTAGAGAACAGCATGAGATTTCCGAAGCGGATGATGTAAAGCTGAAACGGATATTAAAAGAATATAAGATGTCAGAAAAGAAGGAGGACAAATAAATGTCTAAAGCAGATGTAATTGAAATCGAAGGAACAGTAGTAGAAAAACTTCCGAATGCCATGTTTCAGGTAGAACTGGAAAATGGACATCAGGTACTTGCACATATCAGCGGAAAGCTGCGTATGAACTTTATCAAAATTTTACCGGGTGACAAAGTTACTCTGGAACTGTCACCATACGATTTATCTAAAGGAAGAATTATCTGGAGAGATAAATAAAATATTACTTGACAAAAACAAAACCCAGGTGATATAATTTTATGCGAACTGTGCGAAGGATTTTTTCTGCGCACAGGGGGAAAATGCAGACCAGGCAAGGTATGAAAGGAGGATTTGACGTGAAGGTTAGATCATCAGTAAAACCGATTTGCGAAAAATGCAAAGTTATCAAGAGAAAAGGAAGCGTCAGAATTATCTGCGAGAATCCGAAACATAAACAGCGTCAGGGATAGGTTCTGAACACTTAATGAAAGCAAGCCACAGGCGCAGCTTGAATTTAATGAGAAGACCGCTCCCAAGCCTTAGTGACGACGAGCCGTAGGCGACAGAGGAACTTAGGCGCACGGAGCAGCGAAAGACAGATTTATGTAAACTTAATTAGGCGGCTGATAGAGGATACGCCAGGGTGTGTGTAGAGCGTTATCCACTATTTAATATACATGAACACCACGGGCAAGTGGTTTCTAGTATATTGCTTAAAAACCGGCGGTCATTAGCCGAGAGATCGGTTGCCGGAAAGGATGCGGATACCGAACCGCATCTGGGCTGGGATATCGGACGTGTCTGAGGCATTGGATACATTTTGAAAAGTCCGGTAGGGCTCTTTTTGATAACGGGATGCCCGCAGCCTCATTATAGGACAATGTGAAACCAAAAAAAGAAAGAAAATGGAGGAAATCACAAATGGCTCGTATTGCAGGTGTAGATTTACCAAGAGACAAACGTGTAGAAATCGGATTGACTTATATCTATGGAATCGGAAGAACAAGTGCAACCCGTATTCTCGCAGAAGCAGGAGTTAATCCTGATACTCGCTGCAGAGATCTTACAGACGACGAAGTTAAAAAGATCAGTGCAGTGATCGATGAAACTCAGACAGTTGAAGGTGATCTTAGAAGAGAGATCGCTCTTAACATCAAGAGACTTCAGGAAATCGGATGCTATAGAGGAATCCGTCACAGAAAAGGACTTCCGGTTCGTGGTCAGAAGACAAAGACCAATGCAAGAACAAGAAAAGGTCCTAAGAGAACAGTAGCAAACAAGAAGAAATAATTTCGACAAATAATAAAAAGGAAAGTGTAGGTTAGTTTAAATGGCTAAGAAAGTTACAAAAAAAGTGACAAAAAAACGTGTCAAGAAAAACGTTGAACGCGGACAGGCACATATCCAGTCATCTTTCAATAATACAATCGTTACTTTGACAGATGCACAGGGAAATGCTTTATCATGGGCAAGTGCCGGTGGTCTTGGTTTTAGAGGTTCAAGAAAATCTACTCCATACGCAGCTCAGATGGCAGCTGAAACAGCAGCTAAAGCAGCTCTGCCGCATGGTCTTAAATCAGTAGACGTATTCGTAAAAGGACCAGGTTCAGGAAGAGAAGCAGCAATCCGTGCTCTTCAGGCATGCGGAATTGATGTAACAAGCATCAGAGACGTAACACCGGTACCACACAATGGATGCCGCCCGCCGAAGAGAAGAAGAGTCTAGTCGAATTATTATAGGAGGATACGAACATGGCAGTAAATAGAGTCCCGGTTCTTAAAAGATGCCGTTCCCTTGGAATGGATCCGGTATATCTTGGAATTGATAAAAAGTCTAACAGACAGTTAAAGAGATCCAATAGAAAAATGAGCGAGTATGGTCTTCAGTTGCGTGAAAAGCAGAAAGCTAAATTCATCTATGGTGTATTAGAAAAACCGTTCCTGAACTACTTCAAGAAAGCAGATCAGATGAGCGGAATGACAGGTGAAAACCTGATGGTTCTTCTTGAATCAAGACTGGATAACGTAGTATTCCGTCTTGGATTTGCAAGAACAAGACGTGAAGCAAGACAGATCGTTGATCACAAACAGGTTCTTGTTAACGGAAAACAGGTTAACATCCCTTCTTACCTCATTAAAGCAGGTGATGTGATCGAGATTAAAGAAGGTAAAAAATCTTCACAGAGATACAAAGATATCGTAGAAGTTACAGGTGGACGTCTTGTTCCGGAATGGCTTGAATCAGATATCGAAAACCTGAAAGGAACAGTTAAAGAACTTCCTACTCGTGAAGCAATCGATGTTCCAGTTGACGAAATGATGATCGTCGAGTTATATTCTAAATAGAACGCATTCATATAAAATGCAATACTTAACGAACCTGATTTCTGGGTTCGTTAAGGTTCTGTTAGGAAATATCCTGTTTTTTATCGAAAACAGGACAAAAACTGACACCCTCAACATACAAAAACCCATAAGGAGGGACCAAAATAGTGTTTGATTTTAATAAACCTAATATTGAAATTGCAGAAATTTCAGATGATAAGAAGTATGGCAGATTTGTTGTAGAACCACTTGAAAGAGGATATGGTACAACACTTGGAAACTCTCTGAGAAGGATTATGCTTTCTTCTCTGCCGGGAGCTGCAATCAGCCAGATTAAAATCGACGGAGTATTGCATGAGTTCAGTTCTATTCCGGGCGTAAAGGAAGACGTAACTGAAATTATCATGAACTTAAAAACACTCGCAATTAAGAATTCTTCCGAGACAGATGAGCCGAAAACAGCTTACATCGAATTTGAGGGAGAGGGCGTAGTTACAGCTGCTGATATTCAGGCAGATTCTGATATTGAAATCATGAATCCGGAAACTGTAATCGCTACACTTAACGGCGGTGCAGACAGCAAGCTTTATATGGAACTGACTATCACAAAGGGAAGAGGATATGTAGGTTCTGATAAGAATAAGACAGAAGATATGCCGATTGGTGTGATTCCGATCGACTCTATCTATACACCGGTTGAGCGTGTAAATCTTACAGTTCAGAATACTCGTGTCGGACAGATTACCGATTATGATAAACTCACACTTGATGTTTATACAAATGGTACTCTTGCACCGGATGAAGCAGTCAGCCTTGCTGCAAAAGTATTAAATGAACATCTCAAGCTCTTTATTGATCTTTCTGAAGTTGCTCAGTCAGCGGAAGTTATGATTGAAAAGGAAGACGATGAAAAAGAAAAAGTTCTTGAAATGAGTATTGATGAACTTGAACTTTCTGTTCGTTCATATAACTGTCTGAAGAGAGCAGGAATCAATACTGTAGAAGAACTTACAAACAGAACATCAGAAGATATGATGAAAGTTCGTAACCTTGGACGTAAATCTCTTGAAGAAGTTCTTGCTAAATTAAAAGAACTTGGTCTTGAACTCAGCCAGGGAGACGAATAAGGAGTTCCCGTTTCGCATGTGAATACAGGCAGAAACACTGACACACGATCTGGCTAGTAAGCCCGATGAAAGCATAACCAGATGGCATATCCGCAGTAAGACCGAAGGTGCATGCCGGTATGTCCCGAATAATGGAGGATAAAAAAATGGCAAAGTATAGAAAACTTGGAAGAACAGCAAGTCAGAGAAAAGCATTACTGAGAAATCAGGTAACAATGCTTCTTCAGCACGGAAAAATCAGAACAACAGAAGCTAAAGCTAAAGAAATCCGTAAGATCGCAGAAGGTCTTATCGCTTCAGCTGTAAAAGAAAAAGATAACTTCGAAGAAGTTACAATCAAAGCTAAAGTTGCTAAGAAAGATGCAGAAGGCAAGAGAGTTAAAGAAGTAGTAGATGGTAAGAAAGTTACTGTATACGAAGAAGTTGAAAAGACAATCAAAAAAGACAATCCGTCAAGACTTCATGCAAGACGTCAGATGCTGAAAGTACTTTACCCTGTAACAGAAGTTCCGACTGCTGCAGCTGGAAAGAAGAAAAATACAAAAGAAGTTGATCTGGTAGACAAACTGTTTACAGAGATCGCTCCGAAGTATGCAGACCGCAACGGCGGATATACAAGAATCATCAAAATTGGACAGCGTAAAGGTGACGCTGCAATGGAAGTTATTCTTGAGCTTGTATAATCAAATGAGATCGAAAGCCACAGGCATTTATGCCTGTGGTTTTTTTGTGTATATAGTGAGTTGGTCTGCTCGATTTCTACCTTTCTTTCTGATAAAAGTCAGTGTATAATAGAAAACATCTGAAAAGAATGTCCTTTAACAGACGTGAAGGAGGAACGACATGGGACGTGTAGGGCGATTTATTTTAAAGGTTGCGGCAGTATTGATATTGATTGTATCGGCGGGTACATTTGCACTTTCTTTATTTACAGGAGAGACAAGAAATGGGGATAATCTGCAAAGCGAGTTCGATTATCTGATCACAGTGGGAATTTCACAGAGTGGAGAAGAAAGCTCATGGAAGGATGCAAATACAGCGTCTTTTATGGATACATTTGTCAAATCAAACGGTTATGAAGCGGTGTATGCAGATGCAGGTAGCGATCAGGAAAAACAGATTGAAGATGTGGAAGGATTTATAAAACAGGGTGTGGACTATATCATTCTGAATCCGATTTCTGAAATTGGCTGGGATGATGTGCTGGAAGATGCAAAAAAGGCACATATTCCTATAATCCTTGTGAATAACGGTGTAGATACGGATGACAGCAGTCTGTATTCGTGCATGCTTGGAAGTGATTACGGAAAACAGATGAAAAAGGCAGGAAAATGGTTGGATGAATATCTGAAAGAAGAGGACGAGAAAAAGGCAGAGAAAGAAAAGGCGGCTTCTGAGGCACCGACTCAGGAAGAATCGGAACAGACGGACAGTGAAGATACGGAAGTAAATACAGACAGTTCAAAAGCGACAGATAGCAGTGCATCCATTTTTGATAAAATTATGAAAAGCAGTTCAACGGCGAAGGATGAGACGGATTCGACAGAGGAGGAGCAGACAGAAGAAGACATTACCATCAAGATCGCCGCGATTCAGGAATCCATCGGCTCGGAGGAGCAGCTGATGAGAGCGCAGGGATATCAGACTATGCTGGAAAGGTATTCGGACTGGGAGATGGTGGCACAACAGACCGGTGACAATTCCAGAGAAGAGGCAGAGAAAGTCATGAAACTATTTCTTGAGCAGGAACCGGATTTACGGGTAGTGTTTGCTGAGAGTGACGAGATGGCACTGGGAGCCATCGATGCGATCGGGAAATCAGGAAAGACCTGTGGAGAGGATGGAGATATTATTGTGATTTCATTTGGTGGAAGCAAAGCGGGGATCGAAGCTGTAAAAGAAGGTAAATTGAATGTAACCTTTGAATGCAATCCGGGCCAGGGACCGAAAGCGGCAGAACTGATCCAGAGACTGGAATCGGATATTTCTATTGATAAGGAACAATACGTGGAAGAAACATATTTTGATGGAACTATGGATTTGGATGAAATTATAGAAAACAGAACATATTAAAGGCAGGAAGAAGAATGATAAAAGTATTTTTGGTTGAAGATGAAATTATTATCAGAAATGGGATCAAGAACAGTATTAATTGGGAAATGCATGGATATGACTTTGTCGGAGAGGCAAGTGATGGAGAACTTGCGTTACCGATGATTCTTGAAAAGAAACCAGACATCCTGATCACGGATATTAAGATGCCTTTTATGGATGGACTGGAACTCAGTGAGCAGGTTAAAAAAGTACTTCCGGCTACGAAAATCATGATTCTGAGTGGATATAATGAGTTTGATTATGCAAAGATGGCGATTAAGATTGGTGTAACCGATTACCTTCTGAAGCCAATTTCTTCAGAAAAATTGTTGGATGCAGTTAACAAAGTAGCAGAAGAAATCCGGAAAGAGCAAAGTGAAAAAGAGCAGATGAATCAATATGCCCGTGAAATGCAGGAAAACAAAGAAAGTGAAAAGTTTCAGTTTTTCAATCAGGTGTTTGCAGGAAGTATGCCATTTGGAGAATGTCTGGAGCAGGGAAAGCAGCTGGGAATTGAAATCAGTGCAGAGGGATATTGTGTGATCCTCTTTAAGATCATTATGATCGATCATCCGATGGATTATAGCGAGGATATTGTAAGTGCAACTGAAGATATAGAAAATCTGAGTGAGCAGACAGAAAAGCTCCTGTGGTTCCGGAGAGGTGTAGAAGGATGGGGATTTATTGCACAGGGAGCTGTTGGTGAAGAACTGACTGCGAGAGCTCAGACATTTAGGGAAGATCTGGAAAAAGTTCTGGAAAAATATAAAAATCTGGAATATTTTGGAGGAATTGGAAGTCAGGTGGGGAGGTTCAGTGAGATTAAAAGATCCTACAATGATGCAAACAGAGCCTTTGCAGAGCGTTTTTCAAGAAGTTTGAGACAGTTTGTGAGTTATTCAGAGGTTCATCAAATGGGGGTTCAGAATGACGTTGAGATGCACAGACTCGGAACCATGGCGGAGAACCGGAAAATGCTGGAGCGTTTCCTGAAGACAGGAACGGAAAATGAAGTAAAAAGCTTTATGGATGCATATTTTGATGCAATTGGTGAGCAGAACCTGCAGTCGATGATGTTGAGACAGTATATTGTAATGGATACTTTTATCAGCGTCCAAAGTCTGGGAGACAGTTTGAACATTGAAAAAGAAGATATTGAAAGAGAGCTTGGCGATGTGCAGGAGGTATCGCAGTATGTGCAGGAACTGGAGGCAACGAGGAAGTACCTGGAAAATATAGTCAGACGAATGATCCGGTTAAGAGAGCAGGCATCGGGCAGACGCTATTCAGAAATTATTGAAAAAGCGAGAGATTATATCGGACAAAATTATATGTCAGAGAATATTTCACTGAACCTGGTGGCTTCGAGCGTCAACATCAGTCCGAGCTATTTCAGCTCTTTGTTTAGTCAGGAGGTTGGCTCAACCTTTGTAGAATATCTGACGGGTGTTCGTATGGAAAAAGCAAAAGAGCTTCTGATGTGTTCGGATAAGAGGACATCGGACATCGGATATGAGGTGGGATACAAAGATTCCCATTATTTCAGCTATATATTCAAAAAGACACAGGGATGTTCGCCGAAGGAATTCCGTTCAAGAGGAAGGGGATAAAATATGAAGGTGAAATATAAGAACTGGTCGATCAATAAGAAACTGCTTTCCATTTCGCTGTCAGCATTTCTGCCAATGGTAATTCTGGCCGCCTATTTGATCGTGTCTTTAAATAATGCGGCATCAGCTTATTCTGAGATTACAAAAAGTATTGCCTATGCCAACCGTTATGTGAAAGACTTTAAAAGTCGGCTGGACTATAGTGTGTATCTTGCTGTGGTAAGTAATAAGCAGCTTAAGGAGGTCGGAGATGGAGTTACAACGGTAAATGGAGTAGTGACGGTGAATCCATACGACTATATTACGGAGATGGAAGAGGCGTGTGATAAGATGGTGCAAAATGCGACGGTTCCGCTCACCCAGTCACAGGCGGGACGTATTAAAAATTCACTGTCTTCACTCCGTTTTTGTGTACAGGATCTGGATAAACAGATTAAAGAACGGACTTCTTATGATGAGAGAATGGAATATTTTAACAGTAATGTCAAAGATCTGACGACACTGGTACAGACCGGAATCCAGGACTATGTCTATCTGGAAACTTCCAATTTTGTGACTGTACAGACGGAACTGAACCGGAATAACCGTAATTCGACCATTTTGGCGGTCGGAGTAGCAATTGTTGCGATGAGTATTTCCCTGCTGCTCAGTGGACGAGCAGCACGAAGTGTGACAAGACCGATCCGCGATCTGTGTGATCTGACAGAGAAGGTTGCCGGTGGTGATTTCTCTGTAAAAACACAGGTCGAAGCAGGGGACGAGATTGCGGTGCTCACGCGGAGCTTTAACGATATGACAGAGGAAATCGGGATTCTGGTAGATGATATCCGGAAAAAACAGGAAAATCTCAGAATTATTGAGAACCGACTTCTGCAGGAACAGATCAATCCACATTTCCTTTACAATACTCTTGATGCCATTGTCTGGCTTGCTGAGGAAAATAAAAGTGCAGAGGTTGTGAAAATGGTAACCTCGCTCTCTGATTTTTTCCGCACAACCTTAAGCAAAGGACATGATTATATTACAGTGAAAGAAGAGCGGACGCATATTGAGAGCTATCTGGAGATCCAGCAGTTCCGCTATCAGGATATTCTGGACTATGAGATCCAGATGGATGAGGAGATCTACGGCTACATTATACCGAAGCTTACACTGCAGCCTCTTGTCGAAAATGCGCTTTATCATGGAATTAAGAATAAGCGGGGGAAAGGTAAAATCCTGATTACCGGTAAAAAGCAGGGAGATAAAATCATTTTCCAGGTCATTGACAATGGAAAAGGTATGACAGAGGAAGAACTGAACAGTCTCCGGAAAAAGATGGCAGGGACGGATACAGGAGATGAAGCGAAGGGCTTTGGTGTATCGAATGTGAACCAGAGAATCAAGTATTATTACGGGGAAGAATACGGAGTGTTCTTTGAAAGCAAGGAAAATGAAGGCACAAATGCAACGATCATCATAGCAGCTAAAAATATTCAACTTCCATCATAAAAAAACTAACTTTTTCACGGAAAAGCAGAAAATATTCTACCAAAAGAGGAAGATTTTCCGTATTAAAAGTATGAAAATTTTATTATTATAAGTACATCAAGAGGTTAAGAAAACCCAATGAAGGAGGAACATGTAAAATGAAAAAAAGAAAAGTGTTAGCAGTATTGTTATGTGCAGCGATGACAGCAGCTTTAGCAGTTGGATGTGGTGGAAGCAAAGGATCTGACAGCAGCGACAAGAGCAGTGATTCATCAAGCTCATCCGATGATGTGATCACAGTAGGCTTCTCACAGGTAGGTGCAGAATCTGACTGGCGTACAGCAAACTCTCAGTCAATGAAAGACACATTCAGCAAAGAAAACGGATATGACCTGATCTTTGATGATGCTCAGCAGAAACAGGAAAACCAGATCACAGCAATCCGTAACTTCATCCAGCAGGAGGTTGATTACATTCTTCTTGCACCTGTTACAGAGACAGGATGGGATACAGTTCTTCAGGAAGCAAAAGATGCAGACATCCCGGTAATCATCGTTGACCGTATGGTTGATGTATCTGATGACAGCCTTTACACAACATGGATCGGAACCGATGCTCTTTGTGAAGGTCGTAAAGCAGCTGAATGGCTGAACGGATTTGCAGAAGCAAAAGGAATCGCAGCATCTGATATCCATATCGCTGATATCCAGGGAACAATCGGATCTACAGCTCAGATCGGACGTACAAAAGGTCTTGAAGAAGGCGTTGACAAATACGGATGGGATCTTGTAGCTCAGCAGACAGGTGAATTTACACAGGCTAAAGGTCAGGAAGTTATGGAGTCTATGCTGAAACAGTATGACAACATCAACGTAGTATACTGCGAGAACGATAACGAAGCATTCGGAGCAATCGATGCAATCGAAGCAGCAGGTAAGACAGTTGGATCTGATATCGCTAACGGCGAAATCATGGTAATTTCTTTCGATACAACACATGCAGGACTTCAGGATGTTCTTGATGGAAAGATCGAATGCGATGTAGAGTGTAACCCACTTCACGGACCACGTGCTGAAGAACTTATCAAAAAACTTGAAGCTGGCGAAGACGTTGATAAACTGAACTATGTAGATGAAGAAATCTTTGCTCATGATGACACAGTTAAATCTGTAAAAGCTACAAACAGCTTAGACGAAGAAAAAGATTTTGATGTAACACCACTTACACAGGATATTCTTGACAAACGTGCATACTAAAATGCATTAGGAAAGTCGGATATATAATTTGACAGACACATAAGGGTGGATGAATAGAGAGGCGTGGTAGATAATAATCGGAATGTGCCGGATATTTATACTACGCCCTCTTTATTGAAAAAAGGAAAGCAGGTGGAAGAGTATGGAGGGTAATGTTGTACTTACAATGCGGGATATTTCCAAGACATTTCCCGGTGTAAAAGCATTGCAGCATGTTGATTTTACACTTCGCAAGGGCGAAATTCACGCTCTGATGGGTGAGAACGGTGCAGGTAAATCTACACTGATCAAGGTTCTTACCGGTGTACATGAATTTGAAAATGGCGAGATCCGTCTGGATGGAAAAGACGGTCCGATTATTAATAAATCACCTCAGGACGCACAGAACAATGGTATCAGTACTGTATATCAGGAAGTTAACCTTTGTCCGAACCTGACGGTGGCAGAAAATCTGTTTATTGGACGCGAACCAAGAAAAGCAGGATTTATTGACTGGCGTACAATGAACAAACGTGCAACAGAATTGCTTAAGAGTCTTGAAATTGATGCTTCAGCTACCCAGAAGCTGGAAGAGGTTTCTCTGGCAAGACAGCAGATGATCGCAATCGCACGTGCAGTTGATATGAAATGTAAGGTTCTGATCCTTGATGAGCCAACTTCATCTCTGGACGATGATGAGGTTGCAAAACTGTTCAAACTGATGAACAGACTGAAAGATGAAGGTGTAGGTATTATTTTCGTAACACACTTCCTGGAACAGGTATATGAGGTCTGTGACAGAATCACAGTTTTACGAAATGGGGAACTGGTTGGCGAATACGAAGTCAAAGATCTGCCAAGAGTTATGCTTGTTGCCAAGATGATGGGTAAAGACTTTGATGATCTTGCAGATATCAAGGGAGATCATGCAGAACTCAAAGAATTCATCCCGGTTATCGAGGCAGAAGGACTTAGCCATAAAGGAACGATCAAACCGTTTGATATGACGATCAACAAAGGTGAGGTTGTCGGATTTACAGGGCTTCTTGGATCCGGACGTTCGGAACTTGTCCGTGCAATTTATGGAGCTGATAAAGCGGATTCCGGTAAACTGAAAGTTAACGGAAAAGAAGTGAAGATTCATGCTCCGATCGATGCAATGAAGCTTGGTATGGCATATCTTCCGGAAGACAGAAAGAAAGATGGTATCATCGCAGATCTGTCTGTCCGTGAAAATATTATTATCGCACTTCAGGCGAAAAAAGGTATGTTCCATCCAATGAGCAGAAAAGAAATGGATGAAGCAGCAGATAAATATATTAAGATGCTTCAGATTAAGACAGCAAGCCGTGAAACTCCGATCAAGAGTCTGTCAGGTGGTAACCAGCAGAAGGTTATCATTGGTAGATGGCTTCTTACCAATCCGGATTTCCTGATCCTGGATGAACCTACAAGAGGTATTGATATCGGAACCAAGACAGAGATCCAGAAACTGGTACTTGATCTTGCAGATCAGGGAATGGCGGTTGCATTTATTTCTTCAGAAGTAGAAGAAATGCTCCGTACCTGTTCACGTATGGCAGTTATGCGAGACGGTAAGAAGGTTGGAGAAATTTCCGGTGATGAATTATCACAGGAAGGTATCATGAAAGCAATCGCAGGAGGTGAAGAGTAATGAGCACAAATAAATCAACATGGAAAAAGCTTACCTCTATGAGGCTTTTCATGCCACTGGTGTGTCTGCTTGCAATCATTATCGTAGCTACAATTACAATTCCGGGCTTCTTAAGCATGTCTCTTAAGAATGGAGTTCCATACGGATATCCGGTCGATGTGATCAACCGTGCATCCGAGCTGGTTATTTTGTCAGTTGGTATGACACTTGTTACAGCAGCTTCCGGAGGACAGGACATCAGTGTCGGAGCTGTTATGGCGGTCGCAGGAGCCGTATGCTGCCAGATCCTTTCCGGTGGGGAAGTATCTGTAAACTCTCTGTCAGCACCGATTATCGTTGCATTCCTTGCAGCACTGGTTGCTTCAGGAATCTGCGGTGCATTTAACGGATTTCTGGTTGCAAAGCTGAATATTCAGCCGATGGTTGCGACATTGATCCTTTACACAGCAGGACGTGGTATCGCCCAGCTGATCACAGACGGACAGATTACATATATCCGTGTGAAATCTTATCAGGTATTCGGAAGCTATGTCGGAAAATTCCCGATTCCGATGCCAGTTGTAATTGCAATTATCGTAGTTATCATTGCATATGTTATTTTGAAAAAGACAGCTCTTGGACTTTATATCGAGAGCGTTGGTATTAACGGAACCGCATCCAGACTGGTCGGACTTAATTCAACCATGATCAAGTTCCTTACTTACCTGATCTGTGGTGTACTTGCAGGTGTTGCAGGATTTGTGGCTTCCAGCCGTATCTACTCAGCAGATGCCAACAACATTGGTCTGAACCTTGAAATGGATGCCATCCTTGCAGTTGCCCTTGGTGGAAATGCCCTTGGTGGTGGTAAGTTCAGCCTGATGGGATCTGTGATCGGAGCTTATACAATCCAGGCACTTACAACTGTTCTTTACGGATTGAATGTATCAGCCGATCAGCTTCCGGTCTACAAGGCAATCGTTGTTGTAGTCATCGTTGTCCTTCAGAGCCCGGTATTCAAGAAATTTATTGCAGTGCAGAAAGAAAAAAGAACATCAAAGGCTGCAGTGAAAGGAGGAGCTAACTAATGAAAGCAAAAGTATCCGGAACAAAAAAGAAAATTAACGGAACGACATTCCTCCTTATGATTACAATTTTACTGTTTGTTGTAATGTACGCAGCAGGTATGATCGTATTTAACGACAAAGGTTTTGCAAAACCGCAGATGTTCCTGAATCTGTTCATTTCCAATGCAGGTCTTCTGGTTATCGCGATGGGCGAAACGATCGTTATGATCACAGCCGGAATCGATATCTCAGTTGGTTCTGTTACAGCACTTGTATGTATGGTTGCTGCAAACCAGATGGAAAATCACGGTGCAAGCGCTTATACCGCACTTCTTATGGCACTGGTGATCGGACTTCTCTTTGGTCTGGTTCAGGGATTCCTGGTATCTTATCTGGAGATCCAGCCATTCATTGTAACACTGGCAGGTATGTTCTTTGGACGTGGTATGACATCAATCATCAGTACAGATATGATTTCTATCAAAAATGCAACTTTCATGGCATGGGCTAAATACAAAATTTACATGCCGTTTGGTTCTTACAGTAAGAGGGGAAAATTCCTCCCGGCATATATTTATCCGACAGTTATCATTGCAATCATCGTTCTGATCGTAATCATAATCGTTATGAAGTATACAAAATTCGGACGTTCTGTATATGCGATCGGTGGAAATGAACAGAGTGCACTTATGATGGGACTGAATGTTAAGAGAACAAAAATGGCTGCATACCTTCTGGACGGCTTTCTTGCAGGACTCGGCGGATTCCTTTTCTGTATGAACAGCTGTGCCGGATTCGTAGAACAGGCAAAAGGTCTTGAGATGGATGCGATTTCAGCAGCCGTTATCGGGGGTACACTACTTAGTGGTGGTGTCGGAACTCCATTCGGAACCCTGTTCGGTGTACTGATCAAAGGAACGATTTCCAGTCTGATCACTACACAGGGAACACTTTCAAGCTGGTGGGTACGAATCGTACTTTCCGCACTCCTCTGCTTCTTCATCGTTCTGCAGTCTGTATTTGCAAGCCTGAAGAAGAAAAACTAAAGAAAGAACAGTACTTGAAATATTACAGGCGAAAAGAAAAAACGACGGGTATTGACGGAAACTTTTTAATTGCCTATAATAAAAAAGTAGGATTTAAACACCGGATGTTCATATCGTACATCCGGTGTTCTTTTTGTAAGTATTGAGTATAAAGGGGAAGGAGGAAGATGAGATATGAAAATAGGGATTGCGAATGACCATTCTGCAGTGGATATGAAAAAGCAGGTGGTAGAGTATCTTGTGGAAAAAGGATATGAAGTTGTCAATTACGGAACTGATTCTTATGAGAGCTGTCCTTATCCGAAATATGGGGAAAAGATTGGAAAAGCAGTTGCAGACGGAGAAGTGGATCTCGGAGTTGCAATCTGTGGAACCGGTCTTGGCATTTCCATGGCAGCCAATAAGGTTCACGGTGTCCGCGCAGCGGTGTGTTCTGAACCATATACGGCAAAGATGGCAAGAGAACATAATAATGCAAATGTGATTGCGTTCGGTGCAAGAGTAATTGGAATCGAGATGGCAAAGATGATCCTTGATACATTTCTTGGTGCAGAGTTCCTTGGGGGACGTCACCAGGATCGTGTAGATATGATTATGGCGATCGAAGAAAATCAATAGCGCGGATGAAAAACAACAAGAGCGGATAAAGGCAATGAAAAAGCTTTTATCTGCTCTTTTTGTGTATATGGTGAGCCAAGTACAGATTGGCGCCTGCACAAGGTTCTGCATTTGGTGAAGGGAAGAGGTTACAGAAGTACGTGAATCGAAAAAAGCTTGTTATACTTGTTTTGGTGGCGTCAAAAAACAATACCATATTATTTGATGTTTTATAAGAAGTGCACAAAAGATGCAAAAAGAAGAATACAAGTTAGGACCTCGATGAAAAACAAATATGTATTCAAGTTGTACACATATAATAAATACAACTTAGCAAAAACATACAAAAGTTGTACGATAATTTGTAACATATTACGGGTTGAAAATCAGGTGTTCCTTAAGGTATATTAGAGGTAAGGAGAGCAGGGGATTTGTACGTAAATCAGGGGGGAAAAGAAGAAAAAAGTGAAAGAAACATCAGCAAAATATGAAGGAATTGTAAGATGGATCCGAGAACAGATTGAAGCGGAAGAACTGCAGCCGGGAGAGCGGATAGAGTCGGAATACCAGCTTTGTGACCGGTTTGGGGTAAGCCGTCAGACCGTCAGACATGCGATCGCTGTTCTGGAAAAAGAAGGTATGATCGAGAAACGCCGTGGAAGTGGGACCTATATAAAGGAAAGCGGCATCATCGGGGTCAGACGAAAAAAAACGATGCAGATCGCAGTGATGACAACCTTTGTTCAGGAATATATTTTTTCTGGTATTATTCAGGAAATCGAGAACAAGATGTCACGCGCCGGATATGGAATCCAGATTTCCATCACCAACAATTCTGTAGAAAAAGAACGTTTTATATTGAAAAGCATTCTGGATAAGAAAAGAGTGGATGGAATTATAGCGGAACCGACAAAGAGTGGCCTTCCTAATCCAAATCTCGATCTGTACAGGCAGATCATGGAGCAGGGAATCCCGGTGATCTTTATCAACAGCTATTATCCGGAACTGAAAGCGCCGCATGTAAGTCTTGATGACAAGATGGCAGGGAAGATGGCGACGAAATATCTGATCCAGTGCGGACACCGTGAGATCGCAGCGATTTTCAAGGCAGATGACGGGCAGGGACACAGAAGGTATGCCGGTTATATCGAAGCTTTAATGGAAGCAGATATCAGGATCGAAGATAAACGGATTGTCTGGATTGATACCGAAGATGTGCGCAATCGCAATATGCGTGAGGAGAGCAGCTGGATTTTAAGAAGGATTCAGGGATGTACGGCATGTGTATGCTACAACGATGAGGTTGCGAGCAACCTTGCGGCGACATGTCTGGAACAGAAGATCAAAGTGCCGGACAAGATGTCGATCATTGGAATCGATGATTCTGATCTGGCAAATTATTGCGAAGTACCGCTCGCTTCTGTGAAGAATCCGATCCGGGAGCTAGCGAAGAAGGCAGCAGAAGAGATCCTTGATCTTATGCAGGAGAAAGAAGTGCCGGACAGTGTAGAACTGAAACCGGAGATTATCAACCGGAGTTCTGTAAAAATCATCAAATAAAAATATTTATCAAATCAAATATATTTTATGAAAGGAAAGGTAAAGAAAAATGAGTGATGTAAAAAGTATGATCGAAGCAGGAAAGACTTCTCTTGGAATCGAGTTTGGTTCCACACGAATCAAAGCAGTTCTGGTAGGAGAAGATAATGCACCGATTGCTTCGGGAAGCCATGAATGGGAGAACCGTCTTGACAACGGTGTCTGGACTTACACATTAGAGGATATCTGGACAGGTCTTCAGGACTGCTACAGAGATCTTGCCGTAGATGTGAAGAAGCAGTATGACGTAGAGCTTACTACTGTCGGAACACTTGGATTCAGTGCCATGATGCATGGATATATGGTATTTGACAAAGCAGGAGAACAGCTTGTACCGTTCCGTACATGGAGAAATACAATGACAGAGCAGGCAGCAAAAGAACTGACAGAATTATTCCGTTTCAATATGCCACAGAGATGGAGCGGAGCACATCTGTATCAGGCAATCCTGAACAAAGAAGAACATGTAAAGGATATTGATTTTATTACAACGCTTGCAGGTTATGTACACTGGAAACTGACAGGAGAGAAAGTCCTTGGCGTTGGTGACGCATCCGGAATGTTCCCGATCGACAGCACAACACGTAACTGGAATAAAGAGATGCTTGCCAAGTTCGATGAACTGGTTGCACCGAAAGGATATCCTTGGAAAGTAGAAGATATCCTTCCAAAAGTCCTGGTTGCAGGTGAAAAGGCAGGAACACTTACCGAAGAAGGTGCAAAGCTTCTGGACCCAACAGGAAAGCTTCAGGCAGGCATTCCGGTATGCCCTCCGGAAGGTGATGCAGGAACCGGTATGGCAGCTACGAATAGCGTCAGAATCCGCACCGGTAATGTATCAGCAGGAACCAGTGTATTTGCAATGGTTGTTCTTGAAAAAGCACTTGAGAAAGTACATGAAGAGATCGATATGGTAACAACACCTGCAGGAGATGCCGTGGCAATGGTTCACTGCAACAACTGTACTTCAGATCTGAATGCATGGGTAAATATTTTCAAAGAATTTGCAGAAGCATTCGGTATGAAAGTCGATATGAACGATCTGTTTGGAACTCTTTACAACAAAGCTCTGGAAGGTGACGCAGACTGTGGCGGTCTGATGTCTTATAACTTCTTCGCAGGAGAACCGGTTGTTGGATTTGACGAAGGACGTCCGTTATTTGTTCGTATGCCAGACAGCAAATTCAATCTTGCAAACTTCATGAGAGCAAATTTATATGCATCTCTGGAAGTCCTGAAAGTCGGAATGGACATTCTTCTGAAAGAAGAGAAGGTAGCCGTTGATGAGATTCTCGGACACGGTGGACTCTTTAAGACAAAAGGCGTTGGACAGAGCATCCTGGCAGCAGCACTTGACACACCGGTATCTGTTATGGAGACAGCCGGAGAAGGCGGAGCATGGGGAATCGCACTTCTTGCATCTTACATGAACAACAAGGCAGAAGACGAAGCCCTGGATGATTATCTGGATGCAAAAGTATTTGCAGGACAGAAGGGTACAAAGATGGATCCGGATCCGAAGGATGTAGAAGGATACAATACATTTATCGAACGCTTCAAGAAGACGCTTCCGATCATGAAAGCTGCAACAGAGACTAT
This sequence comes from Coprococcus sp. AM100_B19A, assembly GCF_027662015.1. Taxonomy (NCBI): domain Bacteria; kingdom Bacillati; phylum Bacillota; class Clostridia; order Lachnospirales; family Lachnospiraceae; genus Coprococcus; species Coprococcus sp. AM100_B19A. Next base: position 87,637 of record NZ_JAQDKN010000007.1, read on the forward strand.
GAAATAGAACCCGAAATATTTTACATAAACACAGTAGGAGGCTAAAGCAATGTTAGAAGAACTGAAAAAAGAGGTTTATGAAGCCAATATGCTTCTGCCTAAGTATGGACTTGTCACATTTACCTGGGGCAATGTCAGCGGAATCGACCGCGAAAGCGGGCTTGTTGTGATCAAACCGAGCGGTGTGGATTACGACAAAATGACAGCAGAAGACATGGTTGTTGTAGACCTGGAAGGAAACCGCGTGGAAGGCAACTTAAATCCGTCTTCTGATACGGCAACACATCTGGAACTCTACAAAGCGTTCCCGGATATGGGTGGTATCGTCCATACACATTCCCCATGGGCAACCAGTTGGGCACAGGCAGGAAGAGGAATCCCTTGCTACGGAACCACACATGCCGACTATATGTACGGTGAGATCCCATGTGTCCGCAATCTGACAAAAGAAGAAATCGACGAAGCATATGAGAAGAATACAGGAGTTCTCATTGTGGAACATTTCAAAGGTACAGAATACATGGCAATGCCTGCAGTACTCTGCAAGAACCACGGACCATTCACCTGGGGAACCGATCCACACAATGCAGTACATAATGCAGTCGTACTCGAAGAAGTAGCCAAAATGGCAGCCCGTTGCGAAATGATCAATCCAGACGTAAAACCTGCCCCACAGGAATTACAGGATAAACACTATTACAGAAAACATGGTAAGGACGCGTACTACGGACAATAAGCTGTGCTCGTGAGATGGGTCACATAGCGTAGTAAATTATTCGACACATGAATTTAGTGCGTTGCCTGTTCGGCGCACTTAGCGAGCGGGAGCGTATGCGACTGAGAGCTTAGTAAGACCGAACTTGTGTTGGAGAGATAGCGTAAATCAATCAACAAAGAAATCAAATAAAAAGGAGAATAAAAACATGTTAGTACAGAAAGATTACAAATTTTGGTTTTGCACAGGATCACAGGATTTATACGGAGATGAATGCCTCGCACACGTAGCAGAACATTCACAGATCATCGTAAAAGCCCTCAACGAATCAGGAATTCTTCCATACGAAGTAGTCTGGAAACCAACTCTGATCACGAATGAAGTAATCAGAAGAACCTTCAACGAAGCAAATACAGATGAAAACTGTGCAGGTGTTATTACATGGTGTCATACATTCTCACCGGCAAAATCATGGATCCTCGGATTAAAGGAACTGAGAAAACCATTACTGCACCTTCACACACAGTTCAACCGTGAAATCCCATACGACACCATCGATATGGACTTCATGAATGAGAACCAGGCAGCTCATGGCGACCGTGAATTCGGACATATTTTCACACGCCTTCATAAGAACCGTAAAGTCATCATGGGTTACTGGGAAGACAAAGAAACACAGGAAAGAATCGGTGACTGGATGCGTACAGCAGTTGGTGTCATCGAAAGCAGCCATGTACGTGTTATGCGTGTAGCTGACAACATGAGAAACGTTGCCGTAACAGAAGGTGACAAAGTAGAGGCTCAGATCAAATTCGGATGGGAAGTTGATGCTTACCCGGTAAATGAAGTTGCTGACGCAGTAGCTCAGGTTGGACAGGGTGATGTAAATGCACTTGTTGAAGAATACTATGACAAATATCAGATCCTTCTGGAAGGAAGAGATGAAGCTGAATTCAGAAAACATGTAGCAGTTCAGGCTCAGATCGAACTTGGATTTGAAAGATTCCTTGAAGCGAACAATTATCAGGCAATTGTTACACACTTCGGAGATCTCGGATCACTTCAGCAGCTGCCGGGACTTGCAATGCAGAGACTGATGGAAAAAGGATATGGTTTCGGTGCGGAAGGTGACTGGAAGACAGCAGCTATGGTTCGTGTAATGAAGATCATGACACAGGGTAAGAAAGATGCAAAGGGAACTTCCTTCATGGAAGATTACACATACAATCTTGTACCTGGAAAAGAAGGTATCCTGGAAGCTCATATGCTGGAAGTTTGCCCGACAATCGCAGATGGACCGATCAGCATCAAGTGCCAGCCGCTTAGCATGGGTGACAGAGAAGATCCTACACGTCTTGTATTTACAGCCAAAGAAGGACCGGCTGTTGCAACATCGCTTGTTGATCTTGGCGACAGATTCCGTCTGATCATCAACAGCGTAGACTGCAAGAAGACAGAAAAACCGATGCCGAAGCTTCCGGTTGCAACTGCATTCTGGACACCACAGCCAGACCTCAGAACAGGTGCCGAAGCTTGGATCCTTGCAGGTGGAGCTCACCATACAGCATTCTCTTATGACCTGACACCGGAACAGATGGGTGACTGGGCAGAAGAAATGGGAATCGAAGCTGTTTATATCGATAAAGATACAAAGATCAGAGATTTCAAAAATGAATTAAGATGGAATGAAGCTGCGTATAGAAAATAAATAGTAGCAGATGAATTCTAAGAAATAAACAACCGGGCAGAATCACATTTAAAAGTGAACTGCCTGGTTTTTTGCAACGTATAAAGTTCTAGGTAAAAGTAAAAGTTGAAAAACAGAGCAGTAAAAAAGTTAAATTTTACTAAAGTTATTTATTTCTCCGAAATGTGTGCTATAATGAATTAAATAAATTGCAAAGGAAAGTCATCAAGGGAAAATGCATTAAGGCAATATTGAAAGAAAATAAAAAGAAAGAGAAATAATGGGGGAAGGACATGGCGACGATTAAGGACATTGCGGCAAAAGCGGGGGTTTCCATAGCGACAGTATCCAGAGTGTTGAATCATGATGAAACTTTGAATGCGCAGGATGAGACAAAAAAAAGAATTTTTGAAATTGCAGAGGAATTAGAATACGAAGTACGCGCACAGAAAAAACGCAGGCGAAAACTGAAGATAGGTGTATTTTATTCTTATTCTCCTGAAGAAGAACTTCAGGATCCTTATTATCTTTGTATCAGGCTTGCTATAGAAAAAAAACTGGAAGAAGAAGGATATACAAAGGTGATTGTGAAACTGGATGATTCGCCGGAGATGATCAACGGATTAGATGGTGTAATCTGTACCGGTACATTCACAAAAAAAATGGTAGAAGCAATAGAGATATGGGAATGCCCGGTTATATTTATTGATGCAGATCCAAACCCAAAGAGATTCGATTCAATTGTGGTAGACTATAGACGGGCAGTAGAAGAGATTGTTTCCTATCTGGTAGGGTGTGGACATACGAAAATAGGGATGATCGGCTGTCGAGAAGTTGATAAGGAGGGGGATGAAGTACTGGATACGAGAATACAGCATTTTCAGAACGCTTTGAAAAAACGGGGACTGTATCACCCGGAATATACAAAGTTTGGCGCTTATTATGCAAAATATGGATACAAACTTCTGAAAGAGTTTTACGAGGAAGGGAATCTGCCGACTGCCTTGTTTGTTGCGAATGATTCGATGGCAGCAGGAAGTTATCGGGCTGCATATGAACTTGGACTTAAAATACCGGATGATATCAGTATTATTGGCTTTAATGATATCCCAACTGCGAAATACATGGTTCCTCCACTTACTACGGTGAGATTGTACATGGAGTTCATGGGAGAATATGCAGTAAAACTTCTGGAAGAGCGAATTATACATGGAAGAGAGATTTGTGTAAAAGTTTCAATCCCGACTAAACTTTATATACGTGACAGTGTTAAAAAATTTTAATAAGGTAAAAAAGTAAGAGGCTATGGAACGGAGAATGTCCTATAGTCTCTTTATGTATATAGATCGAGTGATGACAGATTGTTTTGTTATGATTTTTTAGCTAAAAATAAAGAGTTAAAATCAATCAAGTAAAAACAGACAACTTTATTTAAAATAAAAATATAGTTTTACCAAGATAAAAATTGTGAAAAGTATATAAAAATATGGTGTAAATAATATGTAAAATAGAGAAAAAATATTTATAGGGTAAAAAGTATTTACATTTAACCAGTAAAATAGTATAGTGGTTTTACCAAATAAAATGAGTGAATCAAAGGAGGAAATGATTTATGAAGAGGAAAATTGCAGTAATGTGCGTACTTGCACTTACAGGAACAATGATGCTGACTGCTTGTGGAAACAAGAAAGACAGTAATAATGGAAAGACAAGTGACGGAAAGACAGCAATACGTTTTGCAACATGGGATGTAGCTGATGATGTAGATGCTCAGCAGAAACTTGTAGATAAATTTAATGAGGAACATGATGACATTGAAGTAACACTGGAAGCATACGGAAGTGATTTTGATACAAAGATCAGTGCAGGTATGGGATCTGGAGATACACCGGATGTTATGTATATGTGGAACTACCCGGCATATGCAGATGGTCTTGAACCTCTGGATGAGTATATCGACAAAGAAGGCGATGACTATAAGAATGATTTCTACAGCACACTGTGGAATTACAACTCATTAGACGGAACAACATATGGTATTCCAGTGGGATTTACAACACATTCACTTTTCTATAACAAAGACCTTTTTGCACAGGCTGGTGTAGAAGAACCTACAGATGACTGGACATGGTCGGATCTTCAGGCAGCTGCCAAGACAATTGAAGAAAAGACAGGTCAGAAAGGTTTTGCATTCCAGATGAAACCAGATCCGTATGATTTTGAAATGTATCTGTGGAGCAATGGAACTGCTTATTGTGACGAAGACGGACAGATGGCAGGTCAGATTGATTCAAAAGAATCTCAGGAAGTATTTAAAATGTTCCAGGATATGGAAAAAGACGGATATGCAATTGCAACAGAAAAGAACGGAACTGATGAATTCCGTGCCGGTACAGCAGCAATGTATGTATATGGATCATGGTCAATTGCTTCTCTTAATGAGGATGGAATGAATTATGGTGTGGCAAAAATTCCTTCTTTTGACGGAAAGACCTCTGTAAGTATTCTGAGCTCTTCAGGACTTTCTATTTCAAAGGACAGCAAGAATAAAGATGCTGCATGGGAATTTGTAAAATACTGGACAGGCGAAGAATGCAACAAAGCAAGAATCGGTATGGAACTTCCGGTACTTAACAGTGTTGTAGAATCTGAAGGTATCATGGATGAACCAGAATATGCACCATTCTATGAGATGCTTGAGCAGAGTGACGGACATACTCCGGCAAGCTTCCTGATTGAAGACTGGTCAGAAATTTCAGAAAACCTCAGCTTATCATTTGAACAGATTTTCAATCCAAGCTCATACATGGATGTAAAAGATGTTTTAAAAGAGGCAGCAGACGCACAGTAATAGCATACAAACAAACCGGCGCCGGAACAATTTATGATTCCGGCGCCGATAAATAGGAGAGAAGAAAAATGAAGCAGAGAAAATTCCTGAAGACGGCCACACCGTATTTGTTTATTATGCCGTGGATTATCGGGTTCCTTGTATTTACAATCGGTCCCCTGATTCTGTCTTTGATCATGAGCTTTTTTGACTGGCCGCTTACCACAGCACCAACATTCAGGGGACTTGGAAACTATATTGATATGTTTACAAAGGACAAACAGTTCTGGAAATCCCTTATAATCAGTTTGAAATATGCGGCAATTTTTGTACCGCTTAACATGATTATTGCATTGTTCCTTGCAATGCTGATTACACAGCCGGTTAAAGGAGTAAAAGTATTCCGTACAATTTTCTATATTCCGGCAGTTATCTCAGGTGTAGCGGTTTCTATCATCTGGGGATGGATCCTCAACGGAGATTATGGCGTACTGAATTATCTGTTATCTCTTCTGGGAATCAAAGGACCGAAGTGGCTGGTTGATCCGGCATGGGCACTCCTTGCAGTTATAATTGCAAGTGCGTTTGGTGTTGGAACGATGATGCTTATCTTCTACACAGATATCAAAAATATTCCGGTTGATGTATACGAAGCTGCATCTATTGATGGAGCAGGTCCTGCAAGAAAATTTTTCAGTATTACACTTCCGATTATTACACCTACAATTTTATTTAACCTGATTACGTCAATTATCAGTTCTTTCCAACAGGTAACATTGGTTATGCTTCTTACCGGAGGCGGACCGCTTAAATCTACCTACTTCTATGGACTGTATACATACAATAACGCATTCAAACATCACAAACTTGGATATGCCAGTGCAAACGCATGGGTAATGTTTATCATCATTCTGCTGCTGACTGCCGTGGTATTCAAGTCATCATCCGCATGGGTATTCTATGAGACAGAAGCTAAAAACAGCGGAGCAAAGAAAACAAAAAAGAAAAAAGGGGGTAGAAAGTAATGAAGATGTCTAAAAAATCAAAAATTGTAATTTACATATTACTCGGACTGGTAGCCATTTACTTTCTTGCACCGTTTATTTACATGCTGTTTTCTGCATTTAAGACAGAAGGAGAAGCAATTGCATATCCGCCGAAACTTCTGCCGGCAGAATGGCATTTTGAGAACTTTATTAATGCATGGAAATCACAGCCGTTTGGAACATATCTTTGGAATTCAATCCTTGTAACAGTTCTGACAACAGTCGGACAGGTTCTTTCATGTTCACTGGTTGCTTATGGATTTGCAAGATTTAACTTTAAAGGAAAAAATATCCTCTTTATGATCCTGCTTTCAACAATGATGATTCCATGGGATGTTACCATGATTCCGCAGTACATGGAATTCAACTTATTCGGATGGATCAATACACTGAAGCCGCTGATCGTGCCGGCATGGTTCGGATCTGCCTATTATGTATTCCTGATGAGACAGTTCCTTATGGGAATCCCGAAGGATTTTGAGGAAGCAGCACGAATTGACGGCGCAAATCAGTTCCAGATTTACTGGAAGATTTTCATGCCGATCATGAAACCTTCATTGATTCTTGTCGGTGTACTTAATATGCTGACTGTATGGAATGACTATCTTGGACCACTCATTTTCTTACAGGACAGAAGCAAATATACATTGGCACTTGGACTTGCTTCATTTAAAGGAGTTCACAGTACACAGATTATTCCGATGCTCTGTATTACGATTATTATGATTATTCCGCCGATCATTATTTTCATTATCGCGCAGAAATATATTGTTGAAGGAACCAGTGGTTCTATCAAATAGACAGGCGTATGGAGCGGTCAGGCAGACTGTATCTGTCTGACCGCTGTTGCTGTCTTATATGGGATACCACTTGAGAGGAGAAAATTATGGCAAGAAAAAAAGTAAAAAGATGGGAAGACCATCGGATTACCGGAATTGGGAGAAGAGAAGCACGAACGGCTTTTTATAAAGATTCGCAAAAGAAAATCAGTTTAAATGGAGAATGGGATTTTAAATATGTTGATGCACCGGAATTATCGCCGGAAGGATTTGAACAGTCGGGGGCATGTGAAGGATGGGATAAGATTGATGTTCCGTCCGTATGGCAACTTAGAGGGTATGACAAGATGCATTACACAGATGTGTTATATCCATTTCCGGTAAACCCACCGCATGTACCAGATGAAAATCCAACTGGAATTTATAAAAAGACAGTTGTATTAGATGAACAGTGGATGGAAAAAGACACGGTTCTGAAATTCCATGGTGTTGACAGTGCATTTGATGTATGGGTAAATGGAAAACATGTTGGATTTGGAAAAGTCAGCAGACTGCCTTCAGAATTTGACATTACCGGGTTTGTAAAAACAGGTGAAAATGACATTACCGTTCGTGTATACAAGTGGTCAGACGGTACTTATCTGGAAGATCAGGATATGTGGTGGTTATCAGGAATCTACAGGGATGTAGAACTGATCAATGAGGAAAAGAATGCAGTTCTGGATCTTCGTGTAAATGGAACACTGGATGACAGCTACAAAAATGGTTTTTTTACAGCTGGAATTACAATGAAACAGGCTGGTACAAATCTTGGCTGGAAGCTTTCTTATAAAGGAAAGACTGTTCTTGAAGGTGAACTTGTTTCGGAAGGAAAAGATATATGTATTGAGGCTGAGATCCCGGAAGTTCATACATGGACAGCCGAGACACCTGAGTTATATGAATTTACAGTAATGACAGAAAATCAGGAAGTAACAGTCAGATGTGGATTCCGCAAAATCGAGATCAAAGATAAGAACTTCCGTGTCAATAATCAGGTAATCCTTCTGAACGGAGTCAATCATCATGATTATAATCCGAGAGAAGGAAGAAGAGTGACAAGAGAGCAGATGGAATCAGATATTCGTCTGATGAAACAGTACAATATCAATGCTGTTCGTTGCTCGCATTATCCGGCAAATGAATATTTTTATGATCTGTGTGACGAATATGGACTTTATGTGATCAATGAAGCAGACCTGGAATGCCATGGATTTGAATGGGTAGAAAATTACACATGGATCACAGATGATGAGACCTGGAAAGATGCTTACGTAGACCGTAGTGTCCGTATGGTAAAGAGAGATAGAAATCATCCATCGATTATTATGTGGTCTATGGGAAATGAATCCGCATTCGGATGCAATTTCCGCAGTGCAGCAGAAGCAATCCGTGAGTTGGATGATACCAGACTGGTTCATTACGAGGGAGATTTTGAGGCAGAAGTGACAGACGTATATTCTACGATGTATACCAGACTGAAAGGTCTCAAAGAGATTGCAGAATATCAGATCAAAGGGGATAAGCCACACGTAATGTGTGAATATGGACATGCGATGGGAAATGGTCCTGGAGGATTAAAAGCATACCAGGATATGTATCGCAAGTACAAACGTCTTCAGGGTGGATTTCTCTGGGAGTGGTATGATCATGGAATTTACACTGAAGAAAAGGATAAGAAATATTATAAATATGGTGGAAATTATGGAGATTTTCCAACAAACGGTAACTTCTGCATCGATGGGATTTTGATGCCGGACAGAACACCGTCTCCGGGAATGGAAGAATACAAACAGATCATTGCACCAGTAGAAATTACAGCTGTTGAAGGAAGTATGAACAAGCTTCAGATCCGGAATTATTATGATTTCCTGAATCTGGATACGACAACACTTTATTGGGAAGTAAAAGCGGAAGATCAGACGATACAGGACGGAACCGTTGAAGGACTTTCGGTTGCTCCGCATGAAGGCAAGATCATTGCCCTACCAATTACAGCATTTGAATTACAGGAAAATACAGACTATTATCTGAATCTGACTGTATGTCAGAAAGAAGAAAGAAACTATGCACCAGCAGGGTATGAAATCAAGAAAGTCCAGATTCCGATGCAGATCCGAAAAGATGGATTTTCGGTAAGAGAAACAGCTGATAAGCTTCAGGTAACAGAAGGACAGGGGGGTCTTACTGTAGAAAACAGCCGTGTGACAGCAAAATTCAGTACTGTATTTGGAAAATTGATTTCTTTTGGAAAAGATGGAAAAGAGTATCTGACTGAAGGACCGAGAATGAATGTATACCGTGCAACAATCGATAACGATATGTACAAGAAAGAGGACTGGATGAATAAATATTTTATTCAGAAACCGGTAGAAGAGACAGAATATGTCAGCTGTCTGAAAGAAGACGATAAGGTGATCGTCCGGATCGGAACATTCTTCAGTTGCTATAACCAGTCCTGGGGATTTGAATGTGATTACACTTATACGGTTTATTCTTGTGGACAGATGAAGGTGGAAATTCAGGGAAAAGCTGTTCAGAGAGGAAAACTGGAACCAGCATTCTTACCACGTATCGGAGTCATTATGAAAGGAAATAAAAACTTTCAGAAGACGATGTGGTATGGTATGGGACCTGGTGAGAGTTATGTAGACAGTAAGGCTGCATCTATTATGGGAATTTACGAAAATACAGTTGACGGAATGATGACAGATTATGTATTCCCACAGGAAAACGGACATCATGAACAGGTGAAATGGTTCCGTATTGGAGATGGAAAAGATGGTCTGTTATGCAAGATGGAGGAGAAGCTTGGTCTGAACCTTGCTAATTATACCGATGAAAGTCTGGAAAAAGCACAGCATCCATTTGAAATTGAAAAAGCGGATGATGTGATTATCCATCTGGATTATCGCCAGTCAGGACTTGGAAGCAACAGCTGTGGAGAAGAACAGTTGGAAGAAAATAAAGTAAAACTTCAGGATTTTGCAATGGCATTTACTGTGCAGGCAGCAGAATGCGGAACCGAAATCCGGAAAGCAAGAAAACAGTATATCGATTAAGAATAAAGGAGACAATCATATATGAGCAGAGAAATGTTTTCAGGAAATCTGAGAAACAGATTACATAGCGATGAATGGCTCATCTGGCAGGATCAGTATGAGGCAAAAGAGAATCTCAAATATGAGAGTTTGTTTGCACTTTCCAATGGCTACCTCGGAATCCGGGGAAGTCATGAGGAAGGAACAAAGATTACACTTCCATATCTTTATATCAATGGAGTGTTTGACAAGTCAGAGACATTTATGCGTGAACTTTCCACACTTCCGAACTGGCTTGGAATCAGACTTTATGTAGAAAAAGAATTGATTGGAATTGAAGACTGTGAAATTTTGGAATTTTCAAGAGTGCTTGATATGAAAGGAGCTTTTCTTGGAAAGAGAGTTCGTCTGAAGGACTCAAAAGGAAGAGAGACTTTGATCGAAGGAATCCGGTTTGTGAGCAGAAACAATGTACACAGGATGGGAATCCGGCTTTATGTGACACCGCTCAACTACAGTGGAATTATTGAAGTAGAAAGTATTATTGATGGTACGATCATTAATTTTTATGATGCACCACGCTTTAAGGTAAAACATACTTATATGACAGCGAATGAAAAGCTGGCAGCAGATGGATGTTATGTGGAAGTTGCAACCAGAGAAAATCATCTGCATGTAGGTTGTGGATGCCGTATCGAAGCTTATGCAGATGGAAAACAGATTCTTGGAAACAGAATGATAAGCAGATTTGGTGAGCAGAGTGTGGAATTTGGTGATATCCATGTAGAAGAAGGAAAAGAAGTAGAAATCGTAAAATATGTTTCGATGTATACAGAAAGAGAATGCCCGGCTTATGCTCTTCATACAACAATCGAAAAAGAAATTGAAGGATTTGTTGAAACGGGATTTGATCAGGAACTGAAAGCGCATGAAGATGTTTATAAGAATATGTGGGAAAATGCAGATATTCAGATTACAGGGGATGATGAATTGAACCGTGCAGTCCGTTTTAACATCTTCCATCTGATGAGTACGGGAAACGAACATGATGACCATGTGAATGTTGGGGCAAAGCTTTTAACAGGAGAAGAATATGGTGGACATGCTTTCTGGGATACCGAACTTTTTATGCTTCCGTTTTTCTCATGGGTATTTCCGAAGACTGCACAGAATCTGGAAAATTACAGATACCATCTTCTGGATGCAGCGCGTGCAAATGCACATAAGAATGGATATAAAGGAGCACAGTATCCGTGGGAGTCAGCAGATGATGGTACAGAGCAGTGTCCGGACTGGACCATTGAGCCGGATGGGACCTGTTATAGATGTTATGTTGCGGTATATGAGCATCATGTAACAGCAGCAGTTGCTTATGGAATCTATAATTATGTTAAGATCACGCAGGATATGGATTTCCTTTACAGCAAAGGAGCGGAGATTCTGACAGAGACAGCAAGATTTTGGGCAAGCCGCTGTGAGTACAACAAAGAGCAGGATCGTTATGAAATCAATCAGGTAACGGGACCGGATGAATGGCATGAACCGGTTAATAATAACCTCTATACCAATTATCTGGCGAGATGGAATCTCGGATATGTTCTGTCACTGCTTGCATCAATCAAGAAAGAGAATCAGGAAGCGTATGATATCCTGATTGAAAAGACAGGACTTACAGAGGCGGAAACTGCACACTGGAAAGAAGTGCAGGAAAAGATGTATCTGCCAAGAAAAGAAGGCACAAGACTTCTGGAACAGTTTGAAGGATATTTCGAGCTTGATAATGTAACAATCGAAAAATATGATGAGAATGACTGGCCAGTACGTCCGGATGCACTTAAGACAAAAAGAGCAAGAGAGACACAGATCAATAAGCAGGCAGATGTTGTTATGCTGTTACACCTTATGGGAAATGAATTTGATGAAGAAACGATTAAAGAAAACTACGCTTATTACGAAAAGCGTACACTTCATGGTTCTTCATTGAGTCCGAGTATTTTCTCTGTTATGGGGCTTAAAGTAGGGGATGATTCAAAAGCATATCGGTATCTTCGCCGCGCAGCCTTTATTGACCTGTTGAATATGCAGGGAAATACAAGAGAAGGAATCCATGCGGCAAATACTGGTGGAGTATGGCAGACAATTGTATTTGGGTTTGCAGGTGTAGCGCAAAGAGAAGATGGTATGTTGAAAGTTCATCCGAATATGCCAAAGGAATGGCAGGGATTAACATTCCGTCTGCATTATAGAGGGGCATGGCTTGAAATTACGGCGGATGGAAGTAATCAGGCAAAGGTCATTCGTCTTGCAGGAGAACCTGTAGAAGCTGAAATAAATGGAAAAGTAACAACAATCTAAAAAAGAGACGGGAGGATATATGATGAAAAAATGGCTGGCAATCGGAGGACTTATACTGGTTACGGTCATATGGGGAGGCGGCTTTGTCGCAAGTGATATGGCACTGGGAAGCATGAAGCCTTTCCAGATTATGATGGTAAGATTTTTGTTGGCATCTGTGCTGATGGGGATGATCAGCATGGGACAGCATAAAAAAGAAGGGGAACTTGAGAATCGTGCAGGTGCAATAAAAGCAGGTATTCTGATGGGAATTGCACTTTTTGCAGGATTTGCACTTCAGATTATCGGTCTGCAATATACAACACCTTCCAAAAATGCATTCCTTACAGCACTGAATGTAGTTATAGTGCCGTTCATTGCATTTATAATTTTGAAGAAGAAAGTAGGCATGAAAGGAATCATTGGAGCAATCATGTCCGTTATTGGAGTAGCACTGCTTTCTTTGAATGGAAATCTTACACTGAGTCTGGGAGATGGTCTTACACTTCTCTGTGCGGTAGGATTTGCGTTCCAAATCTTTTTTACCGGAGAATTTGTGAAAAAATATCCGGCATCTGTACTGAACATGGTGCAAATGATCACAGCATTTGTATTATCGGCAGTCAGTCTTGTGATTTTTGGAGAGAACGATTTGCAGGTTACAACACAGGGATGGTTAAGTGTTTTGTATCTGGGAGTAATCAGTACGACTGTATGTTATCTGCTCCAGACCGCATGCCAGAAGTATGTAGATGAGACAAAAGCAGCGATTGTACTTTCAATGGAATCTGTATTTGGAACGATTTTTTCTATCATCATTCTGCATGAAGTGATTACACTTCGCATGGTGATCGGATGTGCGATCATCCTGGCCGCTGTCATCATTTCTAACTTGTCTGAAACAGAAGGAGAAGCAAAAGATGAAGAAATACAATGCAGTAATTTTTGATTTGGATGGAGTAATCTGTCATACAGATAAATATCATTATCAAGCATGGAAAGCAGTTGCAGATGAACTGGGAATCTATTTTGATGAAGAAATCAATAACCGACTCAGAGGGGTGAGCCGTATGGAAAGTTTTGAAATTATTCTGGAACGCTATGAAGGAGAAATGAGCGAAGAAGAGAAAGAATGCTGGACAACAAAGAAAAATGATATCTATAAAGAACTTCTGAAAAATATGAGTCCTGCAGATCTGTCTGCAGAAGTAAAGGAAACATTGGATGATCTTCGTGCGAATGGACATAAACTGGCGATTGGATCATCTAGTAAAAACGCAAGATTTATTCTCGGGCAGTTGGGACTTGGAGAGTATTTCGATGCAATTTCAGACGGAAATAATATTTCAAAATCAAAGCCGGATCCGGAAGTATTTGTGAAAGCAGCAGAGTATGTAGACGAACAGGCTGATAAGTGTTTGGTTGTAGAAGATGCAAAAGCAGGACTGCAGGCAGCAATCGCAGGGGGAATGGATTGTGCTGCTATCGGGGATGCAGTTGCAAGCGGACTTGGAACCTATAATCTGTCTGCATTTGCAGATCTTTTGAAAGTTACGGCTAAGTAAGAAAGAAGATGACTAGAATGAATGAAAAATTTTTAAATAACCTTCTTAACAGTATTTCGGTATCGGGTTATGAGGAGCAGGTGCAGGATATTGTAACAGAAGAAATGAAAGAATATACAGATGAGATTCGCCGTGATGAGATGCAAAATCTGACATGTATTCTGAATCCGGAAAACGATGTACGTATCATGCTTTCGGCACATGCAGATGAAATCGGACTTATGATTTCGAACATCCGGGAAGATGGAAGACTGCAGGTGATTGACCGAGGCGGAATTGTTCCGGCAACTTATCCGGGACGTCAGGTGCGTATCAAGACAAAAAACGGAGAGGTTTACGGTGTTGTCGAAGCATATCGTGATTTGTTCAAAGAAGAAAATCTGGGAACAAAACATTTTCTGATCGATATTGGGGCGAAAGATAGAGAAGATGCTTTAAAGAATGTAAGTCTGGGAGATCCGATTGTTCCGGATACACATATTCGTAAGATGAAAAATGGTAAATTTACAGCCAGAGCATTGGATGACAGACTTGGTGTTTATATCATTATGGAAGCAATCAAGAGAGCGAAAGAGCTTGGATGTAAAGTTGGTGTCTATGGAGCTTCTACAACTGGAGAGGAGACAACGAAAACCGGAGCTTTCTGGACAAGTACACGGATTAATCCGACACTTGCGATTGTTGTGGATGTGACTTACACAAGCGACTGCAGTGGAATGAATCCGGCTGAGATGGGAACGGTTCTTCTGGGGGGTGGACCGGTTCTTTGCAACAGTCCGATCGTGGTAAAAACTTTAAATGCCAAAATGGAAGAATGTGCAAAAAAAGTAGGAATTCCAGTTCAGAGAGAAGCTGCAAGCAGGCTTAGTTATACGGATGGAGATAAGATTCATTTTTCAAATCAGGGCGTACCGATGGTATTGGTATCAATCCCGCTTCGTTATATGCACATGCCTGCAGAGGTAGCAGATGAAAAAGATGTGGAAGGTTGTGTGGAATTGATAGCACAGTTTCTTGCAAACTATAATGCGTAGAAAATAAAAAACGGTATTTACTCGTGAAGATGAGTAAATACCGTTTTTTGTATTCTGTCCTGTGAATGAATCGAACGCACATCCACTGGGATAGGATTTAGAAAAATACATTTCCCCCAACGTTGATCCCGGACATTCCGGTACTTGCGCTTCGGAACTGGTAACATCCGCTTACGGATGCAAGCCGTGCTCCGCCGAGTGCTTCCTGAGCGACCTGATAGCATAAGGATACAGGTCCGCGTTGCAAGACGCAGCTTAAGCTTCCGTCCCAGGTTGGAGCAAACTGACCGCTCTGGTAGACGACACCGCTGATCGTATTCGGATACAGCGGACTCGCTACACGGTTCATGATGACTGTAGCAACGGCAAGAATACCGTCATAATTGTAACCGCCGGCTTCACACTGCAGAATTGCAGCAAAGAGAACCAGATCTGTGGTCTCGGCAGGAGTATCCGGAACTGTAATCGTCGTATTGCCGCCGGAACTACCGGAATCCGTGTTCCCGGAGCTGCTTGAAGTATTATTGGAAGCAGTCTGTGCAGCTTCTGCCTGTCGTTGTTGCTCAGCAGCTTCTTCTTCCTGTTTTTTCTTAAGTGCGGCAGCAGCGGCTGCCTGTGCTTCTTTTGCTTTTGCCAGTGCTTCGGATGAAGCCTGAAGTTCACCGGAAGTAGAGGAAATCTTATCATTCAGTTCCTGTTCCTGTTGGTCGAGATTTGTTTTCATCTCTGCCAGAGAAGCCTGCTCTGCTTTCAGATCAGAGTCCTTTTTAGCGACAAGCTCGTGAACCTTCTGTAATTCATCCAGCATATTTCTGTCGTATTCTGTAATGTTCTTGACAAATTCTGCTTTGTTTAAGAAATCTCCCATGCTTTCAGAAGAAAAGATGATCTGCAAGAGTGACGTATTTCCTGTTTCGTACATATATTTGATTCTTTTCTTCATAGCATCATACTGTAACTGCTCGTCCAGTTTTGCGGCGGCAAGATCCAGTTCTGCTTTCTGTACGGAAGCATCCGTATCCTCAATTTTTGATGCAAGATCTGTGATCTCAGCGCTGAGACTTGTGAGGTCCTGATTCAGAGAGTCGAGCTGGTTCTGAAGACCGTTTGTCTGCTTTTCGAGAGAGTCTACAGTGTCATCGGCGTAAGCTTTTGTAAACGGGGAACAGACCAGGGCAGCGGTAAGGAGTGCGATGGTTGTCCTTGAAAATGCTTTTAACCTTTTCTTCATAATTCTTCCTTTCTTCAAAATTGAGCCTTTATCAGTATACTACAAAATGCCTGAATCCGCAAATTTTGTTATACATGCACGGGAAATCGTGCTATACTAAGATTTGAAATGTATTTTTAGCTTTACCATAAATGAGGGAATTATTCATGAAAAAGATAAAAATGATAGGGCTTGATCTGGATGGTACTTTACTGAATGATAAGAAAGAACTGACCAGTCATACAAGAGAAATACTTACACGTGCGATCGATCAGGGAGTAACAGTACTGGTTGCAACAGGACGTCCGGTGACAGGGATCCCGGAAGTGCTCCGGAATTTCCCGGGGATGCGGTACGCACTGACATCGAACGGCGGAAGGATCCTGGATTTACAGGAAGACAAAGTACTTTATGCCAATATGCTCTCTTATGAGATGGGCGCGGCGATCCTTAAGATTTTTGGAGATTATGATACGTTCAAGGAGATTTATTTTGATGGAAGAGGTTTCGTGCAGGCAGATGAACTTCTGAAAGTCGGAGAGTATCTGCGGAATCCTGCGATGGCAGATTATATCCGAACCACCCGCAAAGGCATTACGAGTCTCTGGGAGAAGATGGAAGAGATGAATGGGCATGAGATGGATAAGATCCATGCACTTTTTAAGAATCAGGACGAACGGCTGGAAGCAAAGCAGCGGATCATGGAGCTTGGGGATTTAAGCATCAGTGATTCGATGGGAACGAACCTGGAGATCAATGCACCGGGAGTCAACAAAGGCATGGGACTGATCCAGCTCGGCAGGCTTCTTGGAATTGAACGGGAAGAGATCATGGCATGCGGGGATGGCAACAATGACCTGATGATGTTAAAAGAAGTCGGATTTGGTGTTGCGATGGCAAACGGAGCAGATGAAGTAAAAGAGGTGGCAGATTATATCACTTTGTCCAATGAGGAGGATGGCGTGGCGGCTGCCATTGAAAAATTTGTATTGAATCCCGAGAGGGGATAGAAAGAGGGAAAAATGTTAGATATTTTAATTGCTGTCATTCTGGGTATCGTGGAAGGTATCACAGAATGGCTTCCAATCAGTAGTACAGGGCATATGATCCTGGTAGAGCAGTTCTTACATATGAGTACAAGTCATGAATTCAACAGTATGTTCCGTGTTGTGATCCAGCTCGGTGCGATCATGGCGGTCGTTGTTTTGTATTTCAATAAGCTGAATCCGTTTTCAAAGAGAAAATCAGCGAAGCAGAAGAGAAATACAATCAACCTGTGGTGCAAAATCGTTGTGGCTTGTCTGCCGGCAGCTGTGATCGGGCTGTTATTTGATGATATCCTTGACAAGTATCTTTACAATTATGTAGTTGTTGCACTGATGCTGATCATTTATGGTATCTTCTTCATTCTGATCGAGAAAAAGAATGAACACACCAGACCGCAGGTTACAAAGCTGACAGAGCTTACCTATCAGATGGCACTGATCATCGGAGGCTTCCAGGTCCTGGCACTGATCCCGGGTACTTCACGTTCAGGAGCAACCATCCTTGGAGCACTGCTCATCGGAACTTCCCGCTATGTGGCAACAGAATTTACCTTCTACCTTGCAATCCCGGTTATGTTCGGAGCAAGTATCTTAAAGGTTATCAAATTCGGATTTCATTATACCGCGATCGAAGTGGTCATTTTGCTTGTGGGATGCCTGGTAGCGTTCTTCGTATCCGTATTTGCAATCAAGTTTTTGATGGGATATATCAAGAAGCATGACTTTAAGGCATTCGGTTATTACCGTATTGTACTTGGAGTTCTGGTACTTCTTTATTTCCTGATCTTCGGCTAAAAGAGAATAATCACGAAAAAAAGTGGGAATTTATGCAAAAAAATGTATAAAAACCCACTTTGTTTTTTCTTTATAACATGATAGAATAGGGGAAATGGATAAAATTTGGAGGTTGGTATTATGAAAATGAAAAAAGTAATCAGTGTTGTACTTGCATGTGCATGCGTATTCAGTTTTGCAGCTTGTGGATCAAAGAGTGATTCATCAAAGAGTGACTCTGCAAAATCAGACAAGAAAGAAAAGCTTGTTATGGCTACAAACGCAGAATTCCCACCATTTGAATACTATGACGGAGATGAAGTTGTCGGAATCGATGCAGAATTCGCAGCAGCGATCGCTGACAAACTTGGAATGGATCTGAAGATCGAAGATATGGCATTTGATTCTATTATCCCGGCCGTTCAGAGCGGGAAAGCAGATATCGGAGCAGCAGGTATGACTGTAACAGAAGACCGTGCTACACAGGTTGATTTCTCTGACAGCTATTACACAGGAGTTCAGGTTATCATTGTAACAGATGACAGTGATATTACAGAACCGGATGATCTGAAAGGAAAGAAGATTGGTGTTCAGCAGGGAACAACAGGGGATATTTATTCTACAGATGATTTCGGTGATGATAATGTAGAGCGTTTCAACAAAGGTATGGAAGCTGTACAGGCTCTGCAGCAGGGCAAGATCGATGCAGTGATCATTGATAACCAGCCGGCTAAGACATTCGTAGAAGAAAATGAAGGTCTGAAGATCCTGGAGACTTCTTATGTAGAAGAAGACTATGCACTGGCAATCAAAAAAGGTAATGATGATCTGGTTAAGAAAGTCAATGATGCGATCAAAGAGTTAAAAGAAGATGGAACATTTGATAAAATCGTTGCAAAATATATTACAGACTAATCGGGTACAGACTGGTGGTGTCTTATGAGTGATTTTAAAGCAAGATTTATAATGAATTTTATAAAAGATGACAGATGGCACTACATTGCAGACGGACTTAAGGTTACATTAATTGTAACCTTTTGTGCTGTCCTGATCGGTGTAGTTCTCGGATTCCTTCTGGCAATTGTCCGTTCCACATACGATAAGACCGGCAAGCTGAAGCTCCTGAATCTGATCTGCCAGATTTACATCACGGTCATCCGTGGTACACCGGTTGTTGTACAGCTGCTTATCATTTACTTTGTAATTTTTGCAAGTGTGGATGTCAGTAAGACGATCGTAGCGATTCTGGCATTTGGTATGAACTCCAGTGCTTATGTTGCTGAGATTTTCCGTTCCGGTATTATGGCAGTTGATAACGGACAGTTTGAGGCAGGACGAAGCCTTGGATTTAATTATCGTCAGACAATGATCTATATTATCATGCCGCAGGCGTTTAAAAATGTCCTTCCGGCACTTGGAAACGAATTTATCGTTCTCTTAAAAGAGACTTCTGTTGCCGGATATATTGCCCTTCAGGATCTGACAAAGGGCGGAGATATCATCCGAAGCAGAACCTACGATGCGCTTATGCCACTGATGGCAGTTGCGATCATTTACCTGGTTATGGTTATGATCTTCAGTAAACTGGTAAGTATGCTGGAAAGGAGGTTAAGGAACAGTGACCACTAATGGAGATGTATTGATCCGTGTAGAAAATCTGCAGAAAGCATTTGGCGATTTTCATGCACTGAATGGAATTACAGAAGAGATCCACAAAGGAGAAGTTGTGGTAATCATCGGGCCGTCAGGATCCGGAAAATCTACATTCCTCCGTTCCCTGAACCTTCTGGAGGTGCCGACCGGAGGTCATATTTATTTTGAAGGTGTGGATATTACAGATGCAAAGGTAGATATCGACAAACATCGTCAGAAGATGGGAATGGTGTTCCAGCACTTTAATCTTTTCCCACATAAGACGATTCTTGAAAATATCACACTGGCTCCGATTAAGCTCCTGAAAAAGGATAAAGCAGAGGCAGAAAAAGAAGCAAGAGTACTTCTTAAGAGGGTTGGACTGGAAGAGAAGGCAGATTCTTATCCGTCACAGCTTTCCGGTGGACAGAAGCAGCGGATCGCGATCGTGCGTTCCCTTGCCATGAACCCGGATGTAATACTCTTTGATGAACCGACATCCGCACTGGATCCGGAGATGGTTGGAGAAGTACTGGAGCTGATGAAACAGCTTGCCCAGGAAGGCATGACCATGGTTGTTGTTACACATGAAATGGGATTTGCAAGAGAGGTTGCTGACCGTGTCATGTTTGTGGATGAAGGAAGAGTAAAAGAGCAGGGAACTCCGGAAGAGTTCTTTGCAAATCCTAAGGATGAGCGATTAAAGGAATTCCTGTCAAAGGTTCTGTAAAAATAAAGAAATATAAAAGAAAAAAGTTCTGTTTTCTTAAGAGACAGAACTTTTTTCTTTAAGAATTGCGAAAGACTATTGCTATTTTTTTATTTATGTATAGTATAGATTGTATGAAGAAAATAAAAACTATAATTCCACTTATTATTACATTTTGTATGAATGCTGTGGTATATTGGGGAGTGCCGCTATTACGGACGGGAATCAAGACTCATAATCTTTCTGGTCCGGCGGATGAAGTGATTCCTTTTATGCCACAGTTTATTATTATTTATTTTGGGTGTTATCTTTTCTGGGTAGTGAACTATTTCATGGCATCGATGCGGGAGGAGAAGGTGAAATACCAGTTTTTTACTGCGGATTTTTATGCGCGGCTGGTATGTATGCTGTGCTTTATTTTTTATCCGACCACGAATACGAGGCCGGTTCTGACAGGGACGGATATCTGGACGCAGGCAGTACGGTTTCTGTATACGGTTGATAAGCCAATCAACCTGTTTCCGTCCATTCACTGCATGGCAAGCTGGTTCAGCTGTATTGCGGTCAGGAAGAATCGGAAGATTTCCAACTGGTATAAAGCTTTTTCAGTCCTGATGACGGTACTGGTTGTGATTTCGACACTGGCGCTTAGGCAGCATGTATGGCAGGATGCAGCAGCAGGAATTCTTCTTGCAGAAGTAACCTGGCAGATCAGCAGACGGACAAATGGATGGCAGATCTATCGGCGTCTGACAGAAAAAATAGCAAATAAACTTGGAAACTGGACAGGAATGAAGAGAGATGGGAAATAAAAAGAAGACGATCTTCAATGTCATATTTTTGCTGGTGGTATTTGCCGGTACAGTGTATGGCGTATTTCATGGGGAAGATATTGGTGAGATTGCGAAGATCCTGGGGCAGATCAATGTATTATGGCTGATTCCGGGAGTGATCTGTGTTGTGGTTTTTATCTGGGGAGAATCGATCATTATCTATTATATGATGCGGACACTGAAAATTCGGCTGAAAAAATGGACATGTTTTTTGTTTTCATCGGTTGGATTCTTCTTCAGCTGTATCACACCTTCGGCATCTGGAGGACAGCCGGCGCAGATTTATTATATGAAAAAAGAAAAGATACCAATACCGGTTTCAACGCTGGTGCTGATGATCGTTACGATCACTTATAAATTGGTACTGGTGGTTGTCGGATTGTGGCTGGTACTGTTTGGACAGGGATTTATCCATAAGTATCTCTGGAGTATCCGGCATATCTTTTATCTGGGGACAGCTCTGAACGTTTTCTGCGTGACGGCGATGCTGGTGCTGGTGTTTCATCCGCGGCTTGCAAGAGAAATCCTGGTAAGAGGAATGGCACTGCTTGAAAAGCTGCACTTTCTACGCCATAAGGAAGCGCGTATTGAAAAACTGAATGCATCAATGGACCAGTACCGGGATACAGCAGTTTTTCTGAAGGAGCACAAGCAGGTAATCGTGAATGTATTTGCGATCACCATGTTCCAGCGGTTTGCGCTGTTTACGGCTACATGGTTTGTATATAAGGCATTTGGGCTTGGAGGTGTAAAAGCAGTCGCAGTTATTACACTTCAGGCGGTCATTGCGGTATCGGTAGATATGCTTCCTCTGCCGGGAGGTATGGGAATCAGTGAAAAATTATTTGCCATGATTTTTATTCCGGTATTCGGAAAACGGCTTCTTTTGCCGGGAATGATCCTGAGCCGTGGGATTGGATATTATACAGAGCTGGGGCTGAGCGCCTTGCTTACGATCGTAGCAAATTTTACAATTGGAAGAAAGAGGGAGATAGAATGTTAGGGGTTTATGATTATACGGTAGTACTTACATATGTCAGTTTGATGGTATCAATTGGAGGAATGATGTTTGCAGTAAACGGGCATCTGCATCTGGGCGTGATGTGTCTTGCAATCTCCGGTCTTTGTGATATGTTTGATGGAAAGATTGCAAGAACAAAAAAGAACCGGACAGAAGTGGAAAAGCGTTTCGGAATCCAGATTGATTCGTTAAGCGATATTGTTTGCTTCGGAGTTGCGCCGGCTGCTCTTTGTTACTGTTTCGGAATGCGCGGTGTGATCGGTGTGGCAATCCTGATGTTTTATGTACTTGCAGGTCTGATCCGTCTTGCGTGGTTCAATGTGATGGAAGAACAGCGTCAGGAAGAAACAGCAGAGAAAAGAGAATGTTATCAGGGGCTCCCGATCACATCCATGGCAATCGCACTTCCGCTTGTGGTTGTATTAAAACCATTTTTAGGTTGTGAATTTATGCTTGCGCTTCATGTGGTCATGCTGGTGGTCGGCATTCTGTTTATCACCAATTTCAAACTGAAAAAGCCGAAAAATGTGACCATGGGTGCGATTGTAGCTGTTGTGGCAATGGCAGTGATCGCTATTCTGGTCCGGCACTATATGCGTTATATGAGCATGATGTAATGAAACCAGGTTATGAGCAAGCAGCAAAGTAAAGGGCAGAGATCTGCCTGACAGCTACATTATCAGGCATGGATAAGGCGGACAGGAGGTAGAAAAATGGATTATATAGACAGAGAAGGTCATCGGATAAAAAAGACAACCAGTCAGGATAAGTTTTTAAAATTTGTGTATACCCATACAGCAACCAGAGTACTGATGCGCCCGCTTCTTTTACCGGCAGTATCCAGACTGGGAGGGAAGCTGTTGAATACAAAAGTGTCCGCTGTTTTTGCCGGACTATTTGCCAGAACCCACGGGATCGATCTGAACAAATATGAAAAACAGAAATTTGATTCCTATAATGATTTCTTTACCAGAAAAATAAAAGCTGAGGAACGCCCGGTTAACAGGGAAGATACCGTACTGATCAGTCCATGTGACGGGAAAGTGAGTGTCTATCCAATTCACGAAAACGGACGATTCTTCATTAAACATACACCATATACAACCCACAGCCTCATTCGCGATGCAAAGCTTGCCAGACATTATATGGGAGGCTGGGCGGTAGTGATCCGTCTTACAGTAGACGATTACCACAGATACTGCTACGTGGCGGATGGAGAAAAGACCTATCAGAGGAGGATTCCGGGAATTTTTCACACTGTAAATCCGATTGCAAATGATATCTGCCCGATCTACAAAATGAACAGCAGAGAATACTGTCTTGTAAAAAATGAAAAACTCGGCACCGTCCTGATGATGGAAGTCGGTGCACTGATGGTAGGAAAGATCCGGAATTATAAAAAAGAACGCTGCCAGGTAAAACGCGGCGAAGAAAAAGGAAGATTTGAATTCGGAGGTTCAACGGTTGTGCTGTTCCTGGAACCAGATAAAGTCTTGCCAGACAGTGATCTGATCCGGAACACGTTGCAGGGAGCAGAAACCATTGTGAAGATGGGAGAACGCATAGGGGGAGTTATATAGGCTTGCTGGTTCAAAAGGGACGCGCAACTGAATGTTTCCATCTTGCCGGACAGGCTTGAGGCATTAAGGGACTCTAAAATTTTGAAAAGATGCTAAAAACAGGGGAAGAAATCCACAAACTCGCTGTCGCTCAGACAGTGTGGATTTCTTCCCCTAACGCATCTTCTCAAAACCTAAGATTCCCTAAAAGTCTCAAATGCCGTCAAGACGGAAACATTCAGCTGCGCTGTTCGTTTCAGAAAATTATTTAGCTGCAGCGTCCCCATTTTCACTCTACAACAACCCCTGCATCACCGGCAAAGGTGATTCCACAACGTAATCTGCCGCCTTTTTGGCGAGAGGGTGGCCGGTTGCCATGACATACGCTGTTCCAGCAGCTTTCAGCATCTCGATATCATTCTGCTGGTCTCCGAAGCAGATGCATTCCTCTTTTTTGATCCCGAATTTTTCCATTAGAACTTTCAGTGCCGTTCCTTTATTTGCATTTGGCGCAATAAAATCAATCCAGTGATCCGCAGAAGTTACAACGCAGATTTCATCCCCGATTCTTTTGTGGAAGAAGGGTTCCAGATTCTTTGTGCCACCAAAATCACAGATGGCTGCTTTGATGATCGGTTCTTTGATCGCATACAGATCCGGCACGTAGGTAACGATGTTATGCATATCATTTTCCATATAATCAATGAAACGTTCATCGGTTGAGTCGCTGTAATAAGTATCTTTTACAGAAAGGATACAGTGTCCGGTGTGATAGATCTTCCGGTATTCCATCAGGGCATCCAGAATATGCCGGATGGTTTTGGATGGAGTCAGACCGGTGGCGAGTACTTCTTCTTTATAGACGCACATGGAACCATTTTCAGCGATATATGGAATGTCAAAGCCGAGAGGAGCGAAAAGCCTGCGGATATTGGCATACTGGCGTCCGCTTGCGGCAGTGAAGATGATTCCTTTTTCATGAAGTGCTTTAATCGTATCATATATTTCTTTCGGCACAGTCTGCTGATAGTTGTGAAGCAGAGTGCCGTCCAGATCACTTGCAACTAATTTGATCATAAATTTCCTCCTGAGTCAAAATAACGATACGCCGGAAACTATGGCGTAAAACTACATTGACAGTATAGCAAAAATGAGAAGGGCAGGCAATGCAGAGCTGAAAAGAGAAAAAACAAATGCTAAAATTTGAGAAAGCGGATAAGCAGGAGGTGACGAAATGCAGCAAAGCGGAAAAGATGTAAAACGGACACTGGGACAGAAGACAGAGGATCGTCTGATGAAATATATTCTGGATAAACCGGTAAAAATAGGAGAGAGGATACCTACTGAAGGTGAACTGACAGAATTATTTGAAGTTGGACGAAGTACGGTAAGAGAGGCGGTTAAAGGGCTGGTCACAAGAGGCGTGCTGGAAGTGCGCAGAGGAGACGGAACTTATGTCATCAGTACCATTTATATGGAAAATGATGTTCTCGGGTTTGGAAACATGGAGGACCGTTATCGGTTGGCACTGGATCTGTTTGATGTACGTCTGATGATCGAACCGGAGATTGTAACCTGGGCGTGCAGAAAAGCAACGGAAGAGCAGATTCAAAAGTTAAAGCAGTTATGCGATGAGCATGCATCTGACCGATAACAGACAAGTGATTATTGAGATGCTGGCAAAATGTGGAAAAATAAAAATACATCTGATGTTTGCAAATAAAAACGGATGTCATCTGGCAAAAAATATGTAAAATATATAAAAAACAGGCGGTATATCTGATAAAGGAAATGGCAAAGAAGCAGGGTGTAACGGAAGAACTGAAAGCAACGGATATGATGAGATGGATAGAATTGATGAATAACATTCGAGCCTGTGCCGATGAGATTGTATTGAATGATATTGTGTATTCCTAACGGATACCAACCGAAGAAGAACTGCTGTCAAACCGATGGCAGTTTTTCTTTTTCGGCAAGTATTCAAGAAGTCATTAAGTTGTGAGTATAATCGAAGTGGTAGAAAAGTTATCTCTTATATCTGTTGTAACTTTTTTATGGACTCTATTGACAAGAAAACTTGGCGTGTGTATAATTAAAATATGCAAAGAAAACTTGGCGTGGAGGTGTTTTTATGAAAAAGGACGAAATCTTAAATGCAAGCAGAAAAGAACATCGCAATAAGGACTTGGCTGAAATGGAAGTGGTATATCAAGCCGGAAGTCACGCAAGCAGAGTTGGTGCTTTAGTGTGTTGTTTGCTTTCGCTGTTATCTTCTGTGCTTGCTCATACTATGATTTACAGTCCGTGGGTTATATACTTCAGCATTATTGCAACACAATGGTTAGTTCGTTTTATCAAAATGAAGCGAAAGAGCGATTTGGTCTTGACTGTTCTGTTTTTTGTGCTTTCTATTTTGGCATTTGTTGGATTTGTTAGCCATCTTTTAGAGGTGAGAATATGAAAGAACAATTACAACTGAAAAATCACTTAAAGGAAGTTCGCACAGAAGCAAATCTTTCTCAAGCTCAGCTTGCAGAAATGGTAGGGGTATCAAGAAATACCATTAGTTCTATTGAAACAGGACAGTTTAATCCAACTGCAAAATTGGCTCTAATTCTTTGTATTGCATTGGACAAAAAATTTGAGGAACTATTCTATTTTTAGGAGGTCATTATGGAAAATATTATAATGTTGATTTTGGGAGTGTTCATATCTGTTGTGGGAATTGTAAATATCAAAGGCAATATCAGCACAATTCACTCTTATAACAGGCGAAAAGTAAAGGAAGAAGATATACCAAAGTATGGAAAAACAGTCGGCACAGGAACGCTGATTATAGGAATATCTCTTGTATTAGGTTTTATTGTTTCGTTTTGGAGTGAAATAATTATAGATTATATCATTCTTCCAGCAGTTATTGTCGGATTAGGCTTTATATTGTATGGACAGTTCAAATACAATAAAGGAATTTTTTGAGAATCAGGGAGGTATAAAGATGGAATTGAACACAATATCAGGTCTGGCGATAGCGGGAGTTATCTGCTCCGTTGTCCTCTCGATGGGGGTACCGATTGCTTTGTTCATTGCAGGAAGGGTGAAGCTTAAGGCAAGGATTTCCTCGTTCTTTATCGGAGCAGGAACCTATCTGCTGTTTGCCATGCTGTTGGAGCAACAGCTGCATGTTCTTGTCATTCAGTTCTGCGGACTGAACGCACAGAGCAGGCCATGGCTTTACTATGTGTACGCGGCTTTGGCTGCAGCGGTTTTTGAAGAGACCGGAAGACTGATTGCCATGAAGTTCTGGATGAAGAAATGGCTGGATTTTCCAAATGCACTGATGTATGGAATCGGGCATGGCGGTGTGGAGGCCATTCTGATCGGAGGACTCTCCGGAATCAGTAATCTTGTGTCCATGCTGATGATCAACAGCGGAGCCATGCAGAATACGCTGGCGGCACTTCCTGCTGAGTCTGCAAACCAGACCGTGTCACAGCTGTCGGCCCTATGGACAACACCGGCACCACTCTTTTTTGTAAGCGGAATCGAAAGAATCAGTGCCATCATTCTGCATATCGGGTTGTCACTGCTGATCTACCGGGCGGTAAAGGCAGGCAAATGCAGGACAGCGGCTTTTACAGCGGTTCTTGCATATGGGATTCATTTTATCGTGGACTTCTTTGCCGTGGCAGGTCCGGCGCTTCTTCCCATCTATGTGATTGAAATTGGTGTCTTTGTGATGGCAGCCGGAACTCTTGTTATGGCGCTGAAGATGGGAAGGATGGAAGAACTGTGAATTCCAGTTTTCTGCTATCATAAAACAGAATATATCTGACAGAACACACCGTA
This sequence comes from Coprococcus sp. AM100_B19A, assembly GCF_027662015.1. Taxonomy (NCBI): domain Bacteria; kingdom Bacillati; phylum Bacillota; class Clostridia; order Lachnospirales; family Lachnospiraceae; genus Coprococcus; species Coprococcus sp. AM100_B19A. Next base: position 115,337 of record NZ_JAQDKN010000007.1, read on the forward strand.
GAAATACGGTGTTTTTTGTTACCCAAAACCCATAATTCAATACATAACCACAGGTTAGTACAAATAACTTATGTGCTTTTTTGAAAGGCTTAGAAAGGTACCAGCGGTCATGTAAACAAGGTATGGTTTTCCTTCAGCGCGTTTTCTATCAAGGAACTGATAGACAGGTTCGTTTACAGGCTTGGAGAAAACTTAGAGAAACTCAAGGAAAACGGATTCTATGAGAAATGCTGTTGTTAAGGCAGGAACAAAATTCATCGTAAGTCCTGGATTCAATCCTGAAATCGTAAATTATTGTCTGGAAAAAGAAATTCCGATTTTCCCGGGATGTGTGACACCGTCTGAAGTGGCACAGGCAGTAAAAAGAGGACTGAAAGTAGTTAAATTCTTCCCGGCAGAACCTGCAGGTGGAGTGGCTATGATCAAAGCAATGGCAGCACCATACAATCAGCTTCGTTTTATGCCGACAGGTGGAATCGGAACACAGAATCTGAAAGATTATCTGGGATTTGACAAGATCATCTGCTGCGGCGGAAGCTGGATGGTAAAAGCAGATCTGATCCAAAACGGCGAATTCGAGAAAATCTGTAATCTGACAAAAGAAGCGAAAGAACTGGCAAAGAGCATTCGCCCTTAATGAACTGAGCCCTTTTATCAAGGGGAACACATGACCTCCAAGGAGGTACTAATCTATCCTTTATAATATACAAAAAAGAACAGAAAAGATTTTGGTATCTGAGAATCTTTTCTGTTCTTTTTACTTGGCTTAAAGTGCATTGATGTGGATATGATTAAAACCCCTGGGAGATTTATTGTTTGGTTCAAAATAAGTTTCTGTATCTTTTTCATCACGGAAAATATCAGCAACAGAACCGTCACAAGCAACCAAACGATAACGGTTCCTGTATAGAGTAGGTTTAAGCTTCTGGTTAAAAATCTGCAAAAGTTCCCATAATGCACCATCTTTTAATTTTGTACGTTGGCGATAAAAAGCAGCTTTTGATGGTGTTTCATCGGAGCGTCCGAAAAAATGGTAAAGTTCTTCCCTTAAACAGTCATCTTCCATGGTCAGCAAAAGAAGAAGAAAATCATGGAAGCTAATGTATGAATTTTTTGCAGTATCAATCAGGCTTCTTCAGAAAAACTCACGATCACAGTTGGATATCCGCTCTGTTTTAGTCTTCGTTCCATCATGGCGGCATCATTCAATACATCGAACTGACCGACCAGAACCCGGTCATACTGGCTGCTGTCATCAATCCGGGCAGGGAAATCCATTTCGGTCAGTTCATTAAGAAGCCGTCTGGCATACGCCGGATTTCGGAATGCACCGACCTGCACACTGTAGGTTACAGATGGAGAAAAATTAGGAGATTCGGAGTCTGTATTTTTATCAGACGGATTCATGTGAGCAGAGTCTGACGTACAAGGAGAATCAGGGACTGAGCCTGAATTTGTCAGGGTACCAACATCTGATTTTGTAGAACCGTCAGCAGGAGAAACGGAAGCAGAAGTATCTGCGTCAGAAGAAGTCCTTCCTGATTCCGATGCGGTCGAACTGTTTCTTGCGCCTTCTGGTTTCCAGAGCCCTTTTTCTTCCAGCGTATCCAGGATTCCATCTGCAATTGCCTGCGCAATATCATTGAAGTTCTTATCGAAAATTGTGTTATCAGAATCGGAATTGATAAAACCGACTTCGACCAGAATCGCCGGCATTTTTGTACGGCGAAGGACAACCAGATTTGGGCGCACCTTTACTCCGAGATCCTTGAACCCAACTGTCTCCAACTGTGCATTGATATTTTCCGCCATCTCATATTTGATACCGGAAAGGTTATAGATCAGGCTTTCCACACCCATGTACTGATTGGCAAGAGGACTGGAATTCCGGTGGATCGATATGAAGAAATCCACACCGGCTTCGTTTGCCTCTGTTGCTTTCTGGAAAGGTGTCTCATAAATATCCGTTGTCCGTGTGTATTCCACATCAATTCCGCTGTTTTGTAAAATTTCTCCGATCGCAAGCACCAGCTTCAGTACATCATCTTTTTCCTGGCGACCATTATACACAGCTCCCGGATCACGTCCTCCGTGACCGGCATCGAGCATGATAGATACAGGCATAGATATACCTCAAAAAATGAACTTTATATAATATATGTCGGATATCCTGAAAAGTGAAAATGAGAAATCGATTAAGAAAAATATGCTGCGTGCTTTGCACTCTCGCAATTCTCAAAAACATTCGTAATCCGCTCATTTTTCTTTGAAAAATGGCTACTTACTCATGTTTTTGGTGGGTCAAGAGGTCAAAAATCCTCTTGCAAGCAAGCATGCATCGGCTTTCTGACCTTTTGACCCTGGTATCCTCATTATATTGCAGAAAAATAAATTGTCAGGTAGGAAATATAATGTTATGATAAGTCTGTAGCGATATGCTACAGGAAAGCAATCATTAGTTTGTTGATTACGTTTCTTGTCTTTCTTGACCGGAAGAACAAGAAAAATATATTCATATATTATAGAATCGGGAGAATCAAAATATGGCAGAAAGATTAGAATTTCGTGAAAAACTTGCAGGGATCCTTACCCTGTGTGAAAGCCAGAATAACATCACAGACAAAGCCACAGTCGAAGCTTACTTCGCAGAAGACAATTTATCAGCAGAACAGATGGAGCTTGTATTTGATTATCTTCTTTCCAAGAAAGTAATCGTAAAAGGCTACGTCAAAGCTGGTGGTTCGATCAAAAATGCAGAAAACACCGAAGGACCGATCCGATATACCCAGGAAGAACAGGATTATTTAAACCTTTACGAGCAGGATCTGAAAGGATTAAGAGATGGGGATCCATTAAAAGAACTCCTACCGGCAATCCTCACCATGGCAAAAGAGATGCACAGGGCAGATATCTACATCGGAGATCTCGTCCAGGAAGGCAACATGGGACTCATGCTCGCCATGGAAGACCATGCAGATGATACCGAAGCCCTTTTAAGCATGGCAAAAGAAAGCATGCAGGCACTTCTTGAATCTCAGGAAGAAACTAAAAAACAAGATAACCGCATGGTAGAAAAAGTCAACGACCTTGATGAACAGATCAAAAAACTTTCCGATGAACTCGGCCGAAAAGTCAGCGTAGACGAGCTGGAAGAATTCGCTGGCATCACCGAAGATGAGATCAGCAACATCCTAAAACTAGCCGGTGAAGAACTTCCCCCAGAAGAGAAGTAGAAATATACTGCAGAAAAAAATTATTTTACATAAATACATGTAGTTGATATTACACTATCGTCATACTCTAAAAGTACGAAAAGAATATCTGCAACCAACAAACTTCAACAGTCAATAGAACCCACAGCCCGAAGATGGCTGTGGGTTCTGTTTCTCATAAATCATTCCATTCTGTTTTGTCTTGAAAAACCAGAGGGAGAGGTTATTGCAGCCTCTCCCTCGTCCATTCGCACAATCGAGTAAGCTGACGCCTACTCGATTGGCATACTTTGTACACCATCTCGCTTGACAGATCGATGATGTACATTCGCCAAATGCAGATCCTTGTGCAAGCACAAATCTGCACTTGGCTCATCGTATACACAAAAAAATGGATGCAGGAGAAACTCTCCCACATCCATTTTCTAATTTTGCATTTAAGCCTGCGGTCCAGCAGATACAAGTGCTTTACCAGCAGCATTTCCTTCGTATTTAGCGAAGTTCTTAACGAATCTTGCAGCAAGATCCTTAGCTTTTTCTTCCCATTCAGAAGCATCAGCATATGTGTCGCGAGGATCAAGGATTCCTGAATCAACGCCCGGAAGTTCTGTAGGTACTTCGAAGTTGAAGTAAGGAATTTTCTTGGTCGGTGCATTTAAGATGTCTCCGTTCAGGATTGCATCGATGATACCACGAGTATCTTTGATAGAGATACGTTTTCCTGTTCCGTTCCATCCTGTGTTAACGAGGTAAGCTTTTGCTCCGCTCTTTTCCATCTTCTTAACAAGTTCTTCTGCATATTTTGTCGGATGCAGTTCAAGGAATGCCTGTCCGAAGCAAGCAGAGAATGTTGGTGTCGGTTCTGTGATTCCACGTTCTGTACCGGCAAGCTTAGCTGTGAATCCAGACAGGAAGTAGTACTGTGTCTGTTCCGGTGTCAGTACAGATACCGGTGGAAGTACTCCGAAAGCGTCTGCAGACAGGAAGATTACATTCTTAGCTGCCGGTGCAGAAGAAATCGGACGTACAATATTTTCAATGTGGTTAATCGGATAAGATACACGTGTATTTTCTGTTACACTCTTATCAGCAAAATCAATTTTTCCTTCAGCATCAAGAGTTACGTTCTCAAGAAGAGCGTCACGTCTGATTGCGTTGTAGATATCTGGTTCAGATTCTTTGTCAAGGTTGATAACCTTAGCGTAGCATCCACCTTCAAAGTTGAATACTCCGTTGTCATCCCAGCCGTGTTCGTCATCACCGATGAGGAGGCGCTTCGGGTCTGTAGAAAGTGTAGTTTTACCTGTTCCTGAAAGACCGAAGAAGATAGCTGTGTTTTCGCCGTTCAGATCAGTGTTTGCTGAGCAGTGCATAGCAGCGATTCCCTTAAGTGGGAGGTAGTAGTTCATCATAGAGAACATACCTTTCTTCATCTCTCCGCCGTACCATGTATTAACGATAACCTGTTCTTTGCTTGTGATATTGAATAAAACAGCTGTTTCAGAGTTAAGTCCAAGTTCTTTGTAGTTTTCAACTTTTGCTTTAGAAGCGTTGTATACTACGAAGTCAGGCTCGAAGTTCTCAAGTTCTTCAGCTGTTGGTTTGATGAACATGTTTGTCACAAAATGAGCCTGCCAAGCAACTTCAACGATGAAACGGATTGCCATACGTGTATCTTTGTTAGCGCCGCAGAATGCATCTACAACATAAAGTTTCTTGTTAGAAAGTTCTTTCTTGGCGATCTCCTTTACAGCTTCCCATGCTTCCTGTGAAGCCGGGTGGTTGTCATTCTTATATTCGTCTGAAGTCCACCATACAGTGTCTTTAGAGTTTTCATCAACTACGATGAATTTGTCTTTAGGGGAACGTCCGGTGTATACACCTGTCATTACGTTCACAGCACCAAGTTCGCTGACCTGACCTTTTTCAAATCCTTCAAGACCTGCTTTTGTTTCTTCTTCAAACAGTAATTCGTAAGAAGGGTTGTGCACGATTTCTGTTGTTCCAGTAATACCATACTTGCTTAAATTGATTTCTGCCATTGCAATTAACCTCTTTCTCCTAATTCTAGTTAAATGGTTAAATGATAAAAGCTGTGAGCGCAGATTTTATCATCTGATGAAGTAAAATTCTTCACCCATTTACCATAATTATACATAATTACGCAATAAAATCAATAAAAAACCGATATTTCTTGAAAAAATTGTTTAAAAAATAACGAAATCCCAAAAGGAAAAGGCAGTCCGCTTTGGACTGCCCTGAAATTGTTGTATATCCTGCAAAATATAAAGAAAAAATTTGTCAGGATTTCTTACTGGGAGGTCTGCTTAATCGTCATTTTCCGATGAGTCAGACGTATGTTCGCGGTAATTCTCCGGAAGATACAGGTGAACGGTCTCAATCCGGTTTTTGTCGAGCTTTTCTACGACCATACGGATTCCATCTTCGGTGACAACGGAGTCACCGGCTTTCGGAAGACGGTCCAGCTTTTCGATGATAAAGCCTCCGAGAGAATCATAATCTTCCGATTCCAGATTCAGCTCCAGGGAATCATTGAGATCGTCAAGATTAGTAGAACCCTCAATAATATATTCGTGTTCGCCTACCGCTTTGATATTTTCTTCTTCATTCTCATCATATTCATCGTGGATCTCGCCAACAATCTCTTCAAGAATATCTTCCAGGGTGATCAGACCGGATGTTTCACCGTATTCATCCAGGACAATTGCGATATTGAATGAGGCCTGGCGCATTTCAACAAGAAGCTCGGAAATGCTCTTGTATTCATAAGTGAAGTAGGCTTCACGGAGAATGTCTTTAATCTGGAACTCACTTTTCTTATTGTCATAAAGAAGAAGATCTTTCATATTGATCGTTCCGACAACATTATCCTTTGTCTCCTGGTAAACCGGAAGACGGGTGAATTTGTCTTCCCGGAACAGGTCGATCAGTTCATCGTAATTGCTGTCAATATCAGCAAAAGTTACGTTGACACGGGGCACCATGACGTCTTTGGCAATGGCATCACCGAGATCAAACACATTGTAGATCATCTCTTTTTCATCCGATTCGATCACGCCGTCCTGATGGCTGACATTTACCACACTTCGGAGTTCAGCTTCGGTCATGGTATTGTCTTTGGCATTCGGATCGATGCGAAGAAGCATCAGAAGACCGGTGGAGAGACCATTTACAATGAAGATAATCGGAGTCATGATCTTCATAAAAATATTGATAACCGGTGCGTAGAAAAGAGACATCTTCTCAGCATGAATGGTTGCCATCGTCTTCGGAGTAATCTCTCCGAAAAGGATGATGAGAAGCGTCATAAGCCCACTTGCGATCGCGACAGCGGTTCCACCAAGGCGGTATGCGATTGTGGTGGCAAGGGAAGCTACCGCAGTATTAACAATGTTGTTGCCGATGAGGATCGCGCTAAGCATTTTACCTGAATTCTCAGTTACGGCAAGTACGGCGCTGGCACGCTTGTTACCCTCGTCTGCAAGGGCACGCATCCGGATTTTGTTGTAGGTTGTAAGTGCTGTCTCGGCTGACGAAAATATGCCGGATAAGAGCAGCAGGACTAGCAAAATAAGTATTTGCGAGACACTCGAGTCCACAGTTAAAAATCACTCCTTTTTGAAAATATTGATAAAATTTCTATGTTATGCCTTACTATATCGCATTTCACTTAATTTTGCAAGAGTGCGTTGAACTTGCATATTTTTTGGTGTATCATATGATGTAAGTTCCAAAATTTATTTTTGACACTTACATCATATGAGGATGATATTAAAACGTGCTTTGGCACGTAGTAACTTCTATTTGGCGGGAGGTCCAATGGCAATTTCCTGTTAAATAAAAAAAGAAGAATGGCATAGAATATTTATAGATACTAGGAGAAGAGAATGGAACAGAATTTTGAGACATGTTTGTATAATGTGGTCGATGCAGCCAAAATACAGAAGGATGAACCGATGAAGAAGCATACAACCTTCCGAATCGGTGGTCCGGCAGATTATTTTATCATGCCATCGAATGAAAAGGAACTGGCAGAGGCAGTCCGGGTGTGCCGGAAATTTTTGATACCTATATATATAGTAGGAAATGGAAGTAATCTTCTGGTTGGAGACAAAGGTTTCAGAGGCGCGATCATCCAGCTTTATAAGAGTATGGGAACATTTCAGGTAGAAGGAAATCAGATTACGGCGCAGGCAGGATGTTCGCTTGCGCAGATTGCAAATGCAGCACTTGATGCAGCACTGACCGGATTTGAGTTCGCAGCGGGTATTCCGGGAACGCTTGGCGGAGCGGTTGTGATGAACGCCGGTGCGTATGGCGGAGAGATGAAGGATGTACTGACGAGTGTCAGGGTTATGACAGAAGAGGGCGAGATCATGGAGCTTCCGGCAGAAGAACTGGGACTGGGATACCGTACAAGCATTATTCCGGAGAAAAGATATATCGTTTTGGGTGCTGTGATTTCGCTTACAGAAGGCAAAAAAGAAGAAATAAAAGCGCAGATGGATGACCTACGTCAGAAGCGGGTATCGAAGCAGCCGCTGGAGTATCCGAGTGCAGGCAGTACCTTTAAGCGTCCGGAAGGATATTTTGCAGGAAAACTGATCCAGGACAGCGGACTGAAAGGATTTACAGTAGGTGGAGCGCAGGTTTCTGAAAAGCACAGTGGATTTGTGATCAATAAAGGAAATGCGACAGCGGCTGATGTGATGGAGCTGATCCGTCAGGTAACAGCGAAAGTGAAAGAAGATACCGGTGTTACGATGGAACCGGAAGTGAAACAAATAGGAGAATTTTAGGGATGAGATTCGTAATTGTAACGGGAATGTCCGGAGCAGGGAAAAGTACAACTTTGAAAATGATGGAAGACATGGGATATTTTTGTGTGGATAACATGCCGATTCCTTTAATGACAAAACTGACAGAACTTTTGATCGTTCCAAATGGTGAGATCACGAAGATCGCTCTGGGACTTGATATCCGCAGTGGTCAGAATCTGCGTGCACTGGACCAGGTTCTGGACGAACTTGAAAAAGCCAAGATACCACTGGAGATTCTTTTCCTTGAATCGAATGATGATACACTGGTGAAAAGATATAAAGAGACAAGAAGGAACCACCCACTCTCAAAGGGCGGCAGAATTGAGAACGGGATCGCCAAAGAACGTAAGAAGATTGCCTTTTTAAAAGAAAGGGCAGATTACATCCTGGATACAAGCCGGATGCTGACCAGGGAGCTGCGCAGTGAACTGAACCGTATTTTTGCCGAGAATAAAGAATACAAGAATCTCTACATTACCGTGTTATCTTTCGGATTTAAATATGGAATTCCGAGTGATGCAGATCTGGTATTTGATGTCAGATTCCTTCCGAATCCGTATTATATTGATGAACTTCGCCCGCAGAGTGGCAATGACAAGCCGGTCAGGGATTACGTGATGAATAACGATATTTCAAAAGAATTCCTGAAGAAGCTGGTCGACATGGTTGAGTTTCTGATTCCGAACTATGTTGCAGAAGGAAAGAACCAGCTTGTGATCGCAATCGGATGTACCGGCGGAAAACACCGCTCCGTGACACTTGCCAATGAGTTGTATGAACGGCTGTCTGTGGCAGAGAAAGAGTACGGTGTAAAAAAAGAGCATCGTGATATCGAGAAAGATGCAATTACGAAAGCAAAATAGGTGATAGTATGTCTTTTTCTGGAAATATTAAAGAAGAAATATCGCGTCAGCTAAGTCCTGCAAGACATTGCCGGATTGCAGAACTTGCAGCGATCATCAGCATGTGTGGGGCTGTCATGATCGACAGCAGAGGTCATGCAGCACTTAAGATTCATACGGAAAATCTGGCAGTTGCAAGAAAAAGCTTTACTTTATTGAGAAGAACGTTTAATATAGTGGTTGATATCGCTATTCGGGTGAACCGGGAAAAAGGCAGCAGCTACTATTATATAGTTGTAAAAAAACACGAAGATGCTATCAGGGTGCTTCAGGCGGCAAAACTGCTCAATCCTTATGGAGACGTGGAAGAAGAGCTTTCTGTAGTAAAGAATGTCGTGATTCAGGAGACTTGCTGTAAGCGGTCTTTCCTGCGTGGCGTTTTTCTTGCATCGGGATCCATGAGCGACCCGGAGAAGTCCTATCATTTTGAAATTGTCTGTGCGTCGATGGGAAAAGCGCAGCAGATTCAGAAGATAATGAGATGTTTTGCTCTGGACGCAAAGATTGTATCAAGGAAGAAATCATTTGTGGTTTATCTGAAAGAAGGAGCTCAGATCGTGGATGTGCTGAATGTGATGGAGGCACATCAGTCACTGATGGAGTTGGAGAATATCCGTATATTGAAAGATATGAGAAATACGGTGAATCGAAAAGTGAACTGCGAGACTGCGAATATCAATAAAACGGTTTCCGCTGCTGTAAAGCAGATTGACGATATAAGGTATATTGAGGAAACAAAAGGACTCGATAAGCTGCCGGAAGGATTGAAGGACATGGCCCTTACAAGACTTACATATCCGGAGGCATCTTTAAAAGAGTTAGGCGCACTTCTGCAAAATCCGGTAGGCAAGTCCGGAGTGAACCACAGATTGCGCAAGTTAAGTGAAATGGCGGAAGAGATAAGGGCTAAGCAAGGAGGAACATTATGATCAAAAAACCTGTTAAGATTCAATTGTCCGAGGGATTAGACGCCAGACCGATTGCACTTCTTGTTCAGGAAGCTAGTCAGTATTCAAGTTCGGTATATATCGAAGTTGACCAGAAGCAAGTCAATGCAAAGAGCATTATGGGGATGATGAGTCTGACACTGATGCCGGGAGAGGAAATCACCGTTGTTGCGAACGGAACAGATGAAAAGGAAGCAGCAGCTGGTATCGAAAGGTTTCTTGTGAACGTTAAGAACAGATAATTGCATAAAACTTTGAAGAGTCTGCCGAAAGCAGGCTCTTTATGCTATAATGCATGTATCCGTAAGGAGCTGTGGGGACAGCCCTTATAGAGAAAAGAACAGATAACAGGAGGACGGACGTATGAAAAAAGCATTGTTTATTTATAATCCGAATGCAGGAAAGGGACTTTTAAAACCGAAGCTTTCTGATATTATTGACATTATTGTAAAAGCAGGATATGAAGTGGTTGTATATCCGACGCAGAAATATAAAGACGCTTATTATAAAGTAAAGACATTTACAGAGGAGTATGACCGTGTGATCTGCAGTGGTGGTGACGGAACACTTGATGAGGTCGTAACCGGAATGATGAAGAGAGAAAAAAAGATTCCGGTCGGTTACATCCCGACAGGAACGACCAACGACTTTGCGAGCAGTCTCCATATCCCTAAGAATCTTCTCCAGGCGGCAAGTACAGCTGCAGGGGGGGAAGAGTTTCCCTGTGATATCGGACGGTTTAACGGAGATGTGTTCGTGTACATTGCAGCATTCGGACTCTTCACGGATGTATCTTATGAGACAAAGCAGGAAATGAAGAATGTTCTGGGACATCTGGCATATGTGCTGGAAGGAGCAACCAGAATTTTTGATATCCCGTCATATAAATTAAAAGTGACACATGACGGAGAAACGATTGAGGACGAATTTATTTATGGTATGGTGACGAATTCCAGATCTGTTGGCGGTTTCCGTAATATGATCGGGAAGAATGTGGTTTTTGATGACGGAGAATTTGAGGTTACCCTGATCCGGACACCGAAGAACCCGCTCGCGCTTCAGGAGATCATTGGGGCGCTTCTGAGCAGCCAGATCAATACGAAGCACATTTATTCATTTAAGACAGGTGAGATCCATTTTGAATCAGTGGAAGAGATCCCATGGACGCTGGATGGAGAGTTCGGTGGGGAACACGACAGTGTCTGCATCAAGAACGCGAAACAGGCACTTAAAATCGTAGTTCCGGAAGAGGAACAGTAAAAAAATAAAAAAAGGTCTTGTCAAATGAAAAGAAGTACGTTATACTAAGCAAGTGAGTTAGCCAGACAGCTAATGAACATACATCTGGCCCCCTGGTCAAGCGGTCAAGACGCGACCCTCTCACGGTCGAATCAGGGGTTCGATTCCCCTGGGGGTCAGCCTATAAAAGCCTTTAACAGAGAAGTGGAGGAATACAAAATGTTAGTTTCAGCAACAGAGATGTTAAAAAAAGCAAAAGCAGGTCATTATGCAGTAGGACAGTTTAATATCAACGATCTTGAATGGACCAAAGCAGTTCTGACTGCAGCTGAGGAATTAAGATCACCGGTTATTCTTGGTGTGTCTGAAGGCGCAGGAAAGTACATGGCTGGATACAGAACAGTTGTAGGAATGGTAAATGGAATGATCAAAGAAATGGACATTTCGGTTCCAGTTGCACTTCATCTTGATCATGGTAGCTATGAAGGCTGCCTGAAATGTATAGATGCAGGATTCTCATCAGTTATGTTTGACGGATCTCATTATCCGATCGAAGAAAACATTGAGAAGACTACAGAACTTGTTAAACTTTGCCATGGAAAAGGACTTTCTATCGAAGCAGAAGTTGGTTCTATCGGTGGAGAAGAAGATGGTGTTGTAGGAATGGGCGAATGCGCAGATCCTAAGGAATGTAAGATGATTGCAGACCTTGGCGTTGATTTCCTTGCAGCAGGTATCGGTAACATTCATGGAAAATATCCGGCAAACTGGAAAGGACTCAGCTTTGAGACTCTTGCAGCAGTTCAGGAGCTCACAGGAGAACTTCCACTCGTACTTCACGGAGGTACAGGAATTCCGGATGATATGATTAAGAAAGCAATTGACCTTGGAGTTTCTAAGATCAATGTTAATACAGAATGTCAGCTGGTATTCGCAGAAGCTACCCGCAAATACATTGAAGCAGGAAAGGATCTTGAAGGAAAAGGATACGATCCACGTAAACTTCTGAAACCGGGTGCAGATGCAATCGTTGAAAAAGTAAAAGAGAAGATGATTCTGTTCGGTTCTGACGGAAAAGCTGAATAGTCTGATTTTTGATAATATCATGGACAAAGGCGTCCGAAGAAAACGGTATAAAAGGAGTTTTGCGTAAGTGCAAGACTCCTTTATTTGAATCAAAAAACGACCGTTTTGTATAAGTAGTAGAAAATGAGTAGTAGAAAAGAGAGGTACATGGGATGAGCGAATGGATTAGTGTAGCAGAAATATTTGGAGAAAACGTCTTCAATGATGCTGTTATGCAGGAAAGACTTCCGAAGAAGACTTACAAAGAGCTGAAAAAGACGATTGAAGAAGGTAAAGAGCTTCAGGCTGCAACAGCAGACGTTATTGCACATGAGATGAAAGAGTGGGCGATTGAAAAGGGTGCCACTCACTATTCGCACTGGTTCCAGCCTCTTACAGGAGCAACAGCTGAAAAGCATGATTCGTTTATTTCAGCACCGAAGTCAGATGGAAAGATCCTGATGGAGTTTTCGGGAAAAGAGCTGATCAAAGGAGAACCGGATGCATCTTCCTTCCCGTCAGGAGGACTGCGTTCTACATTTGAAGCAAGAGGTTATACAGCGTGGGATTGTACATCGCCTGCATTTGTTAAAAAGAGTCCGGATGGGAAAAGATCGATTTTATATATACCGACGGCATTTTGTTCCTATACCGGAGAAGCACTGGATCAGAAGACACCTCTTCTTCGCTCTATGGAAGCAATCAACAAACAATCCATCCGTCTTCTGCGTCTTTTTGGAAACACAACGTCCCAAAAGGTTACACCATCTGTTGGAGTTGAGCAGGAATATTTCCTGGTAGACAGAGAAAAATATCTTAAGAGAAAGGATCTTGTATTTACAGGACGTACATTATTCGGGGCAAATCCTCCGAAGGGACAGGAACTGGATGACCATTATTTTGGTGCGATCCGTGAGAGAATCGCAGCATTTATGACTGATGTCAATGAAGAACTCTGGAAGATGGGTGTATCTGCAAAGACACAGCACAACGAAGTAGCACCTGGACAGCATGAGCTTGCGCCGATCTATGCACAGTGCAACGTAGCAGTTGACCATAATCAGCTGATCATGGAGACGCTGAAGAAAGTGGCATATCGCCATAATCTCCAATGCCTGTTACACGAAAAGCCGTTTGAAGGTGTAAATGGTTCCGGAAAGCATAACAACTGGTCACTGGTTACAGATGATGGGATCAACATTCTGGATCCGGGAAAGACACCTCATGATAATATTCAGTTCCTTCTGGTTCTGACCTGTATTCTCCGTGCAGTAGACCTGCATGCAGACCTGCTCCGTGAATCTGCTTCTGACGTAGGAAACGATCACAGACTTGGAGCAAATGAAGCACCGCCGGCAATTATTTCCGCATACCTCGGAGAACAGCTTGAAGACGTGCTTGCACAGCTTATTGATACCGGAGAAGCTGCACACAGCTTAAAAGGCGGCAAATTACATACCGGTGTAAGTACGCTCCCGGATTTTGCAAAGGATGCAACTGACAGAAACCGTACTTCGCCATTCGCATTTACAGGAAATAAATTTGAGTTCCGTATGGTAGGATCCAGAGACTCGGTGGCAGCACCGAACGTAGTATTAAATACAATCGTGGCTGAGTCCTTCTCTGATGCCTGCGATGTGCTCGAAAAAGCAGAAGATTTTGATCTTGCAGTCCATGATCTGATCAAGGAATATGCATCCAAACATCAGAGAATCGTATTCAATGGCAACGGATATTCTGATGAGTGGGTGAAGGAAGCCGAAAGAAGAGGACTTCCGAATATTAAGACCATGGTAGAGTCTGTTGAATGTCTGACATATGACAATACGGTTGAAATGTTTGAAAAATTCGATGTATTCAGCCGTGCAGAACTGGAATCCCGTGCAGAGATCAAATATGAGGCATACTCAAAGGCAATCAACATTGAAGCACGTTCCATGATCGATATCGCAAGCAAGCATATTATCCCGGCTGTGATCCAATATGTAACTTCGCTGGCTAATTCGATCAACCAGGTAAAACAGGCAAGCGCTGTAGCATATACAGGTGTACAGGAAGAGCTTCTTGTACAGTCGGCTGATCTTTTGAAAGACACAAAAGAAGCACTCAGAGCACTGGAAACTGTTGTGGCAGAAGTACCGGAGACAGAAGGAAAAGAACAGGCATTCTTCTTCATGCAGAAAGTTGTACCGGCAATGGAAGCTTTAAGAAAACCAGTGGATGAACTGGAAATGATCGTCAATAAGAATATGTGGCCGATGCCTTCTTACGGAGATCTGCTGTTCGAGGTCTAAGAAGTGACTGGTATAAATGTTGAAAAAGAAGTTGAAAACTTATGAAGTTTTGTGAAAATATACACAAATTAAAAAATTGGTCTTGAAATTTGAAAGAAAAAAGAGTATCGTAAATATATCTTAAATAACAGAGATCACAATGAACGAGGAAGTTCCACAAAGTGGAGTTTCCTCGTTTTTTTGTGTATACGATGAGCCAAGTGCAGATTTGTGCTTGCACAAGGATCTGCATTTGGTGACTGTACATCATCGAGCTGTTAAGCGAGATGATGTACAAAGTATAAGAATCGAGTAGGAGTCAGCCTACTCGATCGTTAGCGAAAGGAAGGTAATTATGAGTAGTGAATGGTTAAGCGTGGCAGAAATTTTTGGCGAAGATGTTTTTAACGATGCAGTAATGCAGGAGAGACTTCCGAAAAAAGTATACAAAAAATTAAAACAGACAATTGAAGAAGGAAAAGAGCTGGATCTTGAGACAGCAGATGTAATTGCACATGAGATGAAAGAATGGGCAATCGAAAAAGGTGCAACCCATTATACACACTGGTTCCAGCCTCTGACAGGAGTTACTGCTGAAAAGCATGATTCCTTCATCTCAGCTCCGCTTCCAAGCGGAAAGGTTCTGATGAGCTTTTCCGGAAAAGAACTGATCAAAGGGGAGCCGGATGCTTCTTCTTTCCCGTCAGGCGGACTTCGTGCTACATTTGAAGCAAGAGGATATACAGCATGGGATTGTACATCACCGGCATTTGTAAGAAAAGATGCAGCCGGAGCGATCCTTTGCATCCCGACAGCATTCTGCTCTTACACAGGTGAGGCACTGGATGAAAAAACACCGCTTCTCAGATCTATGGAAGCAATCAACAAAGAATCCATCAGACTGCTTCGTCTGTTCGGAAATACAACATCAAAGAAAGTAACACCTTCTGTAGGACCGGAGCAGGAATACTTCCTTGTTGATGCAAAGAAATTCTTACAGAGAAAAGACCTTATTTACACAGGACGTACACTTTTCGGAGCAATGCCGCCGAAAGGACAGGAGCTTGACGATCACTACTTTGGAACGATCCGTCAGAGGGTTGCTTCCTATATGAAAGATGTCAACGAAGAATTATGGAAACTCGGCGTTGCAGCAAAGACACAGCACAACGAAGTGGCACCTGCACAGCACGAACTTGCACCGATCTATGCAGAGGCCAATATTGCAGTGGATCACAACCAGATTATCATGAAGACACTGAAAAAGGTGGCATGCGAGCATGGACTGAAATGTCTGCTACACGAGAAACCGTTTGCAGGAGTCAACGGATCTGGTAAGCATAACAACTGGTCTATCACAACAGATGACGGAATCAATATGCTGGATCCGGGAAAGACACCTCATGAAAATGTACAGTTCCTTCTGGTACTGGCATGTATCCTGAAAGCAGTTGATGTACACGCAGATCTGCTTCGTGAATCGGCTGCTGATCCGGGAAATGACCACAGACTTGGAGCAAACGAAGCACCGCCGGCAATCATCTCTATCTTCCTTGGAGAACAGCTTCAGGACGTTGTAGAACAGCTTCTCAGTACAGGTGAGGCAACACACAGCCTGAATGGTGGAAAGCTGCAAACAGGTGTAACAACCCTTCCAGATCTTACAAAGGATGCAACCGACAGAAACAGAACTTCACCATTTGCATTTACCGGAAATAAATTTGAATTCCGTATGGTAGGTTCCCGCGATTCCATTGCAGGATCAAACGTAGTACTGAATACAATCGTAGCAGAGGCATTTGCAGAGGCATGTGATGTCCTGGAAAAAGCAGATGATTTTGATACAGCTGTACACAGCCTGATCAAAGAATATCTGACAGATCATCAGAGAATTATCTTCAACGGCAACGGATATTCTGACGAATGGGTAGCTGAAGCAGAAAAGAGAGGACTTCCGAATATCAAGTCCATGGTAGAAGCAATCCCGGCACTGACAACTGACAAAGCGGTAGAACTGTTCGGAAAATTTGGTGTATTTACCAAGGCAGAGCTGGAATCCCGTGCAGAGATCAAATACGAGAACTATGCAAAGGCAATCAATATCGAAGCAAAGGCCATGATTGATATTGCTGCAAAACAGATCATTCCTGCAGTTGTAAAATATACAAAAGAGCTTGCAGATACGGTTCTTGCAGTAAAAGAAGCCGGAGCAGATGCATCTGTACAGGCTGAAATGCTTGCTGACATCTCAGGACTTCTGACAGAAACAAAGGCTGCCCTTAAGAAACTGGAAGCAGTCACAGAAGAAGCAGCAGGAAAAGAAGAAGGAAAAGTACAGTCTGAATTCTATCACTTCAGCGTAGTTCCGGCTATGGAAGGACTCCGTACACCGGTAGATGAACTGGAAATGATCGTGGATAAAGAAGTATGGCCAATGCCTTCTTACGGAGATCTTTTATTTGAAGTTTAGAAAATACATATAAAATACTTATAGAAATTTAAGGACCTTAGACTTGGAAAGAAGCAGAAATTATGCTACTCTAAGTCTGAGGTTCTTTTCTATATCCGAAAATTTATTTCCGGATATAGAAAGCCTCCGGCGGGATGTGCACTGTGATACAGGGAAGATGTTGCGGGTAATGATCACAGGCGCGGGAATGGACCAAAGCACATTTTTGTATCAGAATGATGTTGGGGTCAAAAATCCTCTTGCAAGCAAGTTTGCATTGGATTTCTGACCTTTTGACCCTGGTATCATCAGAATATAATTATAAACAATGAAATAATGAGAATAGAGGAGAAAGAAAGATGACGAAAGCAGAGTTCCTTGAAAAACTGAGAATTGAACTTTCTTCCGGTGTGACACCACAGGTGCTGCAGGAGAATCTGAACTACTACGGCCAGTATATTGATGATGAGATCCGAAAAGGAAGAACGGAGAGTGAGGTACTGGCGGAACTTGGAGATCCGTGGATTCTTGCGAAGACGATCGTGGATGCGCAGAAAGAAGAAAGTGTAGAAGATGTGATCTATGATTCGGATGGAAGGACCTACAGAGGCAACAGCAGCACAGAAGAAAGTAGCAATATCCATGTGTGGAGCCTGGACAGCTGGTGGAAGAGACTTCTGCTGATTCTTGTGGTTTTGGCTGTGATCGTTGTGATCTTTGCGGTGATAAGTGGGATTGTAAGTCTGATCGCACCGGTACTGATTCCTCTTCTGGTGATCATACTGCTGGTCAGAATGCTGAGAAGGCGATGGTAATTAAAAAAGCCGGATGTATAAGATTCTTCTGCAATGAAAAGAAGCTTATGTCTCCGGCTTTTTGATTATATGTTCTATATGGCAGGTTCAAGTATTTAAAAAGGATCTGCCTGTTATATAACGTTAAACGCTCGATAGGGGAGCTATCGAGCGTTTGAGGGGAGTATAAATAATTAATAAGGGGTTGTAGAAAATAAATCTCTACACGACAAAGTATAATATAAACCGATTTAAAAATCAAGATAAAAATAAAAATGTATAAAAATACGAAAAGGATAGATACTATGTTTGTACAAAAAAATGTCAGGAGGAATTATCAATGGCAAAAAATTATAATGCTTCAGAAAACAGTACAAACAAAAATTCATATGGATCCAATAAGAATGCGTATGCTGAAAATGCTTCCGGCAAGAATCAGTCAAATAAAAATTCAGGCAATAAAAATGCATCCGGTAAAAATACGACTAACCGGAATGCAAAGAATGCATATGAATCAGACCGTAATGCATATGACAGCTCAAAGTCCTGCCATAACGAAAGTGATAAGTATTAAAAAGTGCAAAGCAGTTAAGAATGGAAAAGCAGCGGTTTGGATTCCGCTGCTTTTCTATTTTTGGTGCAGCAATCTGGTTCCTTAAAAAAAATTGTGGTACAAGCGCACTACTTGACAAAAGGCAACCGAAAAACGTAATATAGTTTATAACAGATTGCAGAGTAGAGAAAGGAAAAAGAATGGAAAAGATGGAGCTGATAGCACCCTGCCATTTCGGAATGGAAGCTGTTCTGAAGCGGGAAGTGCTGGATTTAGGATATGAGATATCAACAGTAGAAGACGGAAGAGTATGCTTCTGGGGAGATGCACAGGCGATTTGTGATGCGAACGTGTTCCTCCGGACAGCAGAGAGAATCCTTCTTAAGGTTGGTTCGTTTAAAGCAGAGACGTTTGATGAATTATTTGAGAAAACAAGAGTACTTCCGTGGGAGAATTATATTCCAAAGAACGGAAAGTTCTGGGTGACGAAGGCTGCATCTGTAAAGAGTAAGCTGTTCAGCCCGTCAGATATTCAGTCGATCATGAAAAAAGCCATGGTAGAAAGGCTGAGACGGATCTACGGGATAGAATGGTTCCAGGAGGATGGACCGGCTTACCCGATCCGTGTATTTCTGATGAAAGATATCGTGACGATCGGGATAGATACCTCCGGCGTATCTTTACATAAGAGAGGTTATCGTCAGATGACTGTAAAGGCACCGATCACAGAGACACTGGCATCCGCACTGATCATGCTGACACCGTGGCACAAGGACCGGATCCTGGTAGACCCTTTCTGCGGAAGTGGAACATTTCCAATCGAAGCGGCTTTGATGGCAGCTAATATTGCACCGGGGATGAACCGTTCCTTTACAGCAGAAGAATGGGTGAACCTGATTCCGAAAAAGGCATGGTATGATGCAATGGATGAGGCAAATGATGTGATCGACCGGAAGGTACAGGTTGATATTCAGGGATATGACCTGAATCCGGAGGCAGTAAAAGCAGCAAGACAGAATGCCAAAGATGCAGGCGTTGACCATCTGATCCATTTTCAGGAAAGAGCGGTAAAGGATTTAAGCCACCCGAAGAAGTATGGCTTTATCATTACCAATCCGCCGTATGGCGAGCGACTGGAGGATAAAAAGGATCTGCCGCAGTTATACCGAGAATTCGGTGAGAGTTTTAAAAAGCTGGATAGCTGGTCTGCATATATGATCACCAGTTACGAGGATGCAGAGCGTTATTTCGGAAGAAAAGCAGATAAGAACCGGAAGATATATAATGGTATGCTGAAGACCTATTTCTATCAGTTCTTAGGTCCGAAACCACCGAAACGCCCAAGAGAACCAAGACAGTAAGAGAAAGAAGAATTTACAGATGAAAATAATTTTTGCAACGGGTAATAAGAATAAAATGATAGAGATCCGTCAGATCTTGCAGGATCTGGGGATGGAGATCCTTTCTATGAAGGAAGCCGGGATTGATATTGATATCGTAGAGGATGGAAAGTCCTTTGAGGAAAATGCGATGATCAAAGCCGCAGCGATTGCAGAGCTGCCGGAAGTGAAGGCAATGGATGCGATTGTGCTGGCAGATGATTCCGGACTGGAAATCGATTATCTGAATAAAGAGCCGGGAATCTATTCTGCACGTTATGCAGGAACCGATACTTCGTATGATATCAAGAACAGCCTCCTGCTCTCGAGAATGAAGGGCGTACCGGACAAGCAGCGTACAGCAAGGTTTGTCTGTGCGGTGGCAGCAGTATTTCCGAACGGGGACAAAGAGGTTGTCCGTGGAACGATGGAAGGATGTATTGGTTACAAAATCGCCGGGGCAAATGGATTTGGCTACGATCCGATCTTTTTCCTGCCGGAATACGGTTGCACATCGGCAGAGCTTGCACCGGAAAAGAAGAATGAACTCAGCCACAGAGGAGAAGCGCTTCGGATGATGAGACAGATCATGGAGAAAAAGTTATGAGAGTATTGATTATTAGTGATACACATGGAAGACATACTGCATTTGACCGGGCAATCATGGAAGCTGGAAAGATTGATTATCTGGTGCATCTCGGGGATACAGAGGGCGGAGAAGATTATATTGAGGCATTCTGCGGATGTCCGGCGTATATACTGGCTGGGAATAATGATTTCTTCTCACGCAATCTCCGGGAGATGGAGATTTATTTTGGCAAGAAAAAAGCATTTATGGCACATGGACACCAGTATTCGGTGTCTCTTGGTGTAGAGCGGATCCTGGATGAGGGAAGATCGAGAAATGCAGATATCGTGATGTTTGGTCACACACACAGACCGTATCTGAAAAAGTTTGGTGATATTACAGTGCTGAATCCGGGCAGTCTGTCATTTCCACGGCAGGAAGGCAGAAAAGGCAGTTATATTATTATGGAGATGGATCGGGACGGGAATACGGAGTTTACGATTCATTATCTGGATTAGAGTAGGTGGCACGTATTTCTGCTAAAAAAGGGCAAAAATGCGTGTCTTTTACAAGAAAAAGAAAAATAAAAATTTCTTTTAAAAAATTTAAAAAACATGTTGACTTTTTGGAAACCTTGTAATATAATAACTTTTGTCGTCACGGAGATGACAAACAGATAAACAACGGGGTGTGGCTCAGCTTGGCTAGAGCGCCTGGTTTGGGACCAGGAGGTCGCAGGTTCGAATCCTGTCACCCCGATGTGATCTGCGGGTGTAGTTCAATGGTAGAACACCAGCCTTCCAAGCTGGATACGTGGGTTCGATTCCCATCACCCGCTTGCACTGAGAATTCAGTGTTGTGTGTTTGTAGCTCAGTTGGATAGAGCAACGGCCTTCTAAGCCGTGGGTCGGGGGTTCGAATCCCTCCAAGCACGTTTATATGGTGGGTATAGCGCAGTTGGTTAGCGCGCCAGATTGTGGCTCTGGAGGCCCAGGGTTCGAATCCCTGTATCCACCCTTTAATCTATAATATTTGAAAGAAATGGCAAGCAGAAATGCTCGCATTTTTTTTATGATAGACATTGCAAGAATGGATATCATAAAAGTCTCCGGCAGGATATGAGAGCTTTGTCAGATTCGGGATGCTGTAAGTTAAGCGATTGTCGCAGGCGCGGGAATGTGCCATGGCGCATTCTATGTCAAGACATAAAGATAATGGGTCATCGCCAAGCGGTAAGGCACAGGACTTTGACTCCTGCACTCGCTGGTTCGAATCCAGCTGGCCCAGTTACGGGCGTGTAGCTCAGGTGGTAGAGCACTTGACTTTTAATCAAGTTGTCCGGGGTTCGAATCCCCGCACGCTCACTTATTTAGTCCCATGGTTTTCTGTGGGACTAAAAAAATGCGGATGTGGCGGAACTGGCAGACGCGCTAGACTTAGGATCTAGTCTCTACGAGGTGCAGGTTCAAGTCCTGTCATCCGCATTTAGTTAAACATAACAAAACCAGTTATATTATATATAGAAGTAATAGAGGAACCTTTGCCAAAAAGGTTTCTTTTTTTGCTTTTTTTATGGATTTTAAGGAAAAAGCGGAAAAAGAAAAGAAAAAGCAGTATTTAGATATTTCTGTTGAAAATATCCGGATCGAGATCGTCTCTTTTACAGATTCCAACTATATGTTAATATAATCATATGAAGATGTTGGGACCCAAAGGTATTTTGACCCCTTTGATACCAGATTGCTACGTGCTTTGCACTCTCGCAATCCTCAAAAACATTCTCCTTTCGGAACATTTTCATCCAATGAAAGGAAGAACTTCTAAAAAAACAGATGAAAAAGAAACTGGAGAATAACTAAAGCATGGATAAATGATAAACGGTGAGTACCGCTTTTATTGATTACATTGCGGCAATAAATACATGTAACAGGGAAATTTTAACAAAGTAAGAGGGACGAAAGAATGAAAATATTAAGTGTCACAGCCCAGAAGCCGGACAGTACCGGAAGCGGTATCTATCTGACGGAACTGGTCAGAGGATTTAAAAAAAAGGGAATCACACAGTCAGTGATCGCGGGAGTTACAAAAGCTGATCAGGTATGTCTTCCGGAGGGGGTAAGCTTTTATCCGGTATATTTTGAATCGGAGCAGTTACCGTATCCGATCACGGGAATGTCGGACGAGATGCCGTATCCGAGTACCAGGTATTCAGACCTGACAGAGGAGATGACGGAAACGTTCCGGAACGCATTTGGCGAGGTACTGAAAAAAGCAGTGGAGGAGTTGGATCCGGACGTGATCCTGTGTCACCATCTGTATCTCCTTACAGCGATTGTAAGAGAGCTGTTTCCTGATAAAAAGGTATATGGAGTATCCCATGGATCCGACCTGCGGCAGATCCGCAAGACAGAACAGAACCGGGAATACATTTTACAGAGAATTCCTGCGCTGGATGGGATTTTTGCATTGCATGAGGAGCAGAAAGAGATGATCTGCGGAATTTACGGGGAGCATATCAGAGAGAAGGTACGGGTGATCGGAACCGGCTATAACAGTGATGTTTTCCGGCAGGAGATGGGGGCTTCACAGGGAGAAGAAAAAGAGCTGAGACTAATCTTTGCCGGAAAGATCTCAGAGAAAAAGGGTGTGAAAAGTCTGATCCGTTCGTTGGATTATCTGAAGGATTCCGGTCTTATTATTTCTCTGGAACTGGCAGGAGGTGCCGGAGATGAGGGCGAATATCAGGAAATCCGGGAGCTTGCCGAAAAGTGTCCGTTTGCAGTTGCCTTTGCCGGGAAGATCACACAGCAGGAGTTGGCGAAGAAGATGAATCAGAGTGATGTGTTTGTACTGCCATCTTTTTATGAAGGTCTTCCGCTTGTGATCATTGAGGCTCTGGCATGTGGTACCTATGTGATCTGTACAGATCTACCGGGGATCAGGAATTGGATCGATCAGAATCTTCCGGATAATGGTGTGGTTTTTGTAGAGCCGCCAAAAAGAGTGAATGAAGATGAACCTGTGGAAGAAGAACTTCCGGTATTTGAAAAGAAACTTGCCGGAGCCATCGAAGGGATCGCAAAATATCCTGGATCAAAGCCGGAGAAGGAGCATCTGGAGCAGATTTCGTGGGACGGACTTTGTGCGCATCTTATGCAGATATTTGAGCAATAGAGTGTTTATCGGAAAACTCTATAATTGAATTTCTGCATGTAAATTATCAATTATTTTTTTGTAAAACAACATGTTAAAATGAAGAAAAGAGAAATGAAAAGGCATTTTAACAGGAGGTTATTAACAGTTGATAATTGATATGCATATGCATGAGATGCGTTATTCGGGGGATAGCTTTTTAAGATTGGAGAACATGGTAGAGATCGCAAAGCGCAGAGGACTTGATGGAATCTGTATTACGGATCATGACAGTATGGGACTGAAGGAATTTGCGGCAGAGTATTCGGAGAAAACAGGATTTCCGATTTTTGTCGGAATTGAATTTTATTCCCTGCAGGGAGACATTGTAGCATTTGGAATTGAGGATTATCCAAAAGAGAGAATCCCGGCACAGGAGTTTGTAGATCTGGTACAGGCACAGGGCGGTATGTGTTTCAGTGCCCATCCATTCCGCAATAATAACAGGGGACTGGAAGAGAACCTGAAGATTGTAAAGGGACTTGATGGAATCGAAGTGCTGAACGGCAGCACACTTTACGAGGCAAATCGAAAGGCGGCAGAATATGCGGCTGAGCTTGGAATTGCAACAGTTGGATCAAGTGATTGTCATGTGCCGGAGAAGCTGGGACTTTATGCAACGTATTTTCCAAGAGAGATCCGTTCGGTGCAGGAACTGATCCGGAGTGTAAAACGATGCGAGACTCTTCCGGTGTATTATAAAGAGGGTGGATATTATCTCTGGGATATGAAAAATCCGATTGATGCGCCGTTTCACATTTACGAGCAGGAACAGATGGTGTGTGCCGGTTAATGTAAAAAATGAGAACAGATATGAAAAAATTAAACGCTTTTTTTATTGAAAGTGTGTTATTTCCATAGTATTATTAAGAGTGGAAATTAAGGGGGCTGGAATGTAATATTTCCAGCTTTCTTATTTAACAGGAAATTCTGTAGGAACTTCCTGCCAAAAAAATGAGTAAGTAGCCAATTTTTAAAAAAAATGAGCGGATTACGAATGTTTTTGAGGATTGCGAGAGTGCAAAGCACGTAGCAATTTGGTATCAAAGGGGTCAAAATACCTTTTGACCCCAACATCTTTTCAATCACCAATTACAAGGAGGAACTAACATGAAAGACATAGTAATTTCAGATGCAGTAAAATATATCGGAGCAGATGATAAGGATCTGGATCTCTTTGAGAGCCAGTACATCGTTCCAAACGGAGTATCCTACAACTCTTATGTGATCCTGGACGAGAAGATCGCAGTTATGGATACGATTGATACGAGAAAGACAGACGAATGGAAAGAGAATCTGGAGAGGGTGCTGGATGGAAGAACACCGGATTATCTGGTTGTATCTCATCTGGAACCGGATCATGCCGGAAGCATCAAAGAATTTGCAGATAAATATCCGGAAGCCAAGATCGTGGCAAGTGCAAAAGCTATTGCAATGCTTCCACAGTTCTTTGAAATCGCAGATCTGGCAGACCGTGCAGTTGCGGTAAAAGAAGGTGAAGAACTTTCCCTTGGAAGCCATACCCTTCAGTTCTTTATGGCTCCGATGGTTCACTGGCCGGAAGTTATGGTTGAATACGAAAAGTCTGAGAAGATTCTGTTCTCAGCAGATGGATTTGGTAAATTCGGTGCGCTGGATGCAGATGAGGACTGGACTTGTGAAGCAAGAAGATACTACTTCAATATCGTAGGCAAATACGGTGCACAGGTACAGGCGCTTCTGAAAAAAGCAGCGACTCTGGACATTCAGACGATTTGCCCGCTTCATGGACCGATCCTGAAAGAAAATCTGGGATACTATATCGGAAAATACATGACATGGAGCAGCTATGAACCGGAAGATGACGGGGTACTGGTTGCTTATGCATCGATCCATGGCAATACCAAGAAGGCAGCAGAGAAGATGAAAGAAATCCTGGAAGCCAAAGGTGCAAAGAAGGTAGCGATCACTGACCTTTCCAGAGATGATATGGCAGAGGCAATCGAGGATGCATTCCGCTATGACAAGCTGGTTCTTGCAGCAGCTTCCTATGATGCAAGTGTGTTCCCGTGCATGGAGACTTTCCTGAACAAACTGACCAATAAGAACTACCAGAACCGTAAGATCGCAATTATCGAGAATGGTTCCTGGGCTCCGACAGCAGCACGTGTGATGAAAGGTTATGTAGAAAAGATGAAGAAGATCACTCTCTGCGAAAAGACGGTTACGATCAAATCTACGATGAAAGATGCAGATGTAACTGCAATGGAAGAACTTGCAGATGAACTGCTTGCGTAAGAAACGGAAAGAATGAGATGATAAAGTTAAAAGAGACTACAATGAGGAAAACCTGGGTGGTATGTCTTCTTGCAATGGTCTGCTGTGCGTTATGGGGAAGTGCTTTTCCTTGTATCAAGGTTGGCTACCGACTGTTTCAGATCGATTCAGCCGATACCGCCACGCAGATCCTGTTTGCAGGGTGCCGCTTTACGATTGCAGGCATTATGGTTATTTTGTTTGGATCGATCCTACAGGGACGTTTTCTGAAAGCGGGGAAGGGAGATCTTCCGAGAATCGGAAAAATCTGTCTTTTACAGACGGTGGTCCAGTATTTTTTCTTTTATGTAGGACTTGCACATACGACCGGAGTCAAAGGATCGATCGTTGAGGCATCCAATGTATTCCTTGCAATCCTTGTTTCAAGCCTGATCTTTCATCAGGAGAAACTGGATCAGAAAAAAGTGCTCGGATGTATCGTCGGATTTGCAGGGGTGGTTCTAATCAATCTGAGCGGAAGCAATGTGGATATGAGCTTTAATCTGACCGGAGATGGATTTATTTTTATCTCTGCGATCGCTTATGCATTATCTTCTGTACTGATCAAGAAGTATTCAGCCAAATCTGATCCGGTGATGTTAAGCGGATATCAGTTTACTGCAGGCGGGCTCGTGATGATCCTGATCGGATTCGTGATGGGTGGAAGAATCCATACGGCAAGTATGCCGGCAATGATTCTTCTGATCTATATGGCGCTGATTTCTGCAGTTGCATACACACTGTGGGGAATCCTGTTGAAATACAATCCGGTATCCAAGGTATCGATCTTCGGATTTACGAATCCGGTATTTGGGGTGATCCTTTCCGCAATCATTTTGCGTGAGGGAAATGTATTCGGAATGAAAGACCTGATCGCACTGGTGCTGGTTTCTATCGGAATCCTGATTGTCAACTGGGCGAAACCGGTGGGAGAAAAAGAAAAAGGAATGAACTAAGATGGAACCTGTTTTAAAGGAGGACACCTGCAGCTGATACCGATTTTTGAACAGGAAAAGAAATAACAGGAGGCAGGTTATGGCAAATACAGCGAGCTGTTGTGACACCTGTACATTTTATATTTACGATGATGAATATGAATGTTACACGTGTGACAGAGACCTGGATGAGGATGAGATGATGCGGTTTCTGACGGATAAGCATTATCAGTGCCCTTACTACAGATCTGGAGATGAATACAGAGTCGTCAGAAAACAGATGTAAATTGTAGATGATGGAGTAGAAGTATAAAAAACACAGAATTTTGTAATGCGTCAGGTAATAGATGAATTTGTACTTGTTCCAAGAGGAGAAGTTGCGGAGCGGATAAATGGAACGATGATACTAAGTGAGACAGCGGCATTTATATATGAACATCTGGAGGAGGCTATAAAGGTGAGAGATAAAAAGGCAAATACAGTGAATGAGCAGGACAATCCGCTTGGGTATGAAAAGGAATCAAAACTACTGGTTGGATTTGCGATTCCATGCATTATTTCCATGCTGGTAACAGCTCTTTACAATATTGTAGATCAGATTTTCATTGGTCAGGGTGTAGGAATGCTGGGAAATGCAGCAACGAATATTGCGTTTCCGCTTTCTACTTCCTGTACGGCAATCTCACTGCTGCTTGGAATCGGCAGTGCGACCAATTTTTCATTGAAGCTTGGTGCAGGAGAAGAAAAAGAATCTGCAGAGTATGCGGGAAATGGAATTTGCCTGATGGCAATTTTCGGGATTGCACTTTTTGCAGTAACGACGATTTTTCTGACTCCGATGCTGAAATTCTTCGGTGCCACATCGGAGGTACTTCCGTATGCACAGGAATATACACGGATCACGGCAATTGGCTTTCCATTTCTGATCGCAAATACGGGGATGAGTAAGCTGATCCTTGCGGATGGAAGTCCGCGGTATTCGATGACATCTATGCTGGTGGGTGCTATTGTAAATACAATTCTGGATCCGATTTTTATTTTTGGGCTGCAGATGGGAATGAGGGGCGCAGCACTTGCTACGATCATAGGACAGATCGTTTCGTTCTGCATCAGTCTGCGGTATATGTTCCATTTTAAAACGATCCGACTTACAAAAGAAAGTTTCCATATGACGGGAAGACATATCGAGAATATTTTCAAATTCGGTGCCAGTGCCTGCTTTAACCAGATTGCAATGACGATCGTACAGATCGTACTGAATAATACATTGTCGCATTATGGAGCACAGTCTGTATATGGCGGTGACATTCCGCTTGCCTGTGCCGGGATCATTACAAAAGTAAATATGATTTTTATGTCATTTGTTATCGGAATTTCCCAGGGAATCCAGCCGATTATCGGATTCAACTATGGCGCAGAGAAGTATGAACGAGTACGGAAAAGCTACCTGCTCGCACTTGGAACTGCAACCGTTCTTTCCGGAATTGCATTTTTCTGTTTCCAGGTATTCCCAAGACAGATCATCAGCGTATTTGGTTCGGGAAGTGAGCTGTATTTTCAGTTTTCAGAGCGGTATTTCCGGATCTATATGTTCCTTACGCTTATCAATGGAATCCAGCCGGTTACATCGAACTTTTTCAACTCCATCGGAAAATCGCAGCTGGGTGTATTTATGTCCCTGACAAGACAGATTCTCTTTTTATTGCCGCTGATCGTGATCTTTCCATTGTTTATGGGAATTGACGGGGTTATGTATGCCGGACCAATTGCAGATGCGGCAGCAGCAATCGTCTGCGGATATTTCATGGTGAGGGAGCTTAAGGAACTTTCCGCGATGGACAGGAAGAAAAAAGAAGAATATGCAGCATAATGGTTGTAAGTAAATCAGGATATAAGCTGGAAAAAATTTGTATATACTGATTAGTAAGAAAAACGAAATGAGATGATGACTTGAATATTGAGATTGTTATTCCAGTCTTCCGACCAGATGGACGACTGAAAATGAGTATAGAGAGATTATTGAGACAGAGTGTAATGCCGGACAGAATTTTGCTTGAAGTTCTTTATGAGAATCCGATTGATAGGGAAATCCCGGAAATCTATATGGATAAAAGAATTGAGGTCCGATATACTCCAAAGGAGGAATATGACCGGGCAGGAAGCAGAGATGCGATTTTACGGGAACTGGATTCGGATATTGTGATTTTTATGGTACAGACGGCGATACCACAGAACCGATATCTGGTAGAGAAGCTGACAGAACCGTTTAAAGAGGAGCGGACGGCGGTCGTGTATGGAAGGCATATGACAGATGATGAATGCAGTCCGATCGAGTGTTGTGTGAGACAGTTTAACTATCCGCCGAAAGGTATGACAAAGTCTTTGGAAGATACCGGAAAGCTTGGGATCCGGACATTTTTCAATTCTAATGTATGCGCAGCGTACAGAAGAAGTGCGTATCTGGAGACAGAAGGCTTTGGAAAGAGGATGATCGCCGGAGAGGACATGCTCGCGGCGAGAAGACTTCTGGAAAAGGGCTGGCAGACGGTTTATGCGCCAGAGGCTGAGATTCTGTATTATCGCAATGACAATCTGCGCGAACTCTGGAAGCGTAGCTTTGATATCGGGGTTGCGCATGCGGAGCATCCGGAGATGATTGAAAATACAAAACCTGGAAAAGAAGGAATGCGGCTGGTCCGTGTGACTTCAGCGCTTCTGAAGCAGAATCATATGGAGGAATATTTAGGTGAAGTGGCGGCGCGAAGTGCGGTTCGGTATCTTGCCTATCATTTTGGAAAACATTATGCGCATTTACCGGAACATTTTGTCCGGAAATGCTCGGCAAATAAAGTGTACTGGGAGAAAGAATAATGGGACATTTTTATTTTACAAGACATGGACAGACTGTATGGAATGTGGAAAATAAAATCTGTGGTGCGACAGATATCGAGCTGACAGAGCTTGGACATGAGCAGGCAATGGAGCTTGGAAGAAAGATTAAGGAAGAGGGCGTAAAGATTGACGAGATCCTGTATTCGCCACTTGTCCGGGCGAAGGAGACCGCGCGCCATATTTCGGAGGTAACAGGGATTCCGATGCGTGAGGAGATGCGCCTGAAGGAGCAGAATTTTGGAAAATATGAGTCCACTCCGAGAAATGGGGAGGAGTTCAAAAAGGCAAAACAGAACTTTATCAATCATTTTGAAGGCGGGGAGACAATGCTTCATCTGTGCCAGAGGATTTACAATCTTCTGGATGACATTCGGAAAGAA
Organism: Coprococcus sp. AM100_B19A; assembly: GCF_027662015.1. Taxonomy (NCBI): domain Bacteria; kingdom Bacillati; phylum Bacillota; class Clostridia; order Lachnospirales; family Lachnospiraceae; genus Coprococcus; species Coprococcus sp. AM100_B19A. The sequence goes on from NZ_JAQDKN010000007.1 coordinate 145,253, forward strand.
GCGGATGATAAGGTTTATCTACTGGTTGCACATAATGGAATTTCCAGAGTAATCCAGTCTTATTTTTATGATATGACGAATGAAGAGTTTGCGGCATTTGGAATTAAGAACTGCGAATTGAGGAAGTATGAATTTCCGGAGTAGGAGTAGCGTATGAAATTACTTGTTAAGCAGAGAGTTTTTTCATGGACAGATTCATATGATGTTTATGATGAGAATGAAAATGCGAAGTATTTTGTAAAAGCAGAGTTTTTGTCGCTTGGACACCGGCTGCATGTATATGATATGGCAGGGAACGAACTCGGGTTGATTAAAGAAAAAGTGATGTCATTACTTCCAGTGTTTGAAATTGAAGTGAATGGGCAGACACTTGGACGGATTGAAAAGCGTTTTACATTGTTTCGACCGAAGTATGATGTTGAGTTTAATGGATGGCATGTAGAAGGAGATTTCATGGGATGGAATTATGATATCTATGAAGCATGCAGTCCTGTGGTACATATTACAAAAGAATTACTCCACTGGGGAGATACTTATGTACTGGATTTTGCAAATCCGGCAGATGAATTGATGGGACTTCTTCTGGTAATTACAATTGATGCGGCAAACTGCATTCAAAATAATTGATGTAATTTAATGAAATGTAAAAAAAGTCAAAAAAAACATAAAAAACACTTGCCAAACCGGTTGGTATGTGATAAGATTCTTTTTGTTGACGCGGAAGTGTCGGAATGGCAGACGAGCTAGATTCAGGTTCTAGTGCTCGCAAGGGCGTGTGGGTTCAAGTCCCATCTTCCGCATAATAAAAGAAACCTCAGGTGATTCGCCTGAGGTTTTCTTTTATTGTACCGAAGCGATCCCTGAACCCAGGGTCCAGGTCTTCGCTCCGCTACGGTCGGCGCAGAGCACTCGTCCACCGGACGAGTTGCGCCCCATCTTCCGCACAGATGTCTTGAATTAAATACATGAGAACATCGGATTGACAATCTCTTGTCAAGGTGCAATAATATCCGCGGAGGTAGTATTTGAAAACTACAAAACTATACTCTGACTGAATCACAACAATTTCATATCGAAATCGTTTCCGTCAACAGGTGACGGAGAAGGAGCTTATATTTATTAAGAGGTAAAATAAGACTCAGGGAATACGAAGAATAGCAGAAGCATTTGCAGGGAGAAGTATACCTTGATGATGCTTTTTTGTTTTACGTGTTTCCGGACAGAAAAGGAGTAAGACATGACAGTTGAGATGCTAAAAGGAAAGATTCATCGTGCTACGGTAGTACAGGCAGAATTAGATTACGTGGGAAGTATTACCGTTGATGAGGAACTGCTGGAGGCAGCAGGAATTATGGAATATGAGAAGGTTCAGATCGTGGACGTGAATAACGGAAGCCGATTTGAAACTTATACGATCTGTGGTAAGCGTGGAAGCGGAATGATCTGCTTAAATGGCGCTGCGGCAAGATGTGTAAGTACAGGTGATAAGGTTATTATCATGTGTTATGCAAATTATGAGGCAGAAGAAGCCAAAGAACATAAACCAAAAGTTGTTTTCGTGGATGATGAAAATAAGATCAGCCGTGTGACAAATTATGAAAAACATGGGTTGTTGAAAGACCAGGAAAAATAAGGAATCTAAAAACAAAATGAAATTTGTTGAATTCAGAACAAGAGGCTATCTCCGAATTTATTATAAAGAGGAGAATTATCATGCAGGTAACAACAACAGTCGAAGAGACAAGAAAATTAGTTAAGAACTGGAAAAAAGAAGGAAAAACCATAGGTCTTGTACCGACCATGGGATTCTTACATGAAGGGCATGCAAGCCTGATAAGGAGATGCCATGAGGAAAACGATATCGTTGTGGTATCCGATTTTGTCAATCCGACACAGTTCGGACCGACAGAAGACCTGGAAGCATACCCGAGAGATTTTAAACGTGACAGTGAGCTTTGTGAGAGCCTTGGAGCAGATCTGATCTTCCATCCGGAACCGAAGGATATGTATCATGATCCACATGCTTACGTAAGTATTGATACGTTATCTGATACCCTTTGCGGAAAGACAAGACCGATCCATTTTAAAGGGGTATGTACGGTTGTTTCCAAATTATTCAATATTGTAGCACCGGACAGAGCTTATTTTGGACAGAAGGATGCACAGCAGCTTGCAATCATCCGCAAGATGGTGCAGGATTTGAATTTTGATATCCAGATCGTAGGCTGCCCGATCATCCGTGAGGAAGACGGACTTGCCAAATCATCCAGAAATACCTATTTAAGCGCAGAAGAGAGAAAGGCTGCACTGTGCCTTTCAAGAGCCGTTAAAACCGGTCAGGAGGCGATCTGCAAAGGAATTAAGGCAGAAGAAGTTCTGTCAAAGATGCGCGCAGTGATCGAAGCAGAGCCGCTTGCAAAGATCGACTATGTATCCATGGTAGATGCACTGGATATGCAGCCGGTCGAAAGTGTGGAAAAAGATGTTCTGGTTGCCATGGCAGTCTATATTGGAAAAACAAGGCTGATCGACAATTTCAGCTATGAGGTATAGCCTATGGAAAACAGAATGAAAAAAGTGGGAAGGGTCAGCTCTTTTCTTACAAAATATATCGGGATCATCATTATCTGTTTTTCCATCATTGCATTTTTCTGGCGTGACGGTTTTGCGTGGACAACGAGCTACACTTCTGTATTTCTCGGAGTTGCCATGTTCGGCATGGGGCTTACGATCAAGATGGACGATTTCAAAAGAGTCTTTTCCAGACCAAAAGAAATCCTGATCGGATTCATCGCACAGTACACGATCATGCCGGTGATCGCGTGGATCCTGTGTCAGCTGATGCAGCTGCCGACAGATTTGGCACTTGGCGTGATCCTGGTTGGTTGCTGTCCGGGCGGAACGGCAAGCAATGTGATCACCTATATCGCCGGAGGTGATGTGGCACTTTCTGTCGGAATGACGATCACATCAACTCTTGCAGCACCGATTGTAACACCACTTCTGGTGTATGTACTCGCCGGAGCCTGGGTAGAAGTATCCTTCTGGGCAATGGTAATTTCTGTAGTAAAGGTTGTTCTGGTTCCGGTACTTCTGGGAATTCTGATCAACTGGGTCTGGGGAAAACAGATCCAGAAAATATCAGAGGTTCTGCCACTGATCTCAGTTGTATCGATCGTAATGATCATCAGCGGAATCGTAGCCGTCAATGCAGAAAAAATCTTAAGCTGCGGACTTCTGGTTCTTGGAGTTGTGATGCTTCACAATCTCTGCGGAATGGGAATCGGACTTGGTGCAGCGAAAATTTTACATATTGAGTACGATAAGGCAACCGCTATTGCGATCGAAGTCGGAATGCAGAACAGTGGACTTGCAATTTCCCTTGCGACTGCCAATTTCGCGGCAAATCCACTGGCAACCCTTCCGGGGGCGATCTTCAGTGTATGGCATAATATATCCGGATCTTTGTTTGCAGGGATCCGCCGGAGCGGAGAACAGACGAAAGAGGCATATCAGGAAGTTACAGAATAAGAAAAATCCTGCGATTTTGAATTGGCAAAATCGCAGGATTTTTTGTACTCAGAACAGAAAATACAGAGACTAAAGCACGTCATTTTTGTACCGATTTGAATGGCAGATGAATGGGAAAGAAGAGAACAGGAACTCTTCTTTTCCATTCATTTGCCCCTCGCGTCAAACAAAAAAATTTCCCTCTTGTCAAATCATTCCGATTATGTTATATTATCAAATAGTTTGAATATAAAAATATTTTAAACGAAAAAGATTTTAAAACAAAAATAAATGGAGAGAACAACCATGAGAGGAAGGATATGCGGTACCGGTTCTTATATACCGGAGCATTATTACGACAACAATGATCTCGCGAAGTTTGTGGAGACGAATGATGAATGGATCCGTGAACGGACCGGAATTGTGCGCAGACATATTGCAGAAGAAGATACAACAGTCAGCATGGCGGTAAAAGCGGCAAAAAATGCACTTACAGATGCAAAATTAAATGCAGACGATCTGGATCTGATCCTGGTATCTACAATCACGCCAAACACCGTGATCCCAAGCACTGCCTGCGAAGTCCAGAAAGAGCTGGGAGCAGTAAATGCAACCTGTTTCGACATCAGTGCCGCATGCAGCGGTTTTGTGTATGCCTACAATACTGCGCAGGCTTACATAGCAGCCGGAATGTATCAGAACATTCTGGTGATCGGAAGTGAAACCCTATCCGGAATTGTCAACTGGAAAGACAGAGGAAGCTGCATTCTTTTTGGTGACGGGGCAGGAGCAGCCGTGATCTGTGCAGAAGAAGGTGAAATCTTTCCGGCAGTTACCCATTCTGACGGAGCAAAAGGACAGGTACTTGCCTGCGAAAGCCGTCAGCAGAAAAACTGGCAGGACAAAGAAAATGAAAAACAGACTTATGTATCCATGGATGGACAGGCAGTTTTCAAATTTGCCGTAAAAAAAGTGCCGGAAGTCATTGGAGAACTTCTGCAAAAAGCAGATCTGACCGAGAAAGATATTGATCTTTTCGTTCTGCATCAGGCAAACTTACGGATCATCGAATCTGTGGCAAAACGGATGAAAACAGACCTTGCAAAATTCCCGGTCAACATTGAAGAATACGGTAATACATCATCCGCCAGCATCCCAATCCTCCTGGATGAACTGAACAAAACCGGTCGCTTCCACAAAGGACAGAAGATTGTTCTCTGCGGCTTCGGTGCCGGACTCACCTGGGGAGCCACACTCATAGAGTGGTAAATATAAAAATAATCAAACAATAAGGAGACTAAGAACATGTTAGAAAAAGTAAAAGAAATCGTAGCAGAAGGACTTGACGTAAACGCAGCAGACCTCACAGAGGAGACAACTTTTGAATCTCTTGGAGCAGATTCCCTTGATCTGATGGATATGGTTATGACATTTGAAGATGAATTTGGTGTGGAAATCGATACGGAAGCAATCGGTGATCTCAAGACAATCGGAAGTGTTGTAACATACATCGAAGGACTGAAAAAATAAGAATCGCAAAAACACAGACAGAAAGAGGTTGTAATATGAAAACAGAAGTAACCGAATTACTTGGAATCGAGTATCCGATCATCCAGGGCGGAATGGCCTGGGTTGCTGAGTATCATCTTGCGGCCGGCGTATCAAATGCCGGCGGGCTTGGGCTCATCGGGGCTGCAAGCGCCCCGGCTGAGTGGGTACGTGAACAGATCAGAGAAGCAAAAAAGCTGACTGATAAACCATTTGGAGTAAATATCATGCTGATGAGTCCTTATGCAGAGGACGTGGCAAAAGTAGTAGCGGAAGAAGGCGTAAAGGTTGTAACGACAGGCGCCGGAAGCCCGGAAAAATATATGAAAATGTGGAAAGAAGCAGGAATTAAAGTCATTCCGGTGGTTGCATCTGTTGCACTTGCAAGAAGAATGGAACGGTGCGGGGCAGATGCAGTTGTTGCGGAAGGATGTGAATCTGGAGGACACATCGGAGAAAATACGACTATGGTACTGGTTCCACAGATTGTAGACGCAGTGAAGATTCCGGTAATCGCAGCCGGAGGAATCGCAGATGGAAGAGGAATTGCGGCAGCATTTATGCTGGGAGCAAAAGCCGTACAGATGGGAACCCATTTTGTTGCGACCGAAGAATCTATCGTACATGAAAATTATAAAAATGCGATCATCAAAGCGAAGGACATTGATTCCAGAGTAACCGGAAGAAGCACAGGACATCCGGTAAGAGCACTTCGCAACCAAATGACGAAAAAATATCTGGACCTTGAGAAAAACGGTGCATCCTTTGAAGAACTTGAGCATCTTACACTTGGAGGCTTAAGAAAGGCCGTTGTAGACGGAGATGTGACAAACGGAAGCGTAATGGCGGGACAGAGTGCAGCCATGGTAAAAGAGATCATGAGCTGTAAAGACCTGATCCAAAAGCTGGTAAGTGAGACGGATGCACTGATCGGAGGCAAAGGATTTTATGAATAAAACAGCATTCATTTTCCCGGGACAGGGCGCGCAGAAGTGCGGTATGGGAAAAGATTTTTATGAAAACAGTGAACTTGCAAAAGAGGTTTTTGATACAGCAACAGCAGAGCTGGGACTTGATATGACAAAGCTATGCTTTGAAGAAAATGAGCAGCTGGATCAGACAGAATACACTCAGGCAGCCATGGTAACAGCCTGTCTTGCAATGACAGCCGAGATTGAAAAGAGAGGTCTTACACCGGATGTGACAGCCGGGCTCAGCCTTGGAGAGTACTGTGCGATCAGCGCAGCGGGAGGCATGCAGCCGAAAGACGCCATTTCTCTTGTGAGAAAAAGAGGGATTCTGATGCAGAATACTGTTCCGGCAGGTGAAGGAGCCATGGCGGCAATCCTGGGACTGGATGGAGAAACGGTTGAAAAAGTGACGGAAGAAATTCCGGGTGCGTCTGTGGCAAATTATAACTGTCCGGGACAGATTGTAATTACAGGAAAGACCGCAGCGGTAGAAAAGGCAGCAGAGTCTTTAAAAGCAGCCGGAGCAAAAAGGGCGGTTCTGTTAAATGTAAGTGGTCCGTTCCACTCAAAGATGCTGGAAAGTGCAGGCGAAGAGCTTGCGAAGGAAATGGAGAAGAGAAATTTTGAACCACTTGCCATTCCTTATGTGACGAATGTTACGGCAAAATATGTGACGGATATCAAAGAGACAAAGGCACTTCTTGCAAAACAGATTTCTTCACCGGTACGATGGGAGGAAAGTGTGAGAACTATGATTGAAGATGGTGTAGACACTTTTGTGGAAATCGGACCGGGAAAAACACTCGCCGGATTTATGCGGCGTATCGACAAAGGTGTCAAAGTATATAATATCGAAACCTGGGAAGATATGGAAAAAGTAATTGCTGAACTGGTGTAAAAAACAGGCAATGGAAAGGAAAAGCATATGACAGACAGAGCAAATTTGGAAGGACAGATCGCGGTGGTTACCGGCGCGTCCCGTGGAATTGGAAAGGCAATTGCGAAGGAGCTGGCTGCACAGGGAGCAACAGTTGTGATCAATTACAATGGTTCTGAAGCAAAAGCAGATGAAGTAAAACATGAAATTGTAGAAAAGGGTGGATGTGCCCAGTGTATGCAGTGCGATGTGGCAGATTACGAGGAATGTGAAGCATTTATAAAAGCAGTGATCGAGCAGTTTGGAAGAATCGATATTCTGGTAAATAATGCAGGGATCACAAAGGATGGTCTGCTGATGCGTATGAGTGAAGAAGATTTCTCCGATGTCATTGATGTCAATCTGAAAGGAACTTTCCATTGCATCCGTTTTGCATCCAGACAGATGATGAAGCAGAGAAGCGGAAAGATCATCAATCTTGCATCTGTAGTTGGAATCAGCGGAAATGCCGGTCAGGTAAACTATGCTGCATCTAAAGCAGGAATTATTGGAATGACCAAATCTGCGGCAAAAGAACTGGCATCCCGCGGAATCACGGTTAATGCGGTTGCACCGGGCTTCATTGAAACGGAGATGACAGAAGTTCTTTCCGATAAGCTCAAAGAAGAAATGAGAGGTCAGATCCCTCTTGCCAGAATGGGACACCCAGAAGATGTCGCGAAGGCAGTGGCGTTTCTGGCGTCTGAGCATGCGAGTTACATTACGGGGCAGGTTCTGCAGGTCGATGGGGGGATGGTGATGTAAAAATGGTTGCAGAGAAGGTTGAGGGACAAATTGTACAAAAGATGTCATTCAAATTCAGACTCGCAAACCATTCCGATGAGCCTCCTAAAACAAGGATTGTGTCAGCAAAGGCTTCCACAATCCTTTGAGTCTCATCTCCATTGCTCGAAAAATGAATTTGAATGACATCTTTTGTACAGTTTGTCATTCAACTTTGTCGAGAAAACCATTTTACATCCGTGAAGTAGTTCAATATACCAAGTGCGGATCGCGAAGGGGAAGAAATTAGTTTTAGTTTTCATTTGTACTGCGGGTAGGAAGAGTAAGAAATCTGATTAGAGGAAATGATCAAATGAGCATTCAATAGTAAAAATTAAAATCGTAACTTATCAAAAGTTAAAAATGATAAATTTTTTCAAAAAGTAAAAACAGTCAACAACACACCAAAAATGTTTCGTGGAAAACGTGTTTTAGACAGTAGACTTGAGTGCCACGAAGCACAAATATTATCGGAAGCATTCAATTTTTGTGCAATGGAGATGAGACTCAAATCATTGTGGAAGCCATTGCTGACACAATGATTGATTTCGGAGGCTCATCGGAATGGTTTGCACAACTGAATGTCTCCGATAATATTTGTGCGGAGTGGTGTCACAACCTACCAATCCACACATTTTCCACCAAAGGAGGCAATATGAAGCGCAGAGTTGTTATTACGGGGCTTGGAGCGATTACCCCGATTGGTAATACAGTAGAAGAATTCTGGAACGGTATCAAAAATGGAACCGTAGGAATCGGTCCGATCACAAAATTTGATACAACCGAATATAAAGTGAAGATCGCAGCGGAAGTCAAGGACTTTGTTGCAAAGGAACGGATGGATTTCAAGGCATCGAAGAGAATGGAAACATTTTCCCAGTATGCGGTTGCAGCGGCGAAGGAAGCGTGTGCGGATGCGGGATTTGAAATCGAAAAAGAGGATCCATACCGTTGTGGCGTGATCATCGGTTCGGGAATCGGAAGTTTGCAGCAGATTGAGAAGCAGTACACGACGATTCAGGAAAAGGGACCGGGAAGGGTGGCACCACTGATGGTTCCGATGATGATTTCCAATATGGCAGCCGGAAATGTATCGATCCAGCTTGGGCTTAAAGGAAAGTGCACCAATGTCGTTACAGCGTGTGCAACGGGAACCAATTGTATCGGAGATGCGCTTCGTGCCATTCAGTACGGAGATGCGGATGTAATGTTTGCAGGTGGTACGGAAAGCTGTATCTGTCCGACGGGGATTGCTGGATTTACCGCACTTACCGCACTTACTACCAGTGAAGATCCACTACGTGCATCGATTCCATTTGATAAAGACAGAAGTGGATTTGTTCTTGGAGAAGGAGCCGGCGTGGTGGTTCTGGAAGAGCTGGAGCATGCGAGAGCAAGAGGCGCAAAGATTTACGCAGAGCTTGCAGGTTACGGGGCAACCGGAGATGCTTACCATATCACTTCCCCGGCAGAAGACGGAAGCGGTGCGGCAAAGGCGATGGAGCTTGCGATGGAAGAGGGCAGCGTGACACCGGAAGAAGTACAGTACATTAATGCACACGGAACCAGCACGCATCATAATGATCTGTTTGAAACCTATGCGATCAAGAAAGCATTCGGCGATGCGGCAAAGGATGTGGTTGTGAATTCAACGAAATCCATGATCGGTCATCTTCTTGGTGCGGCAGGTGCGGTAGAGTGTATCGTTACTGTAAAATCTATTCAGGATGGATTTATCCATCAGACCGTTGGAACCAGGGAATGTGATGAAGAATGTGATCTGAACTATGCAGTTGGCGCACCGGTCGAAAAAGAGATCAAATGTGCGCTCACCAATTCCCTTGGATTTGGCGGGCACAATGCAACCCTTCTTTTGAAGAAGTATGAAGGATAGAGGTAGAAGGATGGAATTAGAAAATCTGGTAAAACTGATTCAGACCGTTTCAGATTCGGACCTGACAGGATTTCAGTATGAAGAAAACGGTGTGAAATTGAAAATACAGAAAGAAAAAGAACAGATGGTTGTCAGTACAGGGGCAGCACAGCTGACGACAGTACAAAACGTGCCAGGAGCGCAGAGTAATGCAGTATCGGCACTGAAGTCGGAGGATGGACCGGAAAAAGGAAAAGAAGCAGAAGGGCAGCTGATCAAATCCCCTTTGGTTGGAACCTTTTACGCAGCACCGTCGGAAGAGGCAGCACCATTTGTGGCAGTTGGCGATCATGTGGCAAAAGGACAGACGGTTGCCATCGTAGAGGCGATGAAGCTGATGAATGATATTGAGTGTGATTTTGACGGTGTGGTATCGGAAGTACTCGTGAAAAATGGAGAAACTGTGGAATACGGACAGCCATTATTCCGAATCGCATAGCTGGATGGAGGGCGAAAAGCATGAAACATTTGGGAATCAAGGAAATTCAGAAAATCATTCCGCACAGACATCCGTTTTTGCTGGTAGATTATATCGAAGATTACGAGCCGGGGGAATATGCAGTTGGCTATAAATGTGTGACTTACAGAGAGGACTTTTTTGCCGGACATTTTCCACAGGAGCCGGTGATGCCGGGAGTGCTGATCGTAGAAGCACTGGCGCAGGTCGGTGCAGTAGCGGTTCTGATGCAGGAAGAAAATAAAGGAAAGCTCGGTTATTTTGGTGGGATTAAGAATTGCAAGTTCCGCAGAAAAGTTGTTCCGGGTGACAAGTTAAAACTGGAAGCAAGAATTATTCGTCAGAAGGGACCACTGGTAATCGGAGAAGCTGTTGCATCAGTGGATGGAGAAGTTGCAGTAAAGGCAGAGTTGTCTCTGATGATCGGGAAGGCGGAAACAGATGATTAAGAAAGTATTGATCGCAAACCGTGGAGAGATCGCAGTTCGGATCATCCGTGCCTGCCGGGAAATGGGGATCGAGACGGTTGCAGTTTATTCAGAAGCAGATAAAGAAGCATTGCATACACAGCTTGCAGATGAAGCAATCTGTATTGGACCTGCACCATCTTCGGAAAGCTATCTGAATATGGAGCAGATCATCAGCGCGACCATCGTGTCGGGAGCAGATGCGATCCATCCGGGATTTGGTTTCCTTTCTGAAAATACGAAATTTGCAGAGCTTTGCGAGAAGTGCAACATTATTTTTATTGGACCGGATTCGAAAGTGATCAGCAGGCTTGGAAATAAATCCGAGGCGAGAAATACCATGGAAAATGCCGGGGTTCCGATCATTCCGGGAAGCCGGGAAGCGATTTATGATGCAGCAAAAGGAAAAGAAGTTGCAAGAGAGATTGGCTATCCGGTGATCGTAAAGGCGGCTCTCGGCGGAGGCGGAAAAGGAATGCGTGTGGCGGAAAATGAAGCCGGATTTGATCTGGCATTCCGTACCGCACAGAAAGAGACCAAGGCAGCTTTTGGGGATGACACTATGTACATCGAGCATTTTGTGCAGCATCCGAAGCACATTGAATTTCAGATTATGGCGGATAAGTATGGAAATGTGGTGCATTTAGGAGAACGGGACTGTTCGGTGCAGAGAAATCATCAGAAGATGATCGAAGAATCCCCATGTGCCGTGATTTCGGATGAGCTTCGCCGGAGAATGGGCGAAGCAGCGGTAAAAGCGGCAAAGGCAGCGCATTACGAAAATGCAGGAACCATTGAATTTCTGCTGGAAAAGAGCGGGAATTTTTATTTTATGGAAATGAATACCAGAATCCAGGTGGAGCATCCGGTCACAGAATGGGTGACAGGGATCGATCTGATCAAGGAACAGATCCGGATCGCAGACGGTCAGCAGCTTTCTTTTACGCAGGAGGATGTAAAGCTGACCGGTCATGCCATCGAGTGCAGGATCAATGCGGAAAATCCGGAAAAGAATTTCCGCCCGTGTCCGGGAACGATCACCGATATGTACCTTCCGGGAGGAAAGGGGGTGCGGATTGATTCAGCAATTTACAGTGGATACACTGTACCGCCATATTATGACAATATGCTGGCAAAGCTGATCGTATTTGCAAAAAACCGTACCGAGGCGATCCGGAAGATGCAGAGTGCACTTGGTGAGGTAATTATAGAAGGTATTGATACTAATGTGGATTATCAATATGATATTTTGCATGATCCAAAGTATCAGGCAGGAGATTTTGATATTGAATTTATTGCCGAAAGAGAAGCAAAAAATCGGCAAGATTAGCTCTACAAAAGCGGAGGTAAAGCAATTTGAAACTGTCAAATATGTTCAAGAAAACAAGCAGAAGAGGGTATATATCTCTTGGCGAAGGAAAGCCTGCCCATATGGCACCGGAGGTTCCGGAGGGACTTCTGAAAAAATGTAACGTTTGCAAATCTGCCATTCTGACAGAGGATGTGAAGAAGGGGTATTATATCTGTCCAAAATGTCAAAATTATTTCCGTGTGCATGCGATGCGCCGGATTGAAATGGTAGCAGATGCGGATACCTTTGAAGAGTGGGACAAGGGACTTACTTCGGGAAATCCGCTGCATTATAAAGGCTATGAAGAAAAGGTAGAAGCACTGCAGGAAAAGACCGGGCTTGATGAGGCGGTTGTAACCGGAAAAGCGAGGATCGCGGGAAATGAAGTAGTTCTTGCAGTCTGTGACGGGCGGTTTATGATGGCGAGCATGGGAAAGGTGGTTGGCGAAAAAATTACTCGTGCAGTAGAAAAGGCAACCGGTGAGAGACTTCCGATTATCATATTTGCCTGTTCCGGAGGTGCCAGAATGCAGGAGGGGATCCACTCTCTGATGCAGATGGCAAAGACTTCGGCGGCACTGAAAAGACACCATGATGCAGGCTGTTTATATGTAAGTGTGCTGACTGATCCGACAACCGGCGGGGTAACGGCAAGTTTTGCCATGCTTGGAGATATCATTCTTGCCGAGCCGGGGGCGCTGATCGGTTTTGCGGGTCCGCGTGTGATTGAACAGACCATAGGGCAGAAGCTTCCGAAAGGATTCCAGAGGGCAGAATTTCTTCAGGAGCACGGATTTGTGGATCGGATTGTGGAGCGTCCGCGTCTCAGGGAGACACTGGCGGAAATTGTAGCAATGCATAAGCAGAGGACATACGATTTGCCGGAAGTAGAAGAAAAGGAAACACAGGCGGTACAGAAGAATCTGACGCCATGGGAACGGGTGCAGTTATCCAGAGACAAGGCTCGTCCGGTCGGTGCGGAGTACATTGAAGAATTGTTTACAGATTTTATGGAATTTCATGGAGACCGTTATTACCAGGATGATAAGGCGATCATTGGCGGGATTGCAAGATTTCACGGAATGCCGGTGACGGTGATCGCGCAGGCAAAGGGCCGCACGACAAAAGAAAATATCGAGCGTAACTTTGGGATGCCGTCACCGGACGGATACCGCAAAGCCCTTCGTCTGATGAAACAGGCAGAGAAATTTAACCGTCCGGTCATCTGTTTTGTAGATACGCCGGGAGCGTTCTGCGGGCTGGAAGCAGAAGAGAGAGGACAGGGTGAGGCAATCGCAAGAAATTTATTTGAAATGTCAAATCTTCAGGTTCCGATCCTGTCTGTTGTGATCGGAGAAGGTGGAAGCGGGGGGGCTCTTGCGATGGCAACTTCAGATGAAGTGTGGCTTCTTGAAAATTCGATTTACTCCATTCTTTCGCCGGAAGGATTTGCAAGTATCCTGTGGAAGGACAGCAGCCGCGCAAAAGAGGCGGCAGGTGTGATGAGGCTGACAGCAGATCATCTCCTGAAAGCCGGTATTGTAGAACGGGTGATTCCGGAGCCGGAAAACTTCAATCTGGAAACATTTACAGAAGTGACAGATCCGATGGATGATTATATCAGTATTTTTTTGAAAAAATATGGTGCAATGACAAAGGAAGAACTTACCGAAAAGCGGTATAACAGATTCCGCAGGATGTAGTAGAAAGAGGAGAAGAAAAATGAAAGGATTACCGGAACTTGTGATTGGTGAATTGAAAGTAAAAAGACCGGTCATTCAAGGGGGAATGGGAGTCGGTGTGAGCCTTGGGCAGCTTGCCGGAGCGGTTGCAAAAGAAGGTGGAGTCGGGATCATCTCAACCGCACAGATCGGATTTCGTGAACCGGATTTTGAAACGAATACAAGGGCGGCAAATATCCGCGCAATTGGATCTGAATTCCAAAGAGCAAGAGAGACGGCTCCGGATGGCGTGATCGGATTTAATATCATGGTTGCGTTGAAGGATTATGATGAACATGTGAAAGCAGCAGTGGATGCCGGAGCAGATCTGATCGTATCCGGGGCAGGGCTTCCGATCGAGCTGCCGGGACTTGTGGAGAGCAGCAGTACCAAGATCGCTCCGATCGTATCGACCGAAAAATCGGCGAAAGTTATCTTAAAATACTGGGATAAAAAATTTTCCAGGACCGCAGACCTGGTTGTGATCGAGGGACCCAAAGCCGGAGGACATCTGGGGTTCGACCGGGAGCAGCTGGAAACTTACACACAGGAAAGTTATGATAATGAAATCGAGAGGATCATGGCAGTGGTCAGAAAGTACGCTCAAAAATATCAGGTGCATATCCCGGTGGCAGTAGCCGGAGGAATTTCGGATAAAGATGCGGCAGAGCATGCCTTTTCATTAGGAGCAGATGCGGTCCAGGTGGCAACAAGATTTGTCACGACCTGGGAGTGCGATGCAGATCTCAGTTATAAGCAGAGTTATCTGAATGCGAAGAAAGAGGATGTCATTCTGGTGAAAAGTCCGGTTGGAATGCCGGGAAGGGCAATTAAGAATCCATTTATCAGTCATGTAATGGCAGGAGAGAGGGTGAAGCCTAAGAGATGTCTTGGGTGTCTGAAAAACTGTAACCCGGCGGAAGTGCCATACTGTATCACGGAAGCACTAATCAAAGCGGCAAAAGGTGAGATTGGGGAGGCACTTCTGTTCTGCGGAGCGGATGTGTGGAAAGCAGAAAAAATAGAAACTGTGAAAGAAGTGATTGATTCTTTGTTAGGTGACTGTGTATAATTGAACTAGAAAAAGACACAGCAAGGAGAAGAAGGGGAATTGGACGCATACGAAAGCATCAATAAGATATTGGTACATCTTTTTAATGATATATGGGGACTGGAAGAAAAAGCAGTGATCACAGAAGAGTTTAAGGATCTGACGAACAATGATATGCATATCATTGAGGCGGTCGGTCTGGGTGACGGGAATAATATGTCTACGATCGCAAAGAAGCTTGGGATTACCGTAGGATCTCTGACGACTTCGATGAACAGTCTGGTCAATAAAAAGTATGCGGTCCGCCACCGGAGTGAGGAAGACCGCCGGATCGTCAATATCAAGCTGACGGAAAAAGGGGAGAAGGCATATCATCATCATGCGAATTTTCATAAGAAGATGGTAGAAGCTGTTGTTGAGACGCTGGATGAAGAAGAGATCCCGGTTCTGACAAAGGCACTGGACAATCTGTATCAGTTTTTTAAGACGTATAACGGTTAAAATGAAAAATCCTCTGTCACTCTTTTGATAGAAAGAGCTGGCAGAGGATTTTTAGACTACATGAAAATGGCATGTTGTCCGGAAAATTACAGATTACGGGTATAGCGGATATTTCCTGGATTCTCCGGCTATACATGGATTCGGTCTAATACTTCTCCAATCGGCTCATGGATCGTCAGGGTTGCGCCTACATCACGGGCAGTTGCATCCTTGTTGATGAGTATCAGATATTTGCCGTGGAAATAATCGATAAATCCGGCAGCAGGGTAGACTACAAGAGAAGTACCGCCGATGATCAGCATATCTGCTTCTGAGATGGCGCGGATACTTTTCTGGATAATCTGATTATCCAGTCCTTCTTCGTAGAGAACTACATCCGGGCGGATAGTTCCGCCGCAGTCGCAGGTTGGGATTCCTTTCGATTCTTTTACAAAACGTGCACTGTACTGCTTTTTGCAACGCATGCAGTAATTGCGGTGGATACTTCCATGAAGCTCCAGTACATTTTTGCTTCCGGCAGCCTGGTGGAGTCCGTCGATATTCTGTGTGATAACGGCGGTCAGCTTTCCGGCGGCTTCCAGCTCGGCAAGCTTCAGATGTGCTTTATTTGGTTTCGCATCAAGGAACATCATTTTCTCTTTATAAAAATCATAAAATTCTTCCGTATGCTGCATGAAAAAGCTGTGGCTTACAATCTGCTCCGGTGAGTAGCGGTACTTTTGTTTGTAGAGTCCGTCTGCACTCCTGAAGTCCGGAATATTACTCTCGGTAGAGACGCCGGCACCGCCGAAAAAGACGATTCGGTTGCTCTCGTTAATCATGTCCTGTAACTGTCTGATCTTGTCCATAACTTGCTAACCTCTTTTCCTGGAAAATCAAAACCTGTCTTTTTAATCACAGTATACCAAATGAAACGAAAAAAGAGAATAAAATAAAAAAATTCCTTGTCCACAAAACATGCACCGAGTATACTATAAAGTATTGGGTTGCGGAAAATTGGGGAAATCTGCAGACAAAATACATATGTCAAGGAGAGCGTAATATGAAAATGTCAAACATGAGGAATCTGTGCCTGATTTTATTTGGGAATACAGTATATGCACTTGCAATTGTAATGTTTATCCTGCCGAATGATATCATTACTGGAGGGACCACGGGGCTTGGAATTGCCGTAAACCATTATTTCGGATTACAGATTCATACATTTGTACTGATCTTCAACACACTGATGTTTCTTCTGGGGGCGGCAGTGCTTGGTATGAAATTTGCACTTACTACACTGGTTAGTACGTTTTATTATCCGATCATTCTGGGAATACTGGAGAATGTTCCGGTATTACAGAACGTCACAGACGATAAGATGCTTTCAACGATCTGTGGAGGTCTGATGATCGGACTTGGAATCGGAGTTGTTATAAGATGCGGAGCATCAACAGGAGGTATGGATATCCCACCGCTGGTATTGAATAAGAAATTCGGGCTTCCGGTATCTGTTATGCTTTATGTATTTGATTTTGCAATTCTGATCTTCCAGATGGTATTTACCAATAAAGAAGAGGTCATCTATGGTATCCTTCTGGTACTGATTTACACGGTGATGCTGGATAAAGTGCTTCTGATGGGATCGACCAGAACACAGGTCAAGATCATTTCCGGAGAGTATGAGAAGCTGAACCATCTGATCCAGGAGAAGCTTGACCGAGGAACTACACTGGTCTACACGCAGACCGGTTATTTGAGAAAGGATCAGCCGATGATCCTTACCGTTGTATCTAACCGTGAACTGATGCGGCTGAACCAGATCGTGCAGGAGATAGATCCGCACGCATTTATGATCATTGGCAATGTAAATGAGGTCAGAGGACGGGGATTTTCAACACAGAAAGTATATAAAAACGAAGTGGGCATGAATGAATAAACAAGAGCTTGAGAATGAGGAAGTAAGACAGGAAGAGAAAAAAGCAAAGAAGAAAAAGGTCCGGAAAAAGAAGACCATGCTTGGACATATCCGCAGTATCATCAGTATTCTACTGGTTGTGGGAATCATCGGAGGAAGCTACTGGTATTACGCATTCCAGTACAGAACCGAGATGGAGCCGGAAACTAACCGGAAGGTGACGAATACGGATTCCGTTTACACGATGGAGCAGTATCTGAAAACGCTGAAGCGTAACCAGACTGTTTATAAGTACGCCTGCGATGAAGCTGAAGTAGACAATTACTACGGGACTTATGTTGTGCCTGGTCTGAAGTCAACAAGAACGCTGAAAGTAAAAGGGGACGGAGAAGCAGAAGTTTGCACATCCATGACACCACAGGGACTTGCAATTACAGAGGATTATATTCTGGTCAGTGCTTATTGTAAGACAAAGGCACATGATTCGGTGATCTATGTGATCGACAAAGAAAGCAGACGGTTTGTGAAAGAGATTGTGCTGAACACCAAAGCACATGTGGGCGGAATGGCATACGATACGATGAACCAGATCCTGTGGGTGACAGGACAGGGTTCCACTTGGGCGCAGGCAAATGCGATCACGCTGTCCCATCTGGAGAACTATTCCTTTGATGATGGGTATCATCCGATTGAATTCGATATGTCTTACAATCTTTACAAGATCAAGCGGGCATCATTTATGACGTATCATGACGGTGCATTGTTTGTCGGATTCTTTACACAGGATAATGCCAGTGTCATTGAAAAATATCTGATCAATGCAGACGGTACCTTGTATGAAAAAGAAGATATGAACCTGAAACGGACGGTCGGCGTGACGGATCCGGTTGCCTATGCGGTCAGTATGCAGGTAATTTCTGGTAAGGTGCAGGGAATGGCATTTTACAACAATAAGATCCTGCTTACCAGATCCTGGGGAATCCTGCCATCGGAGGTACAGATCTTCAACTATTCCAGATATGGAATCTTGTCAACTTCCGAAGCTTATAAGACGATCAAGTTTCCAGAGAGACTGGAACAGATCTATCAGGATGGTGGCAGCATTTATGCACTTTTTGAGTCGGGGGCTTATGCCTACCGGATGTCATCCATTAACCGGATTGACCGGGTTGTGAAGCTGAAAGGAAGCAAACTGGTAAAATAAAGACTGAAATCCATGAAATTTGCTTGAATCGGAAGTAGATTTATGGTAAAATACATGAGTGGTTCAAACATCAGGAGGTGTGATTAGTAATGGAAATTTTAAAAACAGTACTTTTAATTTTATTTGCAATAGATTGTATCGCATTGACAGTAATCGTATTGATGCAGGAAGGTAAGTCAGCAGGTCTTGGAACAATCGCAGGTATGGCAGATTCTTATTGGGGACAGAACAAAGGACGTTCTATGGAAGGCGCACTTGTTAAGTCTACCAAGTTTTTAGCAATTCTGTTTATCGTACTTGCAGCAGTCTTGAACCTGAAAGTTTTTGCATAACGAATGATTGAAAGAAGATGAGGAACACTCTATAGTATCTATAGGGTGTTCCTTTTTTGACAGGAGAAGAGATGGACGAATTATTTGAAAAAAGAAAGAAAATTATTTATGAATTTATCTGTGATGAATTTTATGTGCCGATGAAGCTGAAAGAGCTGTCGATGCTGCTTCAGGTTCCGAAAGATCAGAAAGGGGAACTCAAAGCTGTCATGGACAGCCTGGAAAAGGAAGGCAGGGTACATGTCACACAGAAAGGAAAATACATCAAAGGTGAGGCAAAGCAGCTGCGGGGAATGTTCCAGGCAAATGCGAGAGGCTTCGGCTTTGTTACTGTGGAAGGTGAGAGTGAAGATATCTTTATCTCTGAAGATGATATGAACGGTGCCATGCAGGGAGATGAGGTAGAGGTTGTCATCACCAAAGCACCGGAAGGAAAGCGAAGAGAAGGAAAGATCACGAAGATCGTACAGAGGGGAATCCAGCGGATCGTCGGCTATTATCAGAGCCGGAAGAATTTCGGATTCGTTGTGCCGGATAATGAGCGTTTCCTGCAGGATATCTTCGTACCGGCAGAGCGTTCTAAAGGAGCTGTGACCGGGCATAAGGTTGTGGTCGAGCTGACCTCTTATGGGGAGAATGGAAAGAAGCCAGAAGGAAAGATCGTAGAGATCCTGGGACATGTGACCGATCCGGGAGTTGATATTTTGTCGATTGTCAAAGGATATGATCTGCCAACCGAATTTCCGGAGAAGGTATTGAATCAGGCAGAGCGTGTGGCAAAAGCAGTGACGACCGCTGATATGGCAGGACGGAAAGACGTGCGGAGCTGGCAGACCGTGACGATCGACGGCGAGGATGCGAAGGATCTGGATGATGCGATCACTCTGACAAAAGAGGGAGACCGTTATATTCTGGGTGTGCATATCGCTGATGTGACCAATTATGTGCAGGAGAACAGCGCCCTTGACCGGGAAGCACTGAAAAGAGGTACCAGTGTTTATCTGGCAGACCGTGTGATCCCGATGCTGCCAAGAGTTCTGTCTAATGGAATGTGTTCATTAAACGCAGGCGAGGACCGGCTGGCACTGAGCTGTATCATGACCATTGATGCGAAGGGAAATGTAATCGATCACCAGATTGCAGAAACTGTGGTAAATGTGGATGAACGCATGAGCTATACCAGTGTGAAAAAGATTCTTGAGGATCGGGATGAGGCAGAATGCGAGCGATATCATGATCTGATCTCGATGTTTGAGCTGATGAAAGAACTGTCACACATTTTGAGAGAAAGACGCCACAGAAGAGGGGCAATCGACTTTGATTTTCCGGAGGCAAAGATTATTTTAAATGAAAGCGGTGAGCCGGTGGATATTAAGGCTTACGACCGCAACGTGGCAACGAAGATCATCGAGGATTTTATGCTTGTTGCAAATGAGACGGTTGCAGAGGATTATTTCTGGCAGGAGATTCCATTCTTATACCGTGTGCATGAAACACCGGATGATGATAAGATGAAGAAACTTGTGACATTTTTGCAGAATTTCGGATATACCATGCATATGCAGGGAGGACAGGAGATCCGTCCAAAGGAAGTCCAGAAGCTTCTGGATAAGATCGAGGGGACTCCGGAAGAAGCCATGATCTCAAGGCTTGCACTCCGTTCGATGAAGCAGGCGAGATATTCGCCGGATAATGACGGACATTTCGGACTTGCGACCCAGTATTATACGCATTTTACTTCACCGATCCGGCGCTATCCGGATCTGCAGATCCACCGGATCATCAAAGATAATCTTCGAGGCAGGATGAACGATGCAAAGAGGAATCATTATGAAAAAATCCTGCCGGAGGTGGCGATGGAGACAAGCTCCTTAGAGCGCCGTGCGGATGAGGCAGAGAGAGAGACGCTGAAGCTGAAGAAGGTACAGTATATGCGGAATTTCTTCGGACAGGAATTTGAAGGAGTTATTTCGGGTATCACAAAGTGGGGAATCTATGTAGAGCTTCCGAATACCGTAGAAGGGCTGGTACATGTTACCAATATGACGGACGATCATTATGATTACGACGAAGAACATTATCAGATGATCGGTTCCCATATCAGAAAGACCTATAAGCTGGGGCAGAAGGTGCGTGTGAAGATGATCGATTGTGATGAGATATCAAGAACCATTGATTTTAGACTTGTAAAGGAAAGAAAAGAGGAGAGAGAAGATGGCTAAGGCAAAAGCGCAGGGCAAGATGATTGCGAACAATAAAAAAGCGTATCATGACTATTTTATCCTGGATACTTATGAGGCGGGAATTGCACTTGCAGGTACGGAAGTAAAATCCCTCCGCATGGGAAAATGCAGCATCAAAGAATCCTTTATCCGTATTGAGGATGGGGAAGTGTTCATCTATGGAATGCATATCAGCCCATACGAAAAGGGAAATATTTTCAATAAAGATCCTCTGCGTGTGAGAAAGCTCCTTCTTCACAAATCGGAGATCAACAAACTGATCGGCAAGACCAAGGAAAAAGGAATGGCGATCGTGCCACTGAAGGTGTATTTCAGCAAGAGTCTTGTCAAGGTAGAGATCGGACTGGCAAAAGGTAAAAAACTATATGATAAGCGTGATGATATCGCGAAAAAAGACCAGAAGCGTGAGGCAGAAAGAGAATTCAAGATCCGCAATTTCGGATAAAACAAAACTGTCCCCTTGAAAAAAGTGAAAATTGTATATTTTTACAGAGACAGTGACGCGGTACAATGTTCAATAACCTGATGAATCAATGTACTATAGTGTTTCAAAAGGAATAAGAAAGGATGGGACAGACTATGAAAACAAATTCAACCGTTATGAAAATTGCACAGACAGCGCTGTTTGCTGCACTTTGCTACGTAATCTTTACGTATCTGCAGATTAAAATACCGATGCCGGGAGGAGATGCAACATCAATCCACCTTGGAAATGCGTTCTGTGTGCTTGCCGCACTTCTTTTGGGCGGCTGGTACGGCGGACTTGCAGGAGCGATCGGAATGGGAATCGCGGATGTGATGGATCCGATCTATATTACCGGAGCACCGAAGACATTTATCCTGAAGCTCTGCATCGGACTGATCACAGGACTTGTAGCGCATAAGATCGCAAAGATCAATGAAAGCACCGACAAGAAATACATTTTCAAATGGAGCCTGCTGGCTTCTGTTGCCGGACTTGCATTTAATGTTATTGCAGATCCGATCGTCGGATACTTTTACAAACAGTACATTCTGGGACAGCCGCAGCAGATGGCAGAGGTTCTTGCAAAGTGGAGCGCAGCTGCTACCTTTGTAAATGCGATTCTTTCTACGATTGTTGTAGTGATCATCTACAATGCGCTGAGACCGGCACTTGCAAAGAGCGGAATGCTGGAAGTGGGAAAGACAAAAGAAGCGTAAAATGACAGAGTGAGTAAATTATATGCGGAGATGCCTTGACATGAGCCTGGATGTCCGCATATAATATATAGAGCAAATGGGAGAGCAGAAGGCTGACTTCTGAACGGATCTTGTTTGCAGAAGCGTATTTTTGATGATACGGCTTCCAAGAACCAGGGCTTGTACTGGTTTCGACGGGGGCACGGAAGTCAAGGAAGCCATCCGTAGCGGGACACTACGTTAAAAGTTCCAACTAAATATAAACGCAGACGAAAATT
This sequence comes from Coprococcus sp. AM100_B19A, assembly GCF_027662015.1. Lineage (NCBI taxonomy): Bacteria > Bacillati > Bacillota > Clostridia > Lachnospirales > Lachnospiraceae > Coprococcus > Coprococcus sp. AM100_B19A. The sequence continues at coordinate 167,577 of NZ_JAQDKN010000007.1, forward strand.
TAGCGTACGCTGCCTAGTTGCAGCAGTCGGTCTTGAGTCTCTCATCGCTTAAGTAACCGGCTTCGACCAGATGAGGCACTTCGTTTCCAAAGCTTTGAGGGAATGGAAGAATTTATGAAGCTACTAAAGTAAGTAGCCTGTTGTTCGGCGGCTTATGGAGGGAATGTCAAAAGAATGACTGTGATGGGAGATGCCTTTATGGAAGAGCTTTCGGACAGGGGTTCGATTCCCCTCAGGTCCATACCTGTAAAACCGCTGAAAATGAGATGATTCAGCGGTTTTTGAATATGATGAGTCAAAATGAGGAGAGAGCTTTTCGCTTTCTCCTCATTTATCATACACTCTGCATTTAACAATATCGGTCTCTCTTTTTCTGCAACTGATTTTCCAATGGAACGATGTTTACATATTCCGCATGATTCTCTTCGATGCATGTCCTGACTGCATCAATGTCATCCGGATGGATCAGAAGCGCCATCCCGCAGGCTGCTTTGCCGTCAGTGTCACGTGGGGCAGGTGCAATCCGGTTAGGAAGACCTTGCTTATCCAGAAGCTCATGGAGCATCATGCCCTGTGTGTGATTGTCAAAGAGAATATAATAGCGGATATGTTTATTTTTTTCTTCCATTTTACTGATTCAGCATCTCCACAAATGCTCCGATTCTTGTACGAAGCTGTTCAGCATCTTTATCGGTGTAATCTGTTTCCAGAGAGAGTACCGGAATATTTTTCGCCTTCAGTGCTTCTGAAACTGCAAGCTTTTCTGTGTCATACAGGCAGCAGAACATCAGACTGCAGTCGATGACGCCATCTACCTGATATTCGTCTACCATACGGAGAATATCGTCGATACGTCCGGTATTTGGTGTGAAGCATGCACAGTTTGTCTTCATGTAACGTTTGGACAGATTCATGAACTGTTCATCCAGCGTTTCACCGGATTCGTCTACAAGATTTTCAAAATATCTTGTTCCTGTACACATCTCTTCGCAGACAACAGCAGCGCCGCTTGTCTCGATGATGTTATGTAATTTCCAGTTCGGAACTGCAAGAGGTGTTCCTGTGATCAGGATACGTTTTGTACCCTCCGGTACAACGGATACGCCATCTTTGATTCGCTGTTCCAGTTCGTCAGCCAGACGGTTACACATCTGGGCGCAACGTACCGGATCATCGAAGAAGGAAATCTGGGTCATGAGCAGAGCATCTCGTCCGGAAATTGGCAGACATTTTGATTTTCTGCAGTCATAAACTCTCTGAAGAGCTTTACGCTTCTCATTGCAGATACTGATCGCTTCTGCAAGCTTTTCCGGTGTAATTTCGTTTCCGGTGAATTCTTCTACAATCTTTGCAAAATCTGTAATTTCTTCTTTCCATTTGATAATATCTTTCTCACGCTTCATCTGTGGAACGTCCATAATATGCATTGGAACGTCTTTCCCGAGAATCTCGTAAGCTTTCTTCTTGCCATCGCAGGTAGTTTCCCCGACATACATATCTGCGATACGGAAGAACGGACAGGTACGTCCAAGTCTTGCTCCTACAGAAGCTTTTACAAGCGGACAGACATTTTTCGGAAGGACTTTTTCGCCGTCCGGAACCCAGAACTGTGATCCACCGCAAAGTCCTGTTACGATACCATTTGCAGCGATAATTACTTCATCCGGTACATATACGCAGAAGGTTCCGAATACCTTGCGTCCTTTTTTCTGCTCTTCAATGAGTTCGGCCGGGCGGATACCGTGCACCTCAGCGATGACCATATCCCAGAAGTCCATTGCCTTCGGGCGGTTTTCCTGTGTCATAAATACATCCCCAACTGCTGTCGGAAGAACCTGACAGAGATTGTCATGATTTTTGACATCCATCCCAAGGTCTTCCCACATTTTTTCATAATCAGCCATTTTCATTTCCTCCTTTTATACAATGACGATTTGTTAGTATCCATATATTTTGTCGCTATCCATATAAAATATTGTACAAAATGACGAATGAGTTAGTCAATGCATATGGTGAAATGTGTAAAATAACTATAAATAGGACGATATATAGAAAAAATGAATTATTGAAATACGTTTTACGTATAACCATGCAAATGTGGAATGTTGAAACTATAAAATCCTTATGATATACTGAGACAGCAGATTAACGTATAGAATAGAATTTGAAGAAAACAAATTTATTAAAAATTTAAATATCAAGACTGAGGTGGAAGAGTATGCTGGAGACCGAAAGATTAATACTGAGAAAATGGACAGAGGAAGATGCGGAAAGTCTGTTTGAATACGCAAAAGATCCGGAGATCGGACCTGCTGCAGGATGGCCGCCGCATAAGAGTGTGGAGGAAAGCAGAGCTGTCATCAAAAATGTATTTGATGGAGCAGAGTGCTACGCAATCTGTGAAAAGGAAAATAATATTGCGATAGGTGCTGTGGAACTGAAACTGAATGGATACACGAATAAAACAAAGCGTGACGATGAGTGCGAGCTTGGATATTGGCTTGGACAGCCATTCTGGGGAAGAGGCTATATGCCGGAAGCTTCTAGAGAGTTATTGAGACATGGATTTGAAGATCTTGGCATGACAACAATCTGGTGCGCTTATTATGATGGCAATCTGAAATCAAAAAGAGTGCAGGAAAAGCTGGGATTTGTTTATCATCATACCTGTAATGAAGTTCCTGTGCCGCTTTTACATGAGGTGCGGGTTGAACATACGAATGTTATGACAAAAGAGCATTGGGAAGAAATCTACAGGTAATGGTCTGGAAAGCAGGAAGTAAGGGGGAGATATGCTGACGGAAAAAGAGAAAATCTGTAAAAAAAATCTGTAAAAAAACTGAAAAAAGTATTGACATTTGTAGAAAATAATAGTAGACTAAACAAGTCGCATAAATGTGATGAGGGATCATAGCTCAGCTGGGAGAGCATCTGCCTTACAAGCAGAGGGTCATAGGTTCGAGCCCTATTGGTCCCATTACAACATAAGTTGTGAATTTCATATGGCGGGATAGCTCAGTTGGCTAGAGCACGCGGTTCATACCCGCGGTGTCGCTGGTTCAAATCCAGTTCCCGCTACTAAAGAAGGAGTCCTTGTTTGGGACTTCTTTTTGCATGGAAAAACGGTATGTTTACATTGTCCAATGTCTTGAAACTTTTACATATATGATAGCTAATGGCTCCCACACATCACATCTCTGCAACAAATAAGTTTGAGTGCCAGTTGTATGAAGACGGGTGTCACAACCGTATTTGTCAATAACTTTTATCTATCTCCTCATATCATTGTTTTTCTTGCACGCTCTCACAAAATGAATTATCCTAAAATAGAACATAAACTTCGAAAATAGGAGGATATAGAATATGGCAAAGATAGATCATGCAGCAATCAGAACGGCATCTTACGAGAATGCACAGAAATTTTTTGAAGATGTATTTGAAATGCATATGTGGAGAGAGATCGGTGAAAAACCGGGAAGAAAATGCTGGTACGAAGAAGGAATCCAGCTCTGCGAAATGGAAGAAATTAACACAGAGGGAGAAAATGGCTACGACCACATTTCAATCGCGGTGGATTCCGTGGAAGAAACGATGGAAAAGATCAAGGCTTATCCGGTAAAAGCAATCAACGACCACTGGTTCTCACTGCCGAATGGAACGAAAATAGAATTAAAACTTCTGGAAAACTGGAAAGTAAATAAATAGAATTTGGAAGTTGGAAGTTTCTGATACCAGAGGATGCAAGACGCGTTTCCGGAACAAGAGAAGAGGCAATCGCGTATCTGGGATAAGAAAAAAGATAGAGTACGTTTATGAGAAGAAAAATTTTTCAAGACGGACTCTATCTTTTTAGTTTCTGAGATAACGGGAATCTGCAGACGATGCTTTTAAATTACTTTGGATTTCAGCAAAGAATCAATCAGCCGAGATGCTTCACTGCGCGTGATCGTATCCGGATTCCATTCCGGTACTTTTTTCTTCTGGCTGCACAGTCTCTGCAAAAGAGCAACTTGTTTTGCTGTGGCAGGCTGCACTTTTTTTATTTTGTATGTAAGCTGCTGTGGCTTGAAAAGAGAAGGATCCTCATTTTCAAAATAGTGTGCCAGTGTCTGATACAGCTTGGCTGTGGCAAGTGCATCATAGTAGGCGCGGTGCGCAGCTTTATTTTCAATCTGGTAGTATTCACACAGACTGGAGAGACTTTTGGAGGGAAGTGATTTTAAGGTGCGCTGGGCAATCTTAAATGTGTCGATTCCAAATTTTTCAAAAGTAAGTCCTAAATTGGAAGCACCTGATTTCATGAAGCTGTAATCAAAGCCTACATTGTGACCGATCAGGACATCATCTTCACAGAATTCAAGAAAATCACTGATCACAGCATCGGCAGGTCTGGCATTTGCAACCATTTCATTCGTAATGCCGGTGAGATTCGTGATCATCGGGGAAATCTCTTCCTGTGGATGAATGAATTCCATAAAACGTTCGGCAACCTTTCCGTCACGGACTTTCAATGCTCCGATTTCAATAATTTCATTATATAGTGGGTCAAGCCCGGTTGTTTCCAGGTCAAAACAGACATAGGATTTTAGCATTTCAAAACCTCCGTTTCTGAAATCCTATTTTAACAGATGCGAGGAGAAAGTGCCATAGTTTTCTTGATACAAATCTCTCCGGATGGTAAGATACAGGTATATTTGCCGGTGTAAAAGAATTTTGACAGGCAAAAATGCCATTTGTAAAAGATGTTTGATAGACTTTTGGTGTTCTATATGGAATGATGTCCGTGAAAGGAAGAAACAGGAATTATGGAAATAGGGAAGAAACTAAAAAATGCACGGATAGAAGCCGGGCTTACCCAGGAGAAGGCTGCAGAGAAAATCGATGTTTCCCGCCAGACTATTTCCAATTGGGAAAATGAAAAATCGTATCCAGATATTATCAGTGTCATTGCACTTAGTGATCTATATTCCGTAAGTCTTGATGAACTGTTGAAAGGAGATCAGAAGATGGCAGAACATCTGGAAGAGAGTACAAATGTTGTAAAAAGCAACAAAAAACTGACTGGAGCAATTCTTTTAAATATTATACTGATGATACTGTTGATTGCGCTGAACATACTGTTGCCGGAAGGAACCTATTATCTGGTAATTGTATTTTGTGTGGTAATCATGAGTTCATCGGCATTGCTTTATCAGATTATCAAACGGATTTAGGAGGCGGATTATTATGGGATGGAATCAAATAGCAGCAGTAGCAAGCGGAGCAATTGCGTTGGTAGGAGCAATCTGCACCGCATGGCAGATTTATCAGATGACGGTATCAGATGCAAAAGCAAGAGGCTTAAAGCACCCGAAATTCTGGGGATTTTGGGCGATGAATGGAAATAATTCAAGTGGACTGATTCTTTATCTGATCGGTAGAAGAAAATATCCGGTCCAGAATATGAGCATCGAAGATCAGGAAAAGATTGAAACAAGAAAAAAGGCAGCAGGAGCTGCGCTTGTGTTTATGACACTTGGGGCGATTGGATTTGTGATCAATATCATGCGGATTTATATTTAATGAAGAATACGAATACGAAGAGCGGTATAGACGTTAAAAATCTATACCGCTTTTTCCAGTTCTTTTTGCATATCGATAACTTTTTCATAGATTGCATTAGCAAGTGCAGCGTGACCGGCTGCATCCAGATGCTCGCGGTCGCTTGTACTCGGAGATGCGAAAGCAGAGGCATCCAGAAATGCTGCATGATGCAGAAGTGCCACTTTGCGATATTCTTCAGCAAGCTTTTTTGAAACTTCTACGGATTTTTCATCAAATTCCGGATCAAAGCCAGGATCGCCAACACCTTCACCCAGATGAATCGGTGAAATGACGAGGAGATCAAAAGGCTGGGAAGCATTTTTCCGGGCTTTTTGGATGACTTGAGCCAATCCTTTGGCAATGGTTCCTGCGGACGCATTGTATCTTGTTTTGCAGTCGTTGGTTCCGAGCATAACGATAAGGAGATCGATAGGGTTATGCATTTCCATCGAGACACCGATCAGATCAAGTCCACGGCGTCCCTCACGAAGATCATCCTGAAATACAGTGGTTCTTCCACAAAGACCTTCTTCGATCACACGGTGGTCAGCACCCAGCTTCTTCTGAAGCAGACTGGTCCATCGGGTGTCGGTGTCAAATCTGCCGGTTCCGTCCGGTTTGTAGCCATATGTGTTTGAGTCGCCAAAGCATAAGATGTTCATTCTGTGTCACTCCTTTATAAACCTACTAAATTGATATGTTATATATGATAAATGAGATTGTTGGAAAAGTCAAGAGGTAAAATTGTATTGGAAAGGTTTCGGAAAGGTTTTGAAATTTACCTGGATTTTAATTTACATCTGTATAAAGCAAAGATATACTAATGGGTGGAGGATAAAAATTATGAAGAATAAAAGAGAAGTGTTGGTTAAACTTTTTCTATCTACATTATATCTAAGTGCATTTACATTTGGCGGCGGTTATGTGATCGTTACGCTGATGAAGAAAAAGTTTGTGGATGATTATCATTGGATTGAAGAAAATGAAATGCTGGATCTGGTGGCAATCGCGCAGTCAGCACCGGGACCGATTGCGGTAAATGGGGCAATCGTGGTTGGGTATAAGCTTGCCGGCCTTACAGGAACACTGGTTGCAATTATTGGAACGATTATTCCACCGTTTGTGATCATTTCTTTGATCTCTGCTTTTTATCATGCATTTCGGGATAATTATCTGGTGAGTCAGATGCTGGAAGGGATGCAGGCAGGTGTCGGAGCTGTGATTGCCTCGGTCACTTATGAAATGGGATGTGGAATTATAAAAAAGAAAGATAATGTGGCAACGATTGTTATGATTGCAGCCTTTATAGCAGCCTGTGTATTGGGAATCAATGTGATTTATATTGTGATTGCAAGTGGAGTTTTTGGTGTAATCCGGACAATCTGGAACAGACGGAGGAAAAGAGTATGATGTATATACAATTATTTTTAAGCTTTTTTCAGATCAGCTTGTTCAGCTTTGGAGGTGGATATGCGGCACTTCCACTGATCCAGGGGCAGGTCGTAAATGTGCATCACTGGCTCAGCATGACGGAATTTACGGATCTGATCACCATTTCCCAGATGACTCCGGGACCGATTGCGATCAATGCAGCAACCTTTGTTGGGATGAAACTGACCGGAATGCCGGGAGCGGTTGTGGCTACACTTGGATATATCACACCATCTTGCATTATCGTGACGATCATTGCAAAATTGTACTTAAAATACCGGGAAATGGACATGCTGCAGGGAATACTTGGAGGGATCAGACCGGCGGTGGTCGCACTGATCGGATCGGCGGGAATTTCCATTTTGCAGACAGCATTCTGGGGAGTTTCCGGGAAAATGGTGATATCTGATACCAGTTGGCTGATGGTTGGAATATTTGTGGTATGTGTGATCTTGCTCAGGAAGGTGAAGATGAATCCAATCTGGGTGATGGTGCTTGCCGGGGTGATGAAAGTGCTTGTTGCGATGGCAGGAAAGATATAAATTTGGTATGATTGTAGTGAAAGGTTGGGTGAAGATTGATGGAGATTATTTGTTTTCATAATCCAGATGAAGAAAATGGATATTTAGGAAATTGGTATTTATCAGAGTTTGAAGTGAATGGGATTAAATTTTCATCAATGGAACAATTCATGATGTATCGGAAAGCACTTTGTTTTCAGGATGTTGAGACAGCATATAAAATATTGGGTACAGATGATGTAGCAAAAATTAAAAAATTAGGACGGGAAGTTTGTGGATACAATGAAAATGTTTGGAATGGAGTAAGACAGATTATTGTTTACGAAGGACTTAAGGCAAAATTTTCTCAAAATGAAGAATGTTTTAACGGACTTTTCTTACCCAAATCATTGCGGGTTAGTCAAAGATATGGTATATTTAAAGTATATTTTTGTCAAAATGTACAAAAATAAGAACAAATTATAGTAGGGAGTGGTCAAGATGTATCAGGAAGAGTACAAACGTTGGCTGGAAGCAGATCTGGAAGATGCCGATCTGAGTCCGGAATTAGCGAGAATTGAAGGAAATGACGAAGAGATAAAAGATCGTTTCGCTGTAGCTCTGAAGTTTGGAACAGCCGGACTTCGTGGAGTTCTCGGAGCAGGAACGAATCGTATGAATATTTATGTAGTACGTCAGGCAACACAGGGACTGGCGAACTGGGTTAAGACACAGGGTGGCACACAGACTGTGGCAATCAGCTACGACAGCCGTCTGAAGAGTGATGTATTTGCAAAGACAGCAGCAGGTGTTCTGGCAGCAAACGGAATCAATGTCAGAATCTATGACGCGCTGATGCCGGTGCCGGCACTTTCATTTGCGACACGTTATTATAACTGCAATGCAGGTGTTATGGTAACTGCATCCCACAACCCGGCAAAATACAATGGTTATAAAGCATATGGACCGGACGGATGCCAGATGACAGATGATGCAGCAGCAATCGTATATGCTGAAATCCAGAAGACAGATGTCCTCACAAGTGCAAAATACATATCCTTCGCAGAAGGTGTAGAAAAAGGGCTGATTCGTTTCGTAGGAGATGACTGCAAGAAGGCGCTTTATGAAGCGATCGAATCACGTCAGGTAAGACCGGGACTTTGCAAGACAGCAGGACTGAAGCTGGTATACAGTCCGCTCAATGGTTCAGGACTTGTTCCGGTAACACAGGTATTAAAAGACATCGGAATCACAGATATCACAATCGTTCCGGAACAGGAATATCCAAACGGATACTTCACGACCTGCAGTTATCCGAACCCGGAAATTTTTGCAGCTCTGGAGCTTGGACTTAACCTTGCAAAAGAGACAGATGCAGATCTGATGCTTGCAACAGACCCGGATGCAGACCGTGTAGGTATTGCAATGAAGTGCCCGGATGGTTCTTACGAACTGGTAAGTGGTAACGAAGTCGGTGTTCTGCTTCTCGATTACATCTGCGCAGGACGTATTGAAAAAGGAACCATGCCTGAGAAAGCAGTTGCTGTAAAATCAATCGTATCTACTCCGCTTGCAGATGCAGTTGCAGAGCATTACGGTGTAGAACTCAGAAGCGTACTTACCGGATTCAAGTGGATCGGTGACCAGATCGCACAACTTGAAGAGGCCGGAGAAGTAGACCGTTTCATCTTCGGATTTGAAGAGAGCTACGGATACCTTGCAGGACCGTATGTACGTGATAAAGATGCTGTTATCGGATCTATGCTGATCTGCGAAATGGCAGCTTACTACAGAAGCATCGGAAGCTCACTGAAGCAGAGACTGGAAGAAATCTACGCGCAGTACGGACGTTATCTGAACAAAGTAGACAGCTTTGAATTCCCGGGACTTAGCGGAATGGACAAGATGGCAGATATCATGGAAAACCTTCGTAAGAATCCGCTCACAGAAGTAGCCGGAATCAAGGTTGCATCTGTTACAGATTACACTAAACCGGAAGAAACCGGACTTCCTTCTGCGAATGTACTGATCTACAAACTGGAAGATGGCGAGACTGTTATTGTTCGTCCTTCAGGAACAGAGCCGAAGATTAAGATCTATTACACAACACTTGGAAAAGATCTGGAAGAAGCACAGGCAAAGAAAGACAAATTCGCAGAAGCATTAAAGCCGATCATGGCGTAGCAGTCAAAAGCTGATTTTGGAGAAGGAGTCTGATCTGAATTTGCAGAGAATCAGGCTTGACAGAAAAGAACCTGGCCGATATAATAATTTTTATCGATAAGGGAGTAGTTGGCGCGATGACGTAGCTTTGTCAACATACTGACAGCAATGGCTGTCTGGCATAGCTTTAAATAATGAGACTTATTCGTAGTATTTTATGCTACGAATAAGTCTTTTTTTGTGTATACGATGAGCCAAGTGCAGATTTGTGCTTGCACAAGTATCTGCATTTGGCGAATGTACATCATCGAGCTGTTAAGCGAGATGGTGTACAAAGTATACAAATCGAGTAGGAGTCGGCCTGCTCGATTATATACGATGAGCCAAGTGCAGGCAAAGCATTGCCGCAGACAATTATTTTCACATTGGATAAGATGATTAGCTTTAAAAAGGAGAAAAATTATGGGTTTAATTGAATTGTTTTTGATTGCAGTAGGGCTGTCCATGGATGCATTTGCAGTTTCTGTCTGTAAAGGACTTGCTATGCCGAAGTGCACTTTCAAAAAGGCGGCTATTGTTGGCTTATGGTTTGGCGGATTTCAGGCATTGATGCCGGCAATTGGTTATATTTTAGGAGCGCAGTTCCAGGAAGCCATTGCTTCTATAGATCACTGGATCGCATTTGTATTACTTGCGCTGATTGGTGGAAATATGATTCACGAAGCATTGGACAATGACGAAGAGGAAGCCGATGCAAGCCTGGATGTGAAGACCATGTTCCTTCTCGCAGTAGCAACCAGCATTGATGCACTCGCTATAGGAATTACCTTTGCATTTCTTAAGGTAAATATTATTCCGGCGGTCTGTTTTATCGGAATCGTGACCTTCATCATTTCCTTTGCCGGAGTAAAGATTGGTAACGTCTTTGGAGCCCGCTATAAGAACAAAGCCGAAATTGTCGGTGGGGTCATCCTTATTCTGCTTGGCCTGAAGATTTTGTTAGAGCATCTTGGCTTTTTAGGATAAAAATAAATACGAAACTACGATCCTGTTGTTCTTCTTTCACATAAAGAACACAATTATCTGCTATTCTGGTGTATAATTAGAAATAAAGTGATAAAAGGAGCCCGTGAGAGTTATGGATAAACTGAAAATTCTTGTAGTAGATGATGAAAGCCGTATGCGCAAATTGGTGCGCGATTTCCTGGAAAGAGAAGGATATGCGGTACTCGAAGCCGGAGACGGTATGGAAGCAATGGACATTTTTTATGAGGAAAAAGATATTGCACTGATCATCCTGGATGTCATGATGCCGCATATGGATGGCTGGCAGACTTGCCGTGAGATCCGTAAAGAATCAAAGGTTCCGATCATTATGCTGACCGCAAGAAGTGAAGAGAGGGACGAGCTTCAGGGGTTTGAACTCGGTGTGGATGAGTACATTTCCAAACCGTTCAGCCCGAAGATCCTGGTTGCAAGAGTTACTGCGATTCTGCGCAGAACCAATGCGCTTGCTTCGGATGATCTGCTTCATGCGGACGGGATCGAGATTGATAAAGCAGCACATATGGTGAAGATCGATGGAAAGCCGATCGAACTCAGTTACAAAGAGTTTGAACTTCTGACATATTTTGTGGAGAATCAGGGGATCGCTTTATCGAGAGAGAAGATTCTTAACAATGTATGGAATTACGATTATTTCGGGGATGCCAGAACCATTGATACCCATGTAAAGAAGCTGAGAAGTAAACTTGGTGATAAAGGAGATTATATTAAGACTATCTGGGGTATGGGGTATAAATTCGAGGTACAGTCATGAAATATTCAATAAAAAGACAGATGATGACTGTTTTTGTAGGTCTGATTCTGTTTATGATCGTTGTATTTATGATCGTCAACGGAAGCTTTCTGGAGAAGTATTATATTTCCAATAAGAAATCAGAATTTATAAAGGCCTATACAATGGTGCAGGAAGGTGTGGAGAACGGGACAATCGATTCTGAGACACCGGAAAAAGACCTGGGAAGATTTACAGAGAAAAATAATATTTCCATTGCAGTCATCGATTCAGAATACAATGTGGTTTATACTAATGTAAGAGAAAAACAGATGATGGTCGTACAGCTTTTCGGATATCTGTACGATAAGAATCATCAGGAGGTTTTGGAAAAAACGGACAGTTATGATATCTGCAAGTCGGTTGATCCGCAAAATAATACAGAGTACCTGACCATGTGGGGAAACTTTGACAATGGTGATATCTTTATCATGCGAAGCCCGCTGGAGAGTATTCGTTCGGCAGTCATGATTTTTAACAGATTTATCGGAGTCGTCGGCGGATGTGTGATTCTTGTGAGTGTATTGCTTGCGTGGTATTTCTCAAAAAGGATCACGGAGCCGATCATGGAGCTCGCAACACTTTCACAGAAGATGGCCGATCTGGATTTTGATGCAAAATATACCAGCGGCGGAAGCAACGAAATCGGTGTACTGGGAGAGAACTTTAACCGGATGTCAGAAAGACTTGAGCAGACGATTTCCAATCTGAAAGAAGCCAACTATAAATTGCAGAAAGACATTGAACAGAAAGAAAAACGAGAAAATATGCGAAGCGAATTCCTGGGGAATGTTTCCCATGAACTGAAGACGCCGATTGCCCTGATCCAGGGATATGCAGAAGGTCTGAAAGAAGGAGTCAATGATGATCCGGAGAGCCGGGAGTTCTACTGTGAAGTCATTATGGACGAGGCAGGAAAGATGAACCGGATGGTGAAGAATCTACTTGCCCTGAACCAGCTGGAATTTGGTGAGGATGATGTACAGTTTGAACGGTTTGATATTACTTCATTGATTTCGGGTGTCCTGCAGAGTCTGGATATTCTGATCGAGCAGAAAGAAGCACAAGTGATTTTCCGCCACAAGAACCCTGTTTATGTCTGGGCAGATGAGTTTAAGGTTGAGCAGGTTGTCCGGAACTATGTCAACAATGCACTGAACCATGTCGATGGTGAGAAGGTGATCGAGATTAAGATCACCAAGGAAAATGATATGGCAAAAATTACCGTATTCAATACCGGAACGCCGATTCCGGAGGAAGATCTGCCACATATCTGGGAGAAATTCTATAAGGTTGATAAGGCAAGGACCAGAGAATACGGGGGAAATGGTATCGGGCTTTCCATTGTGAAGGCGATCATGGACTCCTTTGGAAAAGGATACGGTGCGATCAATCATACCAATGGTGTTGAGTTCTGGTTTGAACTGGACATGAAATAAACGCGAATCTTGCAATTCACACTGTAACGTGGTACATTATAAAAGAACTTATTCCTGATTGACACAGGGAAGAAGATTGTGACATGAGCGGAAAAAGCTCTTTTGAATAACTACAAGAATATAAAAATCGTGAGGATATGCGGATGATAGCGATTATTGATTATGATGCAGGAAACATTAAAAGTGTAGAAAAAGCGTTAAAATATCTTGGTGAGGATGCGGTTATCACAAGAGACAGAAAAGAGATACTTTCTGCCGATAAAGTGATCCTTCCGGGAGTCGGTGCATTTGGCGATGCCATGTACAATCTGAAAAAATATGGATTGGATGAAGTGCTTCGTGAAGTAGCAAAGAGACAAATCCCGCTTCTTGGAATCTGTCTTGGGCTTCAGCTTTTGTTTGAAAGAAGTGACGAGACGCCAGGTGTGGAGGGGCTTGGTATTCTAAAAGGAGAGATCCTTAGAATTCCGGACTGTCCGGGACTTAAGATCCCGCATATGGGATGGAACTCTCTGAAGCTTCAGAATGACGGCAGATTGTTTAAAGATTTACCTGAAGAGCCGTATGTATATTTTGTTCATTCCTACTATTTGAAAGCAACAGATGAAAGTATTGTAAAAGCGACAACCGAGTACAGCACACATATTCATGCTTCGGTTGAACAGGGAAATGTATTTGCCTGCCAGTTCCATCCGGAAAAGAGCAGTGATACAGGACTTCAGATACTGAAAAATTTTGTAGAATTGTAGGAGGGCAGACAGTGTTTACAAAGAGAATTATCCCATGTCTTGATGTGAAGAACGGACGGGTTGTAAAAGGTGTGAATTTTGTGGATCTCAAAGATGCAGGAGATCCGGTTGAGATTGCGAAGGCTTATGATAAGGCAGGTGCGGATGAACTGGTATTTCTGGATATCACGGCATCTTCGGACGACAGAAGCACGGTGGTTGACATGGTGCGTAAAGTTGCTGAGTGTGTGTTTATTCCATTTACGGTAGGTGGTGGAATCCGGACCGTTGACGATTTTAAGGCATTGCTCCGGGAAGGTGCAGACAAGATTTCCATCAATTCTTCTGCGATCAATCGACCGGAACTGATCCGGGAAGCAGCTGAGAAGTTTGGAAGCCAGTGCGTGGTTGTCGCGATTGATGCGAAAAGAAGGGCAGACGGCAGCGGTTGGAATATTTATAAAAATGGCGGACGCATTGATATGGGGATTGATGCGGTCGAGTGGGCGAAGAAAGTAGAAGCACTTGGCGCAGGAGAGATTCTTTTGACCAGTATGGACTGTGACGGCACGAAGGCCGGATACGATCTGGAGCTGACAAGGACGATCGCGGAAAATGTATCAATTCCAGTAATCGCATCTGGAGGAGCAGGTAATCTGGAGCATTTCTACGAAGCACTCGGTGAAGAGGGGAAGGCAGACGCGGCACTTGCGGCATCCCTGTTCCACTATAAAGAGCTGGAGATCAGAGAAGTAAAAGAATATTTGAGAGAAAAAGGCGTATCGGTACGTCTGTAGAGAAAAGGTGGGGAATATGGCAGCAATTAACAATGACTGGCTGGATGCACTGAAAGGTGAATTTTCCAAGCCATACTATAAGAAACTGTTTGAAACAGTGAATCAGGAATACCGGACACACCGGGTATATCCTCCGGCAGATGACATTTTTAATGCATTTCATCTGACACCGCTTAAGGATGTCAAGGTTGTGATCCTTGGTCAGGATCCATATCATGGAGATGGACAGGCAGAGGGGTTAAGCTTTTCTGTGAAACCAGGGGTTGATATTCCACCGTCACTGGTGAATATTTATCAGGAACTGCATGATGATCTGGGATGTACGATCCCAAGCCACGGCAATCTGGTGAAATGGGCGGAGCAGGGAGTACTTCTTCTCAACACGGTTCTTACGGTAAGAGCACATCAGGCTAATTCACATCGTGGAATTGGCTGGGAAGAATTTACAGATGCAGCAATCCGTGTACTCAATACCCAAGACAGGCCGATCGTATTTATCCTGTGGGGAAGACCGGCACAGATGAAAAAGAGAATGCTGACCAATCCGAACCATTTGATCCTGGAAGCACCGCATCCGAGTCCGCTTTCTGCGTATCGTGGATTTTTCGGAAGCAAACCGTTCAGCCAGACAAATAAATTCCTTGAGGCGCATGGTGTAGAGCCAATCGACTGGCAGATTGATGAATTGTAAAGAATAAAAAATAGAGATTTCGGGCAGACTGTGAAGATTTATTTGCAGTCTGTTTTTCCTTTTTTATTTCATAGGAACTTCCTATGAAACAAAAGGCACTACGTGTCGGAGATGCACATTCTTTTTGTTACTGTTCACAGTACAATGTCATTTAGTTAACGTTTAATCAGGAAGTGAATTCTTACAGAACAAATTACAGATGAGCCTTAGTGGAACCGTTTTACAGATATGTTTACGATTTACTCATGAAGGAAAGCATGACAAGAAGACAGATTGCAAATCTGCCTCAAAACGGATTATAATGATATAGGTGTCTATGCTGCCCGATATATAAAATATCGCGGTCTTCGGAAATGAGTCGTTTGGAGTCTTGGGTATTGGCGTTCATTCCTGATAGGGATCAATTCCTTTTTCAGCAGGGACATCACATCATATTGGTCTTTCTCCGTGGTCAGACGGAGAAAGGCTCTGCAGATATGGGCAGCCATAGTGAAATTGACTTTGTATTCATGTTTTGTCCTATGTTTTTCCAGTAGTGTGTAGTTTATCATTGTTTCGGTTATGTTATACGCAAGTAGCCTTGCCCATATTTCCTGTTTCACGTATTCGGGTTTATACGCATGGAAATTACTCAACCCAATGGTATATTTCAGTTTCCTAAATGAGGATTCAATAGACCATCTGGCATTGTACAAGGTTTTGATACGTTCCACAGGGAATTCATCACGTGGCAGATTGGTCACGATGCACTCGTATGTAGAAGTGCTGATAGGGAAGAGTAGAATACGGAAGGACAGCTCATATGTATCATAACTTCCATATTCAATGTAATCGAAAGCAGCTGCCTGATCAACAAAGCGTATGTAACCTTCTGTGTGGATGTCTGCCAAAACTTTTTTCGAATGGCTCCGGACCAGTATGACGCTGACATCAATATCGAAGGATTCCGCATCTGGAAAATTAAAATTGCCGACCAGTCCTTTGGAATGGATATCCTTGGTACGGAACAGGAAATACTGTCCCTGTTCCACAACATGTGCCATGTTGTTATAAGAGCAATAGCCGCGGTCACCGATATAGATATTTTTTATTCCATCCAAAACATCGTGCCGGTCAACAGTAGTAGTCTGGTGATGAGAAAGCCGGAGTGCTGAAAAAAGTGCAGGTAGAGCCATCGGCAGCCAGGAAACGGTAATGCGAATCCATAAAGGAAGCGGGCGGCAATTCCATGGAAGCGGAATTAAAGTGCCGGAATACAGCTTCCAGCGCATCAGGTTTAAGCTTTGCGCGCTGCTGGCTGAGAGCAGAAGCGGTTGGTATGGAAGAATCCAGTCCCCAGAAATCAAGCAGTTCATGGCTAATTAGTTGGAACAAAAAACGAAAGGAAAAGCACAATCCAGACGGTATCAGCGGCAGGCTACAAGAATAAATTGTGATTTCACAAGATTGGTGCTATAATAAGAGAAAAGTTCCTGCCGGGGCAGCCGCCCCGGTGGTATAGATAGAAAGGCAGGAAAACAATATGCACATCAGCTATAAGCCACTCTGGCACACACTGTTAGAGCGTGATATGAGAAAAGAGGATTTAAGGCTTGCCGCTGGTATGACAACAAATATGATTGCCAACATGAGCAAAGAGGGAAAGCACATCAGCATGGATACATTAGCCCGTATCTGCGAAACGCTGAATTGTGAGATTACCGATGTGATTGAGTTAGTACCAGACGAGCCTGCTTCCACAGGAGGTAAGGAACATGAGCGAATTGAAACCAAGAATAACGGAAAACGGAATTGATTATATCCTTGTCGGAGATTATTACATCCCGGACTTGAAACTGCCGGAGGAACACCGCCCTATCGGAAAGTACGGACGGATGCACCGGGAATATTTAAGGGAAGTCCACCCAGCCAGATTGAATACATTGATACTGACCGGGGAATTGTGGACATATCTTGCAGACCTGAACGAACAGGCACAGGAACGGTTAGACACCATCATGGAGCAGATGAAAACTGCCGAGGGCGTAACCGAGGAATTGAAGCGTACCCACCAAATGGAATGGGTGCAGCGTTGCAATAACATTCATAACCGGGCAGAAGAAATTGTTTTGCATGAGATGATTTATTCATAACGGGAGCAATTAAATCGGAGGTATATAAGATGATTGAAATTGTATTTGGTGAAAGTGCCTGTGGAAGTTTGAAAATTGCCCAAACTTACGGCAAGGGAAAGTATAGAGGAAGTGCTGTTTCAATATTTATGAGGCATGAAGACGGGAGTGTTCCATCTTCAGATGAAATGAAAAAAGCACAGCTTCAAGCACAGGAACAAGAACGCATTGCTTGGGAGAATGCTATTCCATTGGGAGGCAAGAGCTGTGATGTTTATTGTTTTGATATGGCTCTTAGTGTGGGAGATATTTCTGATAATGGAATTGGCGAACAGCGGAAAAATGTTTTCAAGAAAATGCTGTCTGTCTGCTTTGTAGAGGATTTAGATTATCAGGTTGAAGAAAAAATACAGAAAATTAAAACTACATTGACCTCAGTGATTGAACGATATGTAGCTGGGGAAGAAATTCGCATTTGGTATAGCTATAATCCAGATGAGCTTTGTGGTATGTATTGGCTTATGAAACAACTTCAACCCTTAAACTGCCAGACAACAATTTATTTGGTTAAGTTACCTACATGGGAATATGGAAAAGAAAATACTATGACATCCAAAATAGCATGGGGCGAGGTCTCTCCTGGCGAATGGGGAAACTATATAACTCTACAAGAGAAAGCTAATCCTGTATTTCTTTCAGCTTGTGCTATGAAATGGAATCAACTTCAAAATGAAAATGCACCTTTGCGTGCAATGTTAAATGGTAAATTGCAAAGCGTTTCAGAAGATATATATGATAGTTTCATTCTTCGTGAAATTGCGGAACAGCCAGAGCAATTCAAAATGGCTATTGTCATAGGTAATGTTTTAGGAAAATATCAACTTGGAATTAGTGATGTATGGATTTCCAATCGCATTGATAAAATGCTTGAAGATGGTGTGTTGGAAATTATACAGGACGCACCAAAGGGAGAAACAAATTATCGCCGAATATTAAGAAAACGAATGAAGTAATAACCACAGCACAAACCGCTGCTACATGGAATCCAACAAACCATGCAACAGCGGTTTTCCTTTACCGTTTTTTCCTCTGGTTGATAGGCGTTCCCGTTTTCTTTGATTTTTGGAGAATCCGAATAAGCCAGCGAAATTCTTCATCTGACAGATTTTTATAGTTGATACCGAGCTGCTTGCAGTAAAGCACTGCCAGTTTTTCCAAACGGCTGCCCTTGAAATTTTCGACCGCTTCCAGATTTTCTTTCAGTTCATTGGCAACAGTGGTCTGGGGCGCACTCTCACTATCCTTTTTATGGGTTTCCCGAATATCCCGGATAATCAGGTTTAGGTCATCCAGAACCATGTGGCTGAAATATTCATCATCACTGATATGGGCGGCTTGCAGCACTTTCAAATGTGGGTCATCTTCGCCAGGGCGATACCGTTCTATGATTTCATGTCGGACAGTATCGACAAGGGTGTTGAGGTTTTGAATCTGCATGGTGGCAATCCCATCCACATAAATCTCAATGTCCGCAAGAAACTTGATAAAGTCCTTATGGGTGGCAAGTTCGCAGAGCAGACGGTTGTTGATCCGACCGCTTTTCAGAAGTGCAACCATTTCATCGTTCAAATGCAGCTCCGTCAGTGGCGTGTTGATCTGCTCCCTGTTCTCTGTCCGGCACAGCAGATAATCGACGGAAACCCCATAGAAGTCTGCCAGCGTGATAAGGTTGCCATGATTGATTTCCTTAAAATCTTCTTTTTCATAACTGCCAAGGGCTGATTTAGAAATACCCGTTAGTTTTGATAGTTCTTCCAGATTTAAGCCTTTGTCCTTGCGGAGTTCCCAAAGGCGTTCCTGTATGCTTGTTGCTCCTTTCATGGGCACACGCTCCTTTCCAACGGTTTCATTGCTGCCGCTTATCTGGATTATATCACACTTTCCGTAATCGTGGAAATTTCTGATTTTTACCCTTAATTCCTACTTTGTGGACATACGGCACAGGGCACAAAAATGTTCTATGATACAGGTAGTTCATCGATGGATTATGCCAATCGAATGACCAGCCTGTGTGGGATATGCTTCCCCGGCGATGTAGCGCCATGAATTTTGGCAGGGATATGGAGGAACCCTGACCAAAACGAGCGTACCAAAGGGAGCGATACGCCGCTGTGAGATTCAGGGGAGGAACGACACCGGGGAGAACTGGCGAACTGACACCGAAATGATACCGAAACACAACAATCTGATAGGGGGACAGTCTACCCTATCGCTGATACTTCGGGAGATTTTAAGCGGCTCTATGGCTGTAATTTTACCGAAAATCGCCCCGAAACCATACACTAAAACGGGAGGAAGCGCAATATGCCGAGAATGAGCAAAAAGAGGAAGTATGAGCTTTCCTTTTACCTCAATGACCGGGGGCGTGTCACTTACAACGAATTATGCCGGAAATGCCAGCATGGGTGCAAGCAGAGCTTCCGGGCGGTTGTGATTGACTGCCCCTGTTATTTATCCAAACGAGCAAAGAAAAAGGAGGAACACACAGAATGAATTTTGAATTTATGACGATAGACACACCATTGCCGCCCTGTATGCCTTTTCCCAGAGCGTTGACAGGATTTCCAGTCAGCAGCACCGCAAAGGTCATGTACTGCCGGATGCTGGACGCTATGCTCTCCAAAGGGCAGGAGGACGAGAACGGAATCCTCTTTGTCTGCTTCCCTGTCACAGCCATTGCCGCAGTCCTGTCCCGCAGCTCCATGACGGTCAAGCGTTCTCTGAATGAACTGGAAACTGCCGGACTTATCATGCGGGTGCGTCAGGGCATTGGAGAACCAAACCGGATTTATGTGCTGATACCGGGAAAGGAGGACGCTGCCCTTGCCTGATACCTCAAAGCTGGAAAAACTCAATCGGGAGTTGGAAAAAAGCGAAAAGAAACTGCGGAAAGCCATCAATGATGAAAAGGCATTGCAGCACCAGTTGAAACAGCTTACCCGAAAGGAACGGACGCACCGGCTCTGTACCCGTGGCGGTATGCTGGAAAGTTTTCTGCAAGAGCCGGAACGCCTGACAGATGATGATGTCATGCTGTTGTTGAAACTCATTTTTCACAGACAGGACACGCAGGAACTATTGAAAAAACTGCTGGAACGGGAGATGCCGGAACCCCCTTAGTTTACTAAGGGCGCAATTATACACCACCCAAAGGTTGGTGCATTGCGTTCTCCGAAGGCTCCTCGCCGGAGGGCTGTGATTTTCCGCAGTCATGGTCTGCTCCAAATCATACAGGGGACGCTACGCTTCCCCTGCGCTGGCTGTCGCCAGCTACCCTTTTGTGGACTTGCCGCCCGGAAACACCTTGCGCTGCAAGCTGTTCCCGTCCAGCAAGTTTTATCAGTCGAGCTATCCTTATCTACGGTAATTTAGTATAATAAGGTCAAAAAACAGAACGCTATCATTGTGCAACCGATATGCAACTGATAATTGCTTGATAGTTGGTGGTAGCAACACGGTAATTCAGATAGAATAAAGCCAACAAAGAAAGGAGGTCATCCAAATGTTAGTAAACATCATTATGATTGTAGTCGGAATAGTTTTCTCATGTATCTTTGTCGGCTTGCTTATCCTTGTTATTCGTGCATTGCTTAAATATATCCGTACAGAGAAATGAAGCCAACAGCAACATTAGGAGGTGGTCAAATGAAAGTAACCGTATTTATGATAATCGTTGGAATAATTTTCTTATGTATCTTTGTTGGTTTGCTTACCCTTATTGTTCGTGCATTACTCAAATATATCCATTCAAAAGATGTACGGCAGGAAAAATCCGTAGTGAGGAAATCGTTGGGTGAAGCACTCAAAGTACACAGAACACAGTGCAAAATGACGCAGGAATTTGTTGCTGAAACGATTGGTGTTAGCAGGCAGGCTGTTTCAAAATGGGAAAATGGAACATCCGACCCTTCCACATCAAATCTTTTTGCACTTGCAAAACTTTACGGTATTTCTGTTGAAGAATTACTAAAAGAAGTTGAATAATCTTCATGCAGATATTTTATTTCATCATCGGGCCACCCTGACCCGAACTTTCAAAACTGAATACCAGCCGCCCACCGGCGGCACCACCGAGCAGGAAATCTGAAAAGGTCTCCTGCTTTTTTTCTGCCCCAAATGAGGTGGTAAAACGCCACCCCATCCACCAATTACCGAAAGGAGGGACACGAAATGCCCTGTCCACACAACGAAATCTCGATTGTGCAGCGAAGCCAACAGCAGTCTGCGGTTGCCGCCGCTGCCTACCAGAGCGGCGAAAAGCTGTTCTGCGGATACGATCAGGAAGTGAAGCACTACCCGGAAAAGCGTGGTATCGTCCACAATGAAATCTTGCTTCCGGCAAATGCCCCACGGTCGTATGCAGACCGCAATACTTTATGGAACGCCGCCGAAGCGGTGGAGAAGCAATGGAATTCCCAGCTTGCAAGGCGGTGGGTGCTTACCATCCCCAGAGAGATACCGCCCGACCAGTACGCCGCCCTTGTCCGGGATTTCTGCAATCAGCAGTTTGTTTCCAAAGGAATGTGCGTGGATTTTGCCATCCATGACAAAGGGGACGGAAACCCTCACGCTCATGTCATGCTGACTATGCGGGCAATGGATGAACATGGGAAATGGCTTCCCAAGAGCCGCAAGGTTTATGACCTTGACGAGAACGGGGAACGGATAAAACTTCCGTCCGGCAGATGGAAAAGTCACAAGGAAGATACGGTTGACTGGAACGACCGCAAGTATTGTGAAATCTGGCGGCATGAATGGGAGATCATCCAGAACCGCTATCTGGAAGCCAACAACCGCCCGGAGCGGGTGGATCTCCGTTCTTATGAAAGACAGGGGCTTGATATTATCCCTACCGTCCATGAGGGTGCTGCTGTCCGGCAGATGGAAAAGCGAGGGATTCAGACCAACATCGGAAATCTGAACCGGGAAATCAAAGCCGCCAACAGCCTGATGAAGTCTATCCGGCAGCTTATTAAAAATCTCAAAGGCTGGATTATCGAGCTTAGTGAAAAACGAAAAGAACTGCTTGCGGAAAAAGCTGCGGAGGAAGCGGTATTTCTTCCCAATCTGTTGATGAAGTACATGGAGGTACGAAAGGCAGAACGGAGCGACTGGACACGGGCGGGACAAAACCGTGGAACTTCCAAAGACTTAAAGGCAGTCAGCGAAGCCCTGTCCTATCTTCAGAGAAAGGGACTTTCCACCGTGGAGGATTTGGAAAACTTTATAGAAACGTCCGGGAAATCTGCCGCCGACTACCGAAAGCAGATGAAGCCAAAGGAAACCCGCAGCAACGTGATTGACGCTATCCTTGCCGCCCGGACGGACTGTAAGGAATGTAAGCCCGTTTATGAGAAATACCAGAAGATATTTTTCAAGAAAACTAAGGAAAAATTCAAGCTGGAACACCCGGAGGTTGCCCGGTTTGAGAAAGCCAGTGCCTACCTTGCCAAGCACCCGGATGATAAGGACAGCACGAAAAAGGAGCTTTTGCAGGAACAGGCGAAGCTTGTGGGCGAAATCGCAGACTTGAAAGTACCGTTGACCGAGGTGCAGGAAGATTTGAAGAAGCTGCGGGACATCCGCTACTGGGTACGGAAAGCCACACCCGGCACAGAGGAAAGCAAAGAGCCGCCCAAGAAGCAGCCCCTCAAAGAAGTCTTGCAGGATAAGGCTGACGAGAAGAAAGCACAGAAAAACGCCCCGGCGCAGACGAAACACAAACAACAGGATATGGAACTTTAACAGGCACTTGCCATTTTCAGATTGAGAATGATAAGTGCCTTTTCTTTTTTACAAGGAGGAATTGATTTGAATGTATTTGAAGCTGTGAAGCAGTCCGTTACGACAAGACAGGCTGCGGAGCATTACGGAATCCGGGTAAACAGAAACGGGATGGCTTGCTGCCCGTTCCACAACGATAAGACCCCCAGCATGAAGCTGGACAAGCGTTTCCACTGCTTCGGATGTGGTGCAGATGGGGATGTGATTGATTTTGTAGCTGCCCTGTACGGGCTGGGGAAAAAGGAAGCCGCCGCACAGTTGGCGAGTGACTTCGGGCTTGCCTATGAGGACTGGAAGCCACCGGGCAGGGCAAGGAAGCCCAAGCCCCGGCAGAAATCCCCGGAAGAACAGTTCCGGGAAGCAAAGGCACATTGCTTCCGTGTCCTTGCCGATTATCTACACCTCTTACGGGTATGGAAAACCGACTATGCCCCGCACTCCCCGGAGGAAGCGTTTCATCCCCGGTTCGTGGAAGCCTTGCAGAAGCAAGCCCATGTGGAATATCTGCTGGATGTGCTGCTGTTCGGGGAGACAGAGGAAAAAGCGGTTTTGATTATGGACTACGGAAAGGATGTGATACAGCTTGAACAGCGAATGGCAGAGCTTGCAGCCGCAGACGCAGCAAGAACTAAAAAACACCATGAACGCCATGCAGACGCCCCAGAGCGTTGAGGAAGTAAAGGCAACTCTGGAAACCACCGAGAAAGGCGGCGTCCGCCAGAGCATACGGAACTGCCTGACCGTATTCCAGCGTGACCCTGTGCTTGCCGGGGCAATCGCCTACAACATCCTGACCGACCGCAAGGACATCATAAAGCCCATCGGTTTTCACAGAGAAAGCACAGCCCTGACCGATACGGACATGAAGTATCTGCTTCTCTATCTGGAGGAAACCTACGGGCTTACCAGTGAGAAAAAGATTGAAACCGCCATCGGGATTGTGGCGAATGAGAATAAGTACCACCCCATCCGGGATTTTCTGAACAGCCTTGCATGGGACGGGACTGAGCGCATCCGCTTCTGTCTGCGGCACTTTCTGGGAGCTGATGTGGACGATTACACCTATGAAGCCTTGAAGCTGTTCATGCTGGGGGCGATTACAAGGGCATTTAAGCCCGGAAGCAAGTTTGAAATCATGCTGTGTCTGGTAGGCGGTCAGGGGGCTGGCAAATCCACCTTCTTCCGGCTGCTGGCAGTCCGGGACGAGTGGTTTTCCGATGATTTGCGGAAGCTGGACGATGATAACGTGTACCGCAAGCTGCAAGGTCACTGGATAATTGAAATGTCGGAAATGATGGCAACCGCCAATGCCAAGAGCATTGAGGAAATCAAGTCCTTTCTAAGCCGCCAGAAAGAGGTTTACAAAATTCCCTATGAAACTCACCCGGCAGACCGCCCCCGTCAATGCGTGTTCGGCGGCACTTCCAACGCCCTTGACTTTCTCCCCCTTGACCGTTCCGGCAACCGCCGATTTATCCCGGTCATGGTGTACCCGGAGCAAGCCGAGGTTCACATTTTGGAGGACGAAGCCGCTTCCAGAGCCTATATCAGCCAGATGTGGGCGGAAGCAATGGAGATTTACCGAAGCGGCATGTTCAAGCTATCATTCAGCCCAGCCATACAGCGGTATCTCAAAGAACACCAGCGGGATTTTATGCCGGAGGACACCAAAGCCGGGATGATACAGGCTTACCTTGATAAGTACACCGGGGAAACGGTCTGCTCCAAGCAGCTCTACAAGGAAGCCTTAAACCACACCTTTGATGAGCCGAAGCAATGGGAAATCCGGGAAATCAACGAGATAATGAACCAGTGCATTACCGGGTGGAACTACTTTTCCAATCCGAGGATGTTTGCGGAATACGGCAGACAAAAGGGCTGGGAGCGTGAAATCCCGGCAACGGACACCGACAACCCGCCCGAAAAATCTATGGACGGTTTTGTGGAGGTCACAGAGCAGATGGAGCTTCCATTCTGAAAATGACAGCCCGTTGCCGACTTCGTTGCTATCCCGTTGCCGAGCCGGTTGCCGGGGAAAATCCCTTATTTCCGGGCTTTTTCCCTCTCTGACAACCAAAACAACAGAAAAATAAAAGAAAAGTATAAATAGTAATCAACGCCAGATTGAGATTGTTTGCAAGGTCTTTTGAAGCCCGTTGCCGGACTTCGTTGCCGACCGTTCTCTGTCTGGCTATTTTCATGTATGGAGGATAACTGCCTATGGCGAAAAATAAGACCAAGATTGAAGTGACAACCGTATTTGACGGGGAACTGGACGCCACCGATGTGTTCGTCAGCCTGATTTCCCAGAAATACGGCAAAACAAATACAAAAGAATATCTTGCTAAAAAGAAAGATTTGAAGTATAATGAAGATGAGGTTCAACAGAGCCAGATACCGTCTGGATTGTGTGGGTAAATGGCTATGATGAACGAAATGGAATAC